>JBFHVL010000178.1:0-6962 GCA_041589565.1 Kangiellaceae bacterium | reverse complement strand
CATTTGGCTTGCTGTATATGCGGAAAGGAAACTGGGACAAAACTACCTACATAAATAGTATTTAATTCTGTTTTCGACGAATGAATAGATGTCAGCTTTGGGTGTACGATTCAGATAAGCTGTGAGCTGTAGGATATGTCCGGTTTAAGATAATAACCGAAGTCGTTTATGAAAGATCGACTCCATCTAAACAACGTTCTCCCCAACACCAAACGAAACTATTCGACTGATTTCCTGTAAACTTCTTCCCGACTCATCACGCCACTGGTTAAAACATTCTTGAATGGTGTTTAGGGTTTTCTTGGTGTTTATGCCGCCATCAATTATTTTATGATTTCTAAAATAAGCTTCGACGTCACGTGTGATTAAAAAGGTATCTTTGCCAATAGCACGCAATGCGTAAGGTCCGGTATTGCCACCTAATCGATCACCACGTTTTTTTAACTCTGCCCATAAACCAATAATATTGTCAGAGGGCCAGTCAGCTACCCATTTTGCAAAACTGTCTGTTTCACGATGGATTTCATCAATCATGATAGCGTTATTCTGTATCGACTTTACTTTACGTAAATTGCGAATAATGCGCTCATCCGAGGCTTTGCGCTCAAGCATATCCGGAGGCATCATCAATAGTTTTTGTATATTAAATTCAAAAAATAATTCTTCGAAGTTGGGCCACTTGTTTTCAACCACACGCCAGACGAATCCCGATTGAAATACTTTTTTGGAAAACTCGGACAGGTATCGATCATTGGATATTTTTGCTAACTGTTTTGGATTTTTAGGCTTACTTAGCCGTTGCTCAACACCACTTTCGCCGCCTTTACGCTCAGCCGCGCGTTTATAAATCGACTTAAAAGATTCCAATTTCATTTTCTTCTAACTTTATTCATCAAATCTAACTAATCTAGCTCGAAGTATCGCAAAAATAACAAAATGTCGCTAAATATTTTGGTAATAAAAAACCCGCCGTACGGCGGGTTTTTAAGGTGAGTTAATTGCATTAGCTTTTGAACAGAGCTTCCAGAGATAATCCTTGCTTTTCCAGAAGTTGACGTAAACGACGCAAGGCTTCAACTTGAATTTGTCGTACACGCTCCCGCGTTAAGCCAATTTCTACGCCCACTTCCTCTAAAGTGGAAGGCTCATAATTTAACAGGCCAAATCGACGCGCAATAACTTCTCGTTGTTTCTCGCCCAGTTCATTTAACCAGTATTCAATGTTTTGCTTGAGATCATCATCTTGCAACTGCTCAGCAGGACCAAGATCACGTTCATCAGCAATGGTTTCCAATAAAGATTTATCAGAGTCCGACATGAACGGCGTATCAACTGAGGCGATTCGTTCATTTAAGCCTAACAGGCGAGTAACATCTTCAACAGGTTTATCAAGCTTTTCTGCGATTTCTTCTGCTGTAGGTTCATGGTCCAAAGATTGAGCCAATTCGCGAGATGCGCGCAGATAAACATTTAATTCTTTCACTACATGAATCGGTAAACGAATGGTACGTGTTTGATTCATGATGGCACGTTCGATGGTCTGACGGATCCACCAGGTTGCATAGGTAGAGAAACGGAATCCACGCTCGGGGTCGAATTTTTCGACGGCTCGAATTAAACCTAAGTTTCCCTCTTCAATTAAGTCGAGTAAGGCTAGTCCGCGGTTAGTGTATCGACGTGCAATCTTCACCACCAAGCGCAAATTACTTTCAATCATTTTAGCGCGAGATTTTTCGCAACCACGCTGGGCCTTACGGGAATAAAAGACTTCTTCTTCGGCCGTTAACAGTGCGTTAATACCAATTTCGCCGAGGTATAACTGAGTGGCATCTAAAGATTTTTCGTGAACTTTGTGATATTCGGCGTATTCATCAGAAAGGGCATCTGACAAAGTTTCATTTTCTGAGTCAACTTCCTCAACAGCAACAACATCGTCCTCTAGCTTTTCTAGTTTTTTGCTCATAACTCACCTCTCCACTAAAACTGTGGTGTTAAAAACACCTTTGAACATCCGGGCCGGTTGTACGTATCGTCCCTCGACAACCTACCTGGTAATCTGCTTGTTTTCTTATAGTTTTGGTAAGTACTTAATAGGATCCACTGGCTTACCTCGGTATCTAATTTCAAAGTGAAGCTTACTTTGATCGGTACCACTGTTTCCTATATCGGCAATAACTTGCCCAGCTTTAACTATTTCGTTCTCCTGGACGTGTATTTTACTGTTATGAGCGTATGCGCTTAGGTAATCATCGTTGTGCTTCACAATAACAAGATTACCGTAGCCTTTTAACGCATTACCCGAATAAACGACGCGTCCTGGGGCTGCTGCTCGAACTGGTTCTCCCGGCCTCGCCGAAATATCCAGCCCTTTATTTCCGTGGAGTTCTTGTGAAAAGCGCTCCAAAATAGTGCCTCTAACTGGCCAGTGCCATTGACCGACTCTGACAGCTCTTAATTGACCTTTACCTGAATTACCTGCCACTTGTCGAGTACTTTTTGTACGATTTTTACGATGATCGGGTGGCTCAACAGTAGATTGCGCAATTTGCGGCGAGCGACTACTTACTTTATGTCTGGCATTGTTATTGGATCCCGAACTGGGCTCTGATTGTATAGGCAGGCCCAACGCCTCTCGAACTGCGACTTTGAGGCCTTGTGGATCAAATTCTTCGGTAGCTTCCTGCTTTTGTCGCATTGCAAAACTAATCTTTTGACCAGGATAAATTCTAAAATGACTACCCACGTCATTGATGTCGGCCAGTTGTCGATAATCAACACCATAGCGCCAGGCAATGGAAAATAACGTATCGCCGGGCTCTACCAAATGAAATTCGGGTAATTCATCTTGATTGGAAGCACCGAGTTGAGACCCCGAATAAGCCGAAAGATTGACTACTGGAGCGGGTACATGGTGACTGCAGGCCAATAAAACCGATACACCAAGAGCTACCGTTAAACTGCGTAGCGCCTGTACATACGGCTTATTGTGTTGGGTAAAACCTGACATAGTCGACTCGGGTTAAGAAAAAACGCTAGGCAATGTTCAAAGGATCATTTGATCAAGCCAATGATCTACTTTAAGAAAAGCCCCTAACTCTATGATTTTTATTGACTAACTGTATTTGTATATCAAATAACCAACAACTGCAAGTAAAATCACTAACCACCCTAGCCAATCAATGGTTTGCTTGAGCTTTCTATCCAGCGCTTCACCACCGAAATACATAATGCCAGCAACTAGATAAAAGCGTGCCGCTCGACCTATGATGGATGCGACTAAAAATGGAATCAGCGCCATATGTAGAGCACCGGCACTGAGTGTAAATAACTTATAAGGCAAGGGTGAAAAGCCTGCCAGAAAGACGACCCACACTCCATAGTTTTCAAACCACTCAACCACTTCTTGGTATTTGCCGAGATACCCAGCACCTTCCAAAATAGGATAAACCAGCGAATCAAAGGCCCAGTAACCAAGAAGGTAGCCAATTAAGCCACCAACAACCGACGTCAGTGTACACAGAGTCGCGTAATACCATGCCTTATCTCGTCGCGCCAATGCCATAGGCGCCAGCATTACATCGACGGGTATGGGGAAGAATATCGACTCAGCGACACTCATTACACCAAGGTAATAGGTCGCATGACGGTGCCCTGCCCAACGTAAGCATTTTTCGTATAAAGGACTGAATATTTTCATTTAAAAGAATTAACCATTTGATCTAGCCCTAGGCTTATATCTTGTTATCAGCGATAGCCTAGAGAGAAATTGAAGTCCCTGACTTAATCAATCGTTCCCGAAAGCAGAGGAACAAACTTAACTTTTTCTAATTTAAGTTCCGTTAATTCTCCGTCATTCTTCTGCAACAAAATAAGCTCCTGCACTTCTTGCTGTCCGCCGACAGGGATCACCATACGTCCGCCTTCAGCCAATTGTTCAACCAGGGCTTGTGGAATGGACTCTGGCGCAGCAGTCACGATAATGGCATCAAACGGAGCTTTATCCTGCCAGCCCAAAAAGCCATCGCCGTGTTTATATTGCACATTAAAGGCTCTTAGATTACGTAATCGTTTTTGCGCTATACGTTGCAGTGGACCAATGCGTTCAACGGTAAACACTTGCTGAAACATTTGCGCCAATACGGCCGTTTGATAGCCAGAGCCAGTTCCGATTTCCAAAACATTCTGCATGCTACCGGTATCCAGCAACAGCTCACTCATTCTGGCAACAATAAAGGGCTGAGAAATGGTCTGCCCCATACCGATTGGCAAGGCAGTGTCTTCATAGGCTCGATGAGAAATAGCTTCATCGACAAACAAATGACGCGGTGTGCTGGCAATAATATTGAGCACCCTGTCATTGGCAATACCCTCGTCCTTTAACCGATTAATCAAACGCTCGCGAGTCCGCTGCGAGGTCATTCCAATGCCCGTTAGTTGAATTGAATTCATAACTCCGACATCCACTCCCCAACTTGTTCAAAACAGTCATAAGCGGTGAGATCGACAGTTATTGGTGTTATGGAAATATACCCATTCTCAACCGCATGAAAATCAGTCCCTTCGGATTCATCTTGAGCACCCGGTGTTGGACCCAACCAGTATACTCGACGCCCCTTGGGATCTTCTGCAGGAACTATAGTATCAGCTCTGTGGCGACTTCCCAAACGAGTTAATCGATATCCAGCAATTTCTTCTGGAGGAAGGTCCGGCACGTTCACATTGAGAATATTATCGGACGGCAAGGGGTTGTCTTTTAACCGCTCTAAAATTCGTACAACCGCCTGCGCTGCGGTTTCATAATGGCGACATTGATGACCGCGCCCTAGTAGCGATACGGCAATGGCCGGAAAGCCCAATGATCGCCCCTCCATCGCTGCAGCAACCGTGCCCGAGTAAAGCACATCGTCGCCCAGGTTAGCGCCAGTGTTGATCCCGGCAATCACAATATCGGGTGCTTCCTGCATAATATGGTAAGTACCCACATGAACACAGTCAGTGGGTGTACCTGTCACGGAGTGAAACCCCTGTTCGGTTTCTTTAACCCGAATAGGCACTTCCAGTGTGAGGGAGTTTGATGCGCCACTGCAATTTCTGTCAGGTGCCACCACAGTGACTTGATGTTCGCGTGCTAAATACTGATAAAGGCAGTTGAGACCCGGCGCAAAATAACCATCATCATTACTCAGCAAGATGTTCATGGTCGTTCCTCCAATACTGACGCATCTTCACAATCTCCCAGCTCATACAGCAGACCCGTTGCGTAACATCCAGAAGGCAAGCAAAAATCGAGCTTTAACTGAGCATCGGTTAGCCAACTCCATTGCAGTTCCTGTGGGATAACTCTAAGTGGTCGCCAGTCGGTGTCTGCCGGGATAAGTTCGATGGTCTCAGCATAGGGTTGCCACAGCTTCTCCAGATACTTGAGTTGCTGGGAGTCTGCCATAAGCTCATGCCAGTCTTTACCTGGCATGGGGCCAGCGATATGAATGTCACCTTGCTCCAGACGCAAAGCAATCTCCCCGTCACCTTCCTGATAATCAAAAAATGAACGAGAACCATTTAAGTTAAACTTGTCACCCGCCTGAGGAAAGTTCCAGGTGTTGGCGTGAATTCGATCGGCTAAGTAGCGATTAAAAAACCACGAGCGTAGCGCCGACAGATAAATCGATTTTTGATGTCGTTTTACTCGTCGTTCACCACGCAACATCGCCACTGCACGCTCAACATTATTTTCCACCCGGCCAAAGCGTTGCTCGCCAAAATAATTAGGAAAGCCCTGAGTTTTAATTTGAGAAAGGTTAGTTTCAATGTGATCACTTTCTCCTTTTACGTCATTTAAGATCAACTTAAACCGGTTATAGGTGATAGCCCCATGGCGCAATTTTTTATTATTTCTGGTGAATGACAGAACTTTGAACTCTTCGTCTTGATAAAGCGATTCGGGATCGGGTTTTCCCGGCAAATGAATACCAAACCATTGACGGGTAACTGCATGTCGATCTTTGAGTCCGGCATAACCGACATCACGCTCTTTTACGTTAAAAACTCGAGCGAGTTGTTTCGCAACCCATTGAGTATTAGCGCCACGTTTTTCAACCCACAACAACAGGTGCTCCCCTTCACCACTGGGCTCAAATGACAGTTGCTCAGTAACTTCAAAGTCTTCAGGTTGTTGTTTGAATTTAGCGGAAGTGATCGCTATTGGGTTAGCACGAGGTAAGGTGTCTAATTGATTCATCAGGTCAGTTTTTCCAATAGAGTTACAGCGTGAACGGCAATGCCCTCTTTACGACCTATGTAACCCATTTTTTCGGTAGTGGTGGCTTTTACGTTAACGGCACCGATATCCAATTGGCAATCCTCGGCTATCACTTTGCGCATCGCTTCAATATGTGGCGACATTTTTGGTACCTGAGCGACAATAGTAACGTCCAAATTCAAGGGCTTAAGTCCTTTTTCCTTCACCATTTCGACGACCCGGTGTAATAACTTTCGACTATCGATGTTTTCAAATGCCGAATCCTGATCGGAAAAGTGGCGGCCAATATCACCTAACGCTGCGGCTCCTAATAATGCATCACATACCGCATGCAACACCACATCACCATCTGAGTGCGCCAACAATCCGGGTTGATGGTCAAATTCAACGCCGCCTAATATAAGCGGTTTATCTCCACCGAATTTATGAGCATCAAAACCGTGGCCAATTCGCATTATAAAGTCCTGTGTAACTAACGTTGCGAGAGAAAGAAGCTGGCCAGCGCCAAATCTTCTGGATAAGTAATTTTAATATTATCGCGCCGCCCCGCGACAGTTCCAACCGAAAACCCTGCCAGCTCCAGCGCCTGAGCTTCATCCGTCACACTAACACCTTGTGTCGAAGCCAATGACAAGGCTTCACGCAAATGACTTAACGGTGCCATTTGCGGAGTAAGCGCCAGGGCAAACTGTTCGCGATTATG
>JBFHVL010000177.1:0-6968 GCA_041589565.1 Kangiellaceae bacterium | reverse complement strand
CGTCAGGCGATAATGTCGGAAGTCGATATGTTTAAGGTGCGTATCGAAAGCAAAATTAAGCGTTACTGGAATCAACCCGAACGATCCGGCTATTGCATTTTTAATATTCGCTTAGGAGCAGGTGGAATACTACTTGGTTTCACTCAAATTGAGGAACAGGGTGGTTATTGTGACTCGGCGCAACGAGCGGTTGCCAAAGCGGATCCGCTGCCCATGAGTAATGATCCTGATGTTATTAACGAGTTAAGAAGTTTAAATATTCAATTAGGTAAAAAAGACTAAAATGAAATTACTGTTTAAGACTTTAAGTTTGTATTTTGTATCATTGTCGGTGAGTGCTAATGTCGACATTGATATTATTATCGAAGAGGGCATGAACTTCGCCCGTCCAATTGCGGTTGTTCCCTTCGAGTATAAAGGAATTGCTGAGCGGCCACCGCACGATATCGCCTCTGTGGTCGCGGCGGATTTACGACGCAGCGGCCGTTTCAATCCTATGCCCTACAACGAAATGCCAGAGCACCCAGTGACTCATAAGGAAGTTAATCTGGAAGCCTGGAAGAAAAAGGGTATTGAAGCTGTCGTTGTCGGAAAAGTAGAAGAGCTGACTCCCGGTCAGTTTACGGTCAGCTACCAGTTAATTGACGTATTTAAACCGAAACAAAAAATAGAAGATGGCGAGTTGGTTACTAATCAGGATTACCTGTTATTGAACCGCAGTGGTGTGGCATCGCAACAGAATTACCGTTTTTATTCCCATCAAGTTGCCGATGCGATTTACGAAGCGCTAACCGGGGAGCGCGGTGCGTTTGCTACTCGAATTGCTTACGTCACTGTGGATCGCACCTTGGTGCAACCTTTCCAACTTTATATGGCCGACTCCGATGGATTCAATCCACAACGTATTTTTTCCAGTAAAGAAGCCATTATGTCGCCTACCTGGACACCTGACGGTCGTGCGTTGGCCTATGTGTCATTTGAGAATGGTCGCTCCGAAATTTATCTTCAGCATATATACACCGGCCAACGTGACATGATTGCTGCGTTTCCGGGAATTAACTCAGCGCCGGAGTTTTCGCCAGATGGTAAAAAGTTGGCGTTGACCTTATCAAAAGACGGCAATGCAGAAATTTATATTCTAGACTTAACAACGCGCCAGTATCGTCGATTGACGTATACCACGGCCAATGTTATCGATACCGAGCCTTCTTTTTCACCCGATGGTCGTTGGATTATTTTCACCTCCGACCGAGGCGGTCGGCCTCAGATATATCGAGTTTCGGTAAATGGCGGAAATGCGGAACGGATCACTTTTGAAGGAGAATATAATGCCAGTGCCACCTATACACCGGATGGAAAAAGCATTATCCTCGTTAATCGGACCAATGGTGTCTATCATATCGCAATACAAGATATTGAAACTGGGATTTTACAAGTCCTGACCGACACCATGTTAGATGAGTCTCCCAGTTTAGCTCCGAATGGAAGCATGGTAATCTATGCAACAATACACAACGGACGTCAGGTTTTGGCTGCCGTTTCAACGGATGGACGCTTTAAAGCGCGATTGCCGGCTAAGCGAGGCGAAGTGAAAGCACCAGCATGGTCGCCATTTTTATTGAATTAGGTTTAACTTTTTAAAGCCAAGGTTTACTTTTTAAAAATAACGATAGGAGCAACAACAATGTCAATCAAAGGTTTGGGGAAAAACCTCATTATCACTTTACCCGCTTTATTCCTTTTTGCCTGTTCTAGTACTGATACTGATACTGGTCCTGCAACTACGGATACAACGCAAAACCAAACCACTACCACTCCTCAACAGCCTGTAAAAACAGCTGAAGAGTTGGCTGCAGAAGCGAATGCCAAAGCACGTGAAGTACGTACGGTTTACTTTGAGTTCGACGATTCAACCGTTAAAGCTGAGTATCAGGATCTGCTGAAAGCTCACGCTTGGTACTTAAGCCGTAATCCTGCAGTTCAAATTGTGGTTGAAGGCCACTGTGACGAGCGCGGTACGCCTGAGTACAACCTGGCACTGGGTGAGCGTCGTGGTAACTCCGTAAAAGACATTCTGATCAGCTACGGTGTATCTTCTTCGCAAATCCGTGTTGTGAGCTATGGTGAAGAAAAGCCGGCTAACCCTGCACACAATGAATCTGCATGGTCACAAAACCGTCGAGCTATTCTGAGCTATGAAGGTTAGTTCAACGTCTTGCTTTAAAAAGACAGCACTGATTTCAGTGCTGTCTTTGTTTTCAGCGTTCGGTTTTTCTGCTCAATCAATTGAAGAACGATTGCAGCGGCTGGAACAAATGGCCGAATCTCGTGGTCAGCTTCAAGCCGATATCATGTTTCAGCTTAATGCGCTCCAACAGGAACTACAGCAATTGCGGGGTAAAGTTGAAGAACATGAATATCAGTTAAAACAGTTGCAGGATCGTCAGCGCGATTTGTATCGTGATATTGAGCGCAGGTTATCTCAGCTTCAAGGTGGTGCAGTTTCCAGTAGTGGAAGTTCAAATACTTCATCGACTGTTAGCAGTAGTACCTCCAGCACAACAAGTAGCGCTGGTGCTCAGGATATACATGGCGAATATCAGAATATCTTTGCCATGGTGCGTGATAAGCAATACGATCAGGCCGTGACCGCTTACAAGCAGTTTTTAAAGACCTACCCTAACAGTCAATATGAAGCTAATGTGCATTACTGGCTGGGACAAATTTATTATATTCGTCAGCAGCTCGATTTGGCTCTGGCTGAATATCGCATTGTTACAACGCGCCATGCCGACTCATCCCGCGCTCCCGACGCCCTTTTTAAACAGGGTAAAGTTTTGGTGCAGCAAAATAAGCTGGATGAAGCGAAAGCCATTTTTAATCAGGTGATCGAAAAATACGATGGCACTGTCGAGCAACTGGCTCGTACCGAATTGCAAAAACTAAAATAGTATTTATCTTATTCAGAATCGCCGCTTTCCTGTTAAGCGGCGCCTTCTCTTTACTTTCGTCCACAAGCGATTAGAATGTGCGCCCTTACTGGCTAAACTTTATCCAGAGTGCTGAAATCTGTGTCTCGTTTAAGAATAACCGAAATATTTTACTCCCTGCAGGGCGAAACCCGCACCATGGGGCTGCCGACCGTGTTTGTTCGTCTGACTGGCTGTCCATTGCGATGTGTCTATTGTGATACTGAATACGCCTTCACTGGGGGCCAGTATATGCCGATGGAGTCGGTGGTCGAAAAAGTCGACTCTTATAACCCGCGATTCGTTACGGTGACCGGTGGTGAACCTTTGGCGCAAAAAGCGCCCTGTGAAGAGTTGCTGGTTGAACTTTGTGATCGAGGTTACTCGGTGTCACTGGAAACCAGCGGAGCTATGGATGTATCCGGTGTTGATCCCCGCGTGACCAAGGTGCTCGATTTAAAGACGCCCAATTCCGGTGAAATGAGTAAAAACTTGTGGAGCAATCTGGATTATTTAAATCCTCATGACGAGGTCAAGTTTGTGATTTGTTCTCGACAGGATTATGACTGGGCGCGCATGAAACTCGATGAGCATCAACTCCATAAGAAATGTGATGTCTTGTTTTCGCCAAGCTTTGGACAGCAGAATGCCACTGAACTCGCTGACTGGATCATTGCTGACAATCTTCCCGTACGTTTCCAAATTCAATTGCATAAACTGCTGTGGAATGATGAGCCGGGGCACTAGGGGTATTTGAATCCAAATGCATCGACAGGGATCTAATATGAAAAAAGCTGTAGTGTTATTGTCTGGCGGGTTGGATTCTGCCACTTGTCTGGCCATTGCCAAGTCTCAAGGATATGAAGTTTATGCGCTGAGCTTTAGTTATGGTCAACGCCATAGTGCAGAGTTAAAGGCCGCGGAGCGGCTGGCGAATGAGTTTGGCGTGGCCGCACATCGCATTGTGCCTATTGATTTGGGTGGCTTCGGAGGTTCTGCGCTGACGGATTCAGCTATTGAAGTTCCTAGGGGCGGTACGCAAGGCATTCCAGTCACTTATGTGCCTGCGCGTAACACCGTGTTCTTGTCGATTGGCCTGGCCTGGGCTGAAGTGCTGGAAGCCGATGGCATTTTTGCAGGGGTGAATGCGGTGGATTATTCTGGCTATCCCGACTGTCGTCCGGAATACATTGCCGCTTTTCAAAAGATGGCCGATCTGGCGACAAAGGCAGGTATCGAGGGCAATGGTCCGAAAATTGAAACGCCACTAATCGATAAAACCAAGGTTGAAATCATTCAGTGGGGGCAAAAGCTGGGTGTGGACTACTCGTTAACCGTTTCCTGCTACCAGGCTGATGAGCAAGGTAAGGGATGTGGAGAGTGCGACAGCTGCTTGATACGAAAGCAGGCGTTTACCGACGCCAAGGTCCCCGATCCAACGATTTATCGGTAAACTCTGGAGTAGCAGCACCGGAAACCATCAATTAGCCAAGCTTGTCGCCTGTTCTCTCGAACTGGTAGTTTTTTAGTCATCTCCGTAGTTCTAACCGCTGAAACTGTATATAATGTGCCGCCGATTTTGTGAGGCTGGGTTTTATTGATTTAGGCAGTGATCGCTGCTGGACGAGGAATCGGGCCTTAAATTATTTAACTTATTGAATATTATAGAGTTTTGGAGAGCTAAATGGCCATTGAACGTACTTTTTCTATTGTTAAGCCTGACGCGGTAGCTAAAAATGTTATCGGTGAAATTTACAGCCGATTTGAGCGCGCAGGACTTAAAATTGTTGCTGCAAAGATGATTCACATGTCCAAAGAGCAGGCTGAAGGTTTCTACGCTGAGCACAAAGAGCGTCCTTTCTTTGGTGCTTTGGTTGAGTTCATGACCTCTGGCCCAGTGATGGTTCAGGTTTTGGAAGGTGAAAACGCTATTGCTGCTAACCGCGAAATTATGGGTGCCACTAACCCTAAAGAAGCGGCTCGTGGTACTATCCGTGCTGATTACGCAGTTTCTGTAGACGAAAACGCCGCTCACGGCTCTGACTCTCCAGCTTCTGCTGAGCGTGAAATTGCTTATTTCTTCTCAAACGACGAAATTTGCCCACGTACTCGCTAAGATCCCTTGCCTCCCCGGAATAGGGGAGGCTTCTAAACTTTACTCCCGATTAATTGTCTTAGCTCTATTCGACAAGACAACAATCGCTAAAAGGTGAATGTAATGAGTAATGATAAAGTGAATTTACTCAACCTGAATCGCGATGGAATGACCCAGTTTTTTCTAGAACTTGGGGAAAAACCCTTCCGAGCCACTCAGGTTATGAAATGGATCCATCACATGGGGGTGGATGACTTTGAACAAATGACTAACCTGAGCAAAGCACTGCGTGTAAAGCTGAGCGAAGTTGCCTATATTCAGGGCCCCGAAGCCATTGCCGAACAAATTTCTGATGATGGCACCATCAAATGGGCGCTAAGCCTAAATGGTGGTCAGGCTATTGAAACTGTCTATATCCCGGAGCGATCTCGAGGCACCTTGTGTGTGTCGACTCAGGTGGGTTGCGCGTTGGAATGTAGTTTTTGTTCAACCGCACAACAAGGGTTTAATCGTAACCTTTCAGTGGCAGAGATCATTGGTCAGGTTTGGTATGCAGTAAAAAAGCTGGGTAATCAAAAAACCGCTGGTGAACGTCGAGTCACTAATGTCGTCATGATGGGTATGGGTGAACCTTTATTAAACTTTGATAACACTGTCAAAGCATTGGATCTGATGATGGATGATCTGGCTTATGGCCTGTCCAAGCGTCGCGTTACGGTGAGTACCTCTGGTGTGGTTCCTGCATTGGATAGACTGGCAGACCATGTGGATGTGGCTCTGGCGTTATCGTTACATGCACCGAATAATCCACTTCGTGATGAACTGGTGCCGCTGAATAAGAAGTATCCGATCGAAGTTTTAATGCCCGCTGTTGAGCGCTATTTAGCGCGTTCCAAAGCCTCGGAGAAGGTCACCATCGAATATGTGATGATCAAAGGTGTGAACGATTCCCCGGAACACGCCAAGGAACTGGTTAAGTTATTGAAAGATATACCCAGTAAGGTAAACTTGATTCCGTTTAACCCGTTTCCACAGACCCAGTACGAAACATCATCGAATCGGGCAATCGATCGGTTTACACAGATTTTAAGTGAGCACAACTTTACGGTAATCACTCGACGTACGCGTGGTGACGATATCGATGCCGCCTGTGGTCAATTGGTGGGTAAAGTAAACGATAAAACAAAACGAAAACTAAGAAAGCAGATACCGGTCCAGCAGCTTGCTGGGTAATAACAAAGTCTTTCCAGCAAGCAGGGCCTGAATCAACTTAAATTTAGGCAGATAATAGAGTGCAAATTATGTACAGACTTGCGGGATTAATTTTACTATTGGTCATGTTATCGGCGTGCACGACTGAGTCCTCTTCAAATATCAAAAACTTTGAAGGTAGCACAACGGTAAGCACCAAGTTTGATCCAGAGTTGGCGGCGCGTAAACGAGTAGCCGCCGCTCAGTTATATCTCCAGCGTAATAATCTAGAAAGAGCCAAGTTCCATCTCGACCGAGCTTACGAGCATAAAGATGATTATCCCGATCTTCACTTCACGCTCGGATATTATTATCAAATAGCGAAAAACTACGATTTGGCAGATAAATCGTTTCGTCGTGCTATACGTCTTGATAATAAGAATGCTGAATACAAAAATGGTTATGGCCAGTTTTTATGTGTCATCCAAAAATACCAGGAAGCGGATGAGTATTTTCGCATGGCCATCAACGATCGAACCTATTCCAATACAGCGCAGGCTTTGGTGAACGCAGGTACTTGTAAAGCGCGTCAGGATAAGCTCGATGAAGCCGTAGACTATTATCGTCGTGCATTAAATATCAATGCCAAGTTACCTGCGGCTTTACTGGAAATGGCGCAATACGAATATAATCAGGAACGTTATGGACGAGCG
>JBFHVL010000176.1:0-6990 GCA_041589565.1 Kangiellaceae bacterium | reverse complement strand
CTTTGAACTAGGCCGTGTTAACAAGTTGTTACCACCGCCAACAACCGTCTCAAACGAATGTTCAACTTGAGCCTTTTGCAAAATTGCTTTTACCGTCGCTACCTTATCTTCCTGTTGAAACTCGATTTGTTCAGCACTAAGTTCTAACACCCTTCGCTCTTTAAACTCGCCCTTATAACCAAGTAAATACATGCCACCGGAAAACCCCATAACTAGCAGTGCGGGAGCAAAAAAGGCTGCCAGATAGAGATGAATATTAATTAATGTTTGACGTTTTATCATTTTAAAAATACGCTTGTTAATATTGAAGTTTATAAAATTAGCACAGTAGCGATAAAAACCGAATCCTTTAAAAAGCAAAAGGCTGCATTATGCAGCCTTTTATGGTTTAACTAACGACACTAAAATTATTGATAATTCGCGTCTTTATGAAAGATCGCTAAATCATCAATGGTTTCGGCGTTTTCTAACTCAGCGTAAGGCTTGTCTTTAAATTTAGAGCCTCGTAGTTGAACAAGAATACGCGCTGCCTTTGGATTCATTGCGGTCTGCTGATAAAAATCCTTAACATCTTGTAAAGTGACCTTTTCAACTTCAGCAATCAACTGATCGCGAGTATCAAAACTCCAATTCTCTCGATACCAGTCATTGATAATTGGCGATACTTCATCTCTCAAATTTTTCGGTTTCTCTTTTAGTGATACAAGCACACTGTTTTTCAGCTGAGCAAACTCCTGATCAGTCATCTCATTCAGCTTTTCATGATATTCCTTTTTAAAGGCATCAAAGCGTTGTTGCATCTCTTCTGCACTTTTTACCGGTGTTTGGATGGCAAAACCGACTGCAGAATAGTCTTTAATTTTAGGTGCAATAGCGGTAACCGCGTAAGCGAGCTGCTCTTCTGTCCGCAAGGTCTGAAAAGTTTGAGTACGCAAATGTCCTTGAAGCACTCGCGCGCGCGCTTCCTGAGTCAGGCTAGGCTCAGGATGAACCTGAACATCCAGCACGGCTACGTCAGCAACGTCCAAGTCTTTCTTAAGCGTTAACACAGTGCCTTCCTGGGGTTTCCAGTAACGAGTTTGCGTATAATCAACAACCTTACGGTGCTCAGGCATTATAGACGAGACCTGTTTAACGTATTGCTGAATATCACGTTTAGAGTAGTTACCAAATGCAAAAATTCGAACTTGGTTTTGTGCCAGAACCTTATCGATAAATACGTTCAGATCTTCAGGTTTCAGCTTTTTTGCCGCTTCAATCAGATCATCATTACTGTATCCGGAGCTGCTTATCAGGTTATTGAAATGACCGAATAACTGGTAAATAGGGAACTGTTTTTCCTGATTAGCCAACTCTCTTGTGAATCGATCGATAGCCTGTGTAAATTCTGCTTCAGAAAAAGAGACATCTAAACTATTCAGTGCCTGTTTGAATAGCTGAGGTTGTTTATCAGTAAATCCACCTACATTGATCTCAAGGCCATTAGAAGGACTTACACTCAGATTCATTCCTGCAATCGAGGCTTCCGTGGCCAACGCACTTTGTTTAAGGTTATACAGGTCACTCCAGAGCGATAATAACACTTGCGCTTCAAGGCTCTGCTCCTTTGCAGGATTATTGATGTAAACCTTTAATAAACCTTTTGGCTGATTGGCAAACTGCTGCGATGGATATTGCCATACTCGAATGCCATTTTTATCATGCACCAGAGTAGGCTTTTGTATATCAGCAACGTCCTGAGTTTTTAGATCAAAGTTTTCAGGGAGCAGTTGATTAACTTTTGGTAACGTTAATGCGTACGATGTTGGTTTACTCCAACTGGCGACCTCTTCTTTGGAGATATCAACGATGGAATATTTACCATCGTAAAAATGCATAGTTTTATCAGCAGGCTCCTGTTTACTGATATACCAAACTCTCAATCTTTCAGGAGTTAGCTGTTTCAAAACATTGTGAATCGCTTTTGAGTCGAATTTGGAGTACTCATACGGCGCACTGATTACCTGATGCGCAGGGTATGACTGCATTTCATCGGCCAGACTCGAAACATAATTGAATGAGTCACCTTTTTCCAAGAATCGAAAACGATTGTTTAAAGACGTTTTAATTTCCTTAAAGTATTTTTCATCGACACCTTCTTTACGAATCTTATCAATATAATTCATTACCACCCGGGTGATAGCTTCACGTTGAGTCATACCTTTATCGGTTAACTCAATGTCCACTAAAAACTGACCATAGTTGCCATACATATCCGGTGTAGCTCCTACGTTGAGCGAAGCAATAAGTCCGTCTTTCTTTAAAACATACGCTGGGGTTCCCGGCATTTCACTACCCAGAAGGTAACTCACAAAACGATTGGGCTTTGCCTCAAATTTCGCCAGATTATTGTCGATGGTAAAGTCGAGTTGCAACTGCTTAATGTCATTATTTGGTACATAGTGAATACGCTTTTTACCAAGCTGTGAAAAGTCGATTGTTGCATCGACCACTGGTTTTTCAATTTTCTTATTATTGATATTAGAAAAGTGCTTTTGCGCTAATTGCTCCATTTGCTTGATTGGCAAATTAGAGATCATGGCGACTTTCATAATATTGGCTGAATAATACTTTTTATAAAACTCAACCGTTTCTGTATGCAGTTTAGAGCCTTCTTTATCGCCTAAAGTTTCCAAGTTACCGATTAAGAATCGATTGGCTGGATGATTACCCATCATGGATCGATTCAACTTGAACATACCAAAGAAATCCATTTCACGCCGCATTGACCATTCAGCGTTAACGGCATTTTTCTCTTTATCGGTATATTCAGGATATAACTTGGGAGACTTAAAAAAGTCAGAAAAACGATCCAGTGCTTCATCAAATGCTTCATTATTGATCTCAAACATATAATTGGTGATGTCCATCCAGGTATAGGCATTGGAAGAACCACCATTCTGAGTCATAAAATTATTGTAGCCTTCAGGATCAGGAAATCGTTCTGTACCTAAAAACAGCATATGCTCCAGGTAATGTGCCATTCCCTGTTGAGTCATAGGATCATGCATCAAACCAACACCAACACTTAAACTCGCTGCCGACTTATCTAATGTAGAGTCGCTCACCAACATCACTGTGATGCCATTTTCTAAGGTAATGGCTTTGTACTCGCGCGTATCCGCCGGGCTTACAATGACCTGCGACTGGGTTTTGGCGGCTTCCACTATTTGCGGCGCCCATACCGCACCGGCCAATACTGCGGCGACCAATACATTAATGGTTGGCTTTTTCATAAAGTTTCCTTTTCCTTAATGGGGGTATCTCAATATCTCGTTATTATGGGAGCGAGAATGTTTAAGAGTAAGAGGATAAATGTTTCTGGATGTAACCGATACAGGGATTATCGATGTAAATATTCACATAATAATGAGCTCTGAAGGCTCAGAGCTCATGCAATAAGTAAAAGCTGTTATTTATCAAAAAGAACCGGACTAAACGGAATATCAGGCCGTGTTGAAGAAGTGGTTTCAAATAAATGATAAATTTTATGCATGTTCTGTCGACTACTTTGTGTCACATTTAAGTCTTTTAATAAACCATTTTCTATTCCATAAATCCAGCCATGAATGGACAAGGGCTGACCTCTATCCCAGGCATGTTGTGCGACTTTTGTCTTTGCAACATTAAACACTTGAGTTACAACATTTAATTCGCATAGCCGATCCACTTTTTCTTTTTCGGGCAAATCAATCAGCTTAGATTCATTGTTGAAATAGATATCTCTTATATTTGTGAGCCAACTATCGACCAGTCCAACTTCGGCTTCTTTGAGTGACGCTCGAACCCCCCCACAACCATAGTGACCGCAGACAATAATGTGTTTAACCTTTAAAACCTCTACCGCAAATTGCACTACCGACATACAGTTGAAGTCGGTATGTACCACAATATTGGCAATATTTCGGTGGACAAAGAGCTCACCTGGAGCCAAACCAACGATTTGATTGGCTGGCACTCGACTGTCAGAGCAACCTATCCATAAATACTCCGGTTGTTGCTGCTTAGCGAGATTTTTAAAATAATCAGGGTCCTGTGCGACTTTCTCTTGGGCCCAGGAAATGTTGTTATTAAGGAGATGTTTTATTGCCATGGCGATTTATCGTTTCGTTGCGGTTTAAGAGTCAGGCATTGGATATAGCTATGCCACCATCCTGGAAAGCTTTTCTCTATTAAAGTCATAACTACAGTATTCCAATTGAGTTTCGCCTTCGGTCATTGCATAGTGTGACGCTCATCCACCGCCAAATCAATACCTTCGATGTCAGACTCATTAATGCGCTGTGCGATATATTGAGCGATGGCTTTACGCCGCACCTTTTCATTGAGATAGGACGCAATTCGTTCTTTTACCATATCAAAGGTTAGTTGTTTACCTTGGATTTTCTGGTCGATCCACACAATATGGAAACCATAACGAGTTTCCACCGGGTAAGAAACCAAGCCTTCTTCGTTGCGCTGCAACTGTGATTCGAACTCAGGCACCGTCTGACCTTTACTAATTTGCCCCAGCTCTCCCCCCGTTTCTTTTGACGAACAAGCAGAGTACTGCCTGGCAAACTGAGCAAATTGCTCCGGTTCCTGCTTGATCTGGTCGAGCAAATTCTTGGCCAACTCGCGTAATTCATCGCGAGCCTCTAAATCATCAGGAGCCGCCTTTAACAAGATATGGCGCGCAGCGACTAACGGAAAGGTTTTAAATTTCTCCAGATTAGCTTGGTAATAAACTCGACAGTCTTCATCCATTGCCAAGGGTGTATCCACATCACTAACAAGTACTTTTTCAACCAGCTCATCCGTTATGTTCTCACCTTCACAGATCAACTCTAACTCGACCGCTCGTTGACGAAATAATTCGTTAATAATTAAGGATTGGCTAGCTTTAAATTGTGCCTCGCCCATGGATTCGGCAGGATGATATTGCATTTCGTGAAATATCGAATCGTTAGAGATTTCAACTTTATTTACGGCAATCATTGTTCTTTTCCAGTTTCGTTGAGCAATTAGGGTTTCAGTCGTTCATGCTGCATAAGAGCGAGAGCTGGTGGGCAAAGCCCACCATGTTTATTTAACCTTTACTGCGAACAACCTGATAGTTACGACGCAAATACTTCACTGGCGCACTCCAAATGTGAACCAGTCGACTGAATGGAAATACAATAAATAATGTCATCCCCAAAAAGATGTGTAATTTAAAAATAATATGCACGTTCGCGATAGCAGCCGCAGCTTCACTACCATTGAACAGTACTAACTGTTGTGCCCAGTGCATCAGCTTCAACATTTCTGAACCATCGAGATGCCCCAAAGATACAAAAATACTGATCAATCCCAAAATTAGCTGTGCATACAACAGCAACAAAATAGTTAAGTCCATTTTACTGGTGGTGGCTTTAATTCGAGGATTGGTCAGTCGACGATGGATTAAAATGGTAAGTCCGATAAAACAGATAATACCGAATAGACCACCCGCACCCATGGCCACTTTTTGTTTAAACGCCGCTGTTACGCCAAGAAAATCCCACACTTGATGGGGTGTTAGTAGCCCCACAAAGTGACCGACCAAAATCATAATGATACCAATGTGAAACAGTCGCGAACCGATTTTCAGTTGTTTGCTTTCTAACATTTGGCTGGAGCCAGTTTTCCAAGTGTATTGATCGCGATCGTATCGAATCAAACAGCCGATTAAAAACACCGCAAAGGCAATGTAAGGATAAATGCCAAAGAGTAATTGATTGGTATAACTCATGTTCGTTCTCCTTATTGAGCCTGCGTCGCGATGCTTTTATTTGACGCGGGGTCACTCGCATTAACAAACCCAATGGGTATCTCATTCTGTTTATTCTGTTGCGCCGAAGGTTTCATGGTTTCGCTGCCGCACTGACTGTCAGGGCCAAAAGTCACCATTTCCTCTTCCCAAACCTTATCGATCGCTTTTGGTGTATCATCACGCTTTTCGTTAGCGATTTGCGCTTTGACGTCGTCCAAATCGATGTCGGCCCGAGCGATGGATAACAAAGTGGTGAAGAGTTTACTGTAAAGGCTATCGCGTTTTTCCAAACGCACGGCCAATAGTGCCAGAATATGCGCCACATCTTGTAACCAGATTCGTGCATTATCGAGCCCCTGAGTCGATAAAAACTCAAGATAAAGCGGAATGTAATCGGGTAATTCTTTAACGCCAATTTCCAGACCTGCCTGTCGATAATGTTGCTGCAAGTCGATCATCGCCTGTCCGCGATCGCGAGACTCACCATGCACATGTTCAAACAACAACAGCGATAGCGCGCGCCCACGATCAAACAGACCTTCATAGTAAGCTTGCCAGTCGAGTAACGATCGCGACTGAAAATGTTCCAGAAACGATAACAAAGCTTGTTTTTCTTGCTGATCCAGTTGCTCCTCTTCGGCAATCAGTTGTTGAGCATCAAACAGATGTTCATACAGTTGCTCGGTCGGATAATCGAGCAGCAGTGAAATAAGTCGTAAACTTTTCATACTTACACCTCAACCTTAACCGGAATAACTTCGCGTTCAGTTTGCTTTTTGCCGCCAAACAAATTGGTGCCGCTGTTTCCAGTAGAGCAACCATTTCCAAAGCTGAAACCGCAACCGCTCTTCATGTCGTAGGCGTTTTCTGCGTAAGCTTTATGGCTGGTTGGGATCACGAAGCGATCTTCGTAATTGGCCAATGCCATATAGCGGTACATCTCTTCCACTTGATTTTTACTGATACCGACTTGCTTTAACACTTCCAAATCTTCGACTCCGTCAACGTTTTCGGCGCGCTTATAAGCACGCATGGCGATCATACGCTCCAGCGCTCGAATCACGGGCTGCTCATCGCCACCAGTTAACATGTTTGCCAGATATTTAAGAGGAATGCGTAAAGATTTTAAGTCGGGAATTTCACCGCTCATGCCCACATGGCCGGCTTCAACTGCTGAT
>JBFHVL010000175.1:0-6993 GCA_041589565.1 Kangiellaceae bacterium | reverse complement strand
GTCTCTAATTTTTTGCTTGGTATATTCAGCCACAAAATCAATATTGTTGGTTAGTGAATTATGAAACCCGAATCCAAAACTACGTGATTTAATACGATTGTCCCAATTGCCTTCTTCTGCTTGGACATTTTCAAAGCCAAGTAAAATTGAGAAGTGCTTTCCCAGCCCATAGGAGAAGTCTACCGAATATCCATCGTACTCAGGTCCATCGCTTACCAGCTGGATATCCGTCATAGAGACATCTAGATAGTCATAGTTAGTTTCGCCAGCCTGTACCAAAGACGCTGCTCCTAAAGCCATAGACAAACCCAGCACCAAACTACTCTTTCTCATTTTTTTTGCTCCATTGTTTAAGTAAATATCTGAACCGAGTTTAATGCTATCTAGATGAATATAATCTGAACCTATTTCAACTAAATCATTTCCCCACCCCAGCTAAATCGTTAGGGAAGCACTGAAATAAGTAGCTTTAAGCTATCGTTCTGCTATTTTTAAATGTAACAGTTCATTAATAATTTAACCTTGACGAGGCATCGTTATGATCGTGACCCAAGGGCTTTTTATTGACTCAACCTGGGTCAGTATCGGGATCATTTCAATTGCTGGTTTTCAAGGAGTTATGTTGGGACTGACTAAGCACAGGGCAGAAAAGTATCGTCTATTTAGTGCGCTATGCGTATTGGCCATCATTTTTCATATTGGCCTGTTTCTTTATTACACCGCAGACAATATTGATCAAATTAATCTCGCCGTGCGATTGCAAGCAATGCCTGTATACCTATTCATGCCTTTAATCGTATGGTTTACCGCAATCTATACCGGTTACAAAATTAACAACACTTACTTTAACCTTTTTGTATGTTTCAATTTTGTTCTGTTGGTCGCTGTCATTACCAATGTATTTAATTGGCGTTTTGTAACCGTCGATCAACTGACAACCATTACACTACCCTGGTCCGAAACGCTCTCCGTTGCCAAAGGCAAGCCTGGAATTATTAACTTAATTTTTTTTAGACTGCCCTTTTTCCTGACTATGTTCTGGTGCTTGAAAGTCAGCCTGTCATATTATAATGCCCAGAGGTGTTGGCAACGTTCACAATTAGCAATTTGCTATGTGCTGTTTTTATTATCTTTCACATGGGGATTATTAATCGATTTCAACCTTGTTAACGGGATCTACGTCATTCACTTTTGTTACTTAACGTTCATCGTTGTAATCATCCTGGATCTAATTCGAGAGTTGAAAATTAACAGCGCAAGCCTTCAGGTGTCTAACCGAAATTTAGAACTTCAGCTCGCACGCCGAATTGAGCTAGAAACTACGGTTCGAGCGTTGTCATTGGCATCTGCCTCGGCTAATACGATAAATTTTTTCGAAACCATACTAAAAACCGCTAATCAACTGTTCGAGGCCAACTACTCCTTACTGGCCATTCGAATGGCTTCGGAGACCACCTTCATTGAGTCATCACCGGAATCAGGAAACGTTAAATTCGATCAGGTCAATGTCCCAAAATTTCAGATTGCGCAACGTGCAATCGACTCCATTCAGTCGAGTACAATTATTTGTGATAATTTAGACAGAAATGAAAAGCTACATATCGATGATAAAAACAGATTCGAAAGCATGGCACTTTTAACATTGGACGATGATTCTCGTTCGTTTGGAAAGCTCTTAGTACTAAAGCGCCAAGCACTCAAGGACTCTGCAGTTGATCGAGATATTATAACATTATTAACATCCATTATTGTCAATGAATTAAAGCGACATGATTATGAGCAAAAACTTCGCACGCTTGCTTATTCCGACTCATTAACTGGACTTGCTAATCGAGCAAAACTTCAAATTGAGTTATCCAGTAAACTCAACCAATGTAAGGAAGGTAAACAATTTGGTTCAGTGCTACTGATTGATCTTGATCACTTCAAGAATATAAACGACGGACTGTCTTATGAAGTCGGCGACAAAGTTTTGCAAAAAGTGGCTGAACGCCTGAAACAACTACTAGGCCAACAAGACATAATAGCAAGACTTGGAGGAGATGAGTTTGCGATTTTACTTGCCAGTACCTTTCCCACAGAAGCCAGTTCGGTAGAACACGCGTTTAGCTGTGCAAAGAAATTAATGAAATTATTTGAATCGCCCGTTCAAGTAGAACAGAGACGTTTAAATTTAGGACTCAGCATTGGAGTTGCGAGCTTTCCCGACCCTACAAGCGACATTGATGTTCTGCGACGAGCAGATATGGCGTTATACGAAGCTAAATTTAGAGGTAGAAATACAATCAAGAAATATCAAAAAAGTTTATTCACTAAAACTAATACAGAGTTAGCCATCGCTGAGGGCCTACAGGCAGCCATAAAAAATAATGAATTCGAATTGGTATACCAACCCCAAGTTAACCAGAAGAAAGTATGTGTTGCAGCTGAAGCATTATTGCGTTGGAACAATAAATCTCTTGGTCATGTTTCGCCAGTTGACTTTATTCCAGTCGCAGAGCAATGCGGACAAATCTATGCGATGGGACAGTGGGTATTGCACCAAACCTGCATGACCATTAAAGAGCTACTGCAATCTAACCCAAATTTAAGCATAAGAATTGCAATTAATGTAAGCACCTGGCAATTTTCTCGTCAAGATTATATCTCTGACCTGATGAATACCTTACAACAATATAGTGTCCACCCCAAATATATAACGCTTGAGCTTACGGAGAGTGGAATTTTCTTCGATCTCAATGAGGCTATAAAGAAATTCAAGACTCTGCAAGCATTAGGTTTTCATATATCACTGGATGATTTTGGAACAGGTTACTCATCGCTTTCGCATTTAAAAGAACTACCGTTAAATGAAATAAAAATTGACCGCTCATTCATCAAGGATATTGAGGTAAAGAGTAACGAATTGCTGGTAAAAAGCATAATTTCAATAGCGCATACACTGTCTCTTACAACAGTTTCTGAAGGCGTCGAGGAAATGGGGCAATTTGATAAACTGAACAGTCTAAACTGCGAGCTTTATCAGGGCTACTTGTTTTACAAACCTATTCCAAAGGAAAAATTTAAAGCAGAGATCCTTAAGCAATAATTAAAGGTTAAGCTTTCACAATCAATTAAAGCATCTAAAACGAAGAGTTCGGTTGTTGCAAAAAGAGTTTTTCTTCCGCGGTAGATTTTCGACCGAGTATTTCATTTCGGTGTGGGTAGCGACCGAAGCGATCAATAATGGCTTTGTGTTTCATTTCAAATTCTAAGTTCGACTTAAAGCCAAGCTCAGTAAATAGAGTTACCGCCTGCTGATGAATCTGCTTTGACTCACTGTGCATGTAGGGCATATAGAGAAACAGCCGCTGACCCGGCGTTAGTTTTTTGTCATCTCCGGACCGAATAGCTTCCTGAGCCAACGTGAGGGCCATTGGATCAGAGGCAAAGGCTCTGGGGTCATCACGAAACATATTGCGCGAGAACTGATCCAGAATAATCACCTCGGCCAATCGTCCCTGCGGCTCATCGCGCCAATGAGCTAACTCTCCTCTTATCGCAGCTTGATGCCAATGAGAAAAGTTTTTTCGCAATAGATCATCAAATTCATCACTTTTTTTCCACCATAAGGCGGAGTCGATATCTTCAAACCAAAAACGAATGATAGTGTACCAATGCACGATGGATTCTTCCTTTGCGGGTTGCAATTAAAAAGGGGAAGCATTCACTTCCCCTTTCTGTTACGAATTGCGAAAAATGATGCCTTAACTTAGATTAGCAATCTTTATCCTTGGCATCGACTTCTTCTTTAATTTTTTCACAGGCGTCGTCGATTTCATCTTCGACTTCGTCGGCAACATCGGTAACTTTATCTTTAGCATCATCAACCGCGCCTTTTGTTTCTTCAATCACTTCGTCTACCTTTTCGCCGGGCGTTTCAGGCTTATCTTCACAAGCCATAATGCCGAAGGTAGCTATTGCAGCGATAAAAACTCGATATACAGTGTTCATTGTGTCGTTTCTCCTTTATTTTTGTGAACCAATCGCTTGATCACGCTTAGGTGTCGCTATTCAACGCAAAAAAGCAGTCGACATCAAAGAGATGGGGACATATAACCTAAAAACAACCTTTAGCTCACCATTACATGCGAGCTGTTTCTCATTTGAGTCTATATGCGCCTATCATCATTAAAATGGTCAAAAATTTACAACTGGGTTAAAATTCGCCCCCTTAATATAAAAAACAAGCCTTTTACCCTTCATGAGCTTTTTTGAACATTTAAAAACAATACCTCAATACCTTATCCCACAGCATGGGTTATCCATACTGGCAGGTAAGCTGGCAGATAAAAAAAATCATCCATTAAAGAACTGGGCAATTAAAAAGTTTGCTGAGCACTACAAAATTGATATGTCGATTGCGGTAGAGCCTAACCTTGAAGCCTATGAAAGCTTTAACGACTTTTTTACCCGCGCCATTCGTCCCGAAACCCGGCCTATGTGCGACGATACAAACACCATGGCCTGTCCGGTAGATGGTGCGGTCAGCCAATTTGGTGCAATAGAGTCGGGTCGGCTGATTCAGGCAAAAGGACATGACTACACCGCGCAGGATTTACTGGGCGGTGATGCCAATCTGGCCGAACAATTCGACGGCGGTCAGTTTATTACCATTTACCTGTCACCCAGAGATTACCATCGCTACCATATGCCGATTAAAGGCGAGCTTAAGCGCATGATTCATGTGCCGGGTAAGCTGTTCAGTGTTAACCCGCTCACCGCACGCACGGTGCCCCGCTTATTTGCGCGCAACGAACGTGTGGTTGCCGTATTTGATACCGAATGGGGTCCACTCGCCTATGTAGCGGTTGGTGCAACCATCGTAGGAAGCATGGAAATGGTATGGTCTGGAGTGGTCACGCCTCCCACTCGTGATACGGTTTGCATTACCGATTACAACCCGGGGCAAGTCGTACTCGACAAAGGCGACGAAGTCGGCCGCTTCCGCTTAGGCTCTACCGTAATTCTGTTATTGCCTAAAGGCGACTACCAGTGGGATAAGTCGATTCAAAACGAAGCAGCGACCTTGTTAGGTCAGCCACTGATTTCCCGCAAGTAATACCCTCTATCGAATGAGTACAACCAAAGCCTCGCTCCGGTTCGATCTGGAGCGGGCTCTTTCTCCAAACCTGCTTTTTGAATACGGGACTCCGAGATTAACCACCATTGAATAACCGTCTCGTTTACAAACCATTCCCCTAAACTCATTCTCGATACAAAACAATAAAAAGGAAGCCACACTGGTGTATTGTTTGAAAAACTTCTTTATAGCGATATCTATTCTGTTGGTATTAGGCTGCTCACAGCAAAAGCTCACCATTTTCTACGATGACAATTTCGAGCAAACCGCCAAAAGCATCCAGCAGAAGGTCGACCAGCACCAAAATGACATATCCGTAGAACTAAAACCCATCGATTTCTATCACGACTTTGAGTCCATTGTGTTGATTCACGGTGCAAACAGTCAATGGCAACCCGTTGCAACCATTGTTGATGACGTCACCGGACATTACCCGGCCATCTTCCCGGCTGCAATCAGTAAACACTATTATAAAACTGGTCAGCAAGGCCTGTACCTGGTGAATAAGTTTCAGCAGGAGCAATTCTACAGCTGCCTCGCTGGTGATGCCTTTTTCGAGCTCGACGGACAGCCCGGTAAGTCACCCCTTAAAGCCACTCTGTTTGGTGACGAAGAAGAGAGTGATCGCGAGTATCAACTGGACAACATACAAATTGGAAAAGGCAAAATCACCTACTCGCACCCCGTAGTGGGCACGGTTGAGCTCCTGCCCTACCAAAAAGACTTTCGCCTCTACTGGCAGCAAAGTCGTTGTCATTTTTATCTGCGAGGAGCCTCCACCGCAGAGCCAGCATCGAGTTAGCGACGGTTCAGCCTTCAGTCCATCAATACAGCGATCAGCTCAGCAATATTGCATTTGCATCATATTTACCTATAATGACTTATATGCAACTTACAGGTGAGTTATGAGCGCAAATCAGCATCCATCCCCCGACAAGGCCGAAGTACTGGGCAAATCCCTTTTGGCAACGGCGGAATATTTGGGGTTATCTGCCGAAGTACTCGGCAACATCATCGGGCGTGACCGCACCTCCATCACGCGGCTGAAAAAAAGCCCTGCCCTTGAGCCGTCCAGCAAAGCGGGCGAGCTCGCGCTGTTGTTGATCCGCGCCTACCGCGGCCTTTATGCCATTCTGGGCGGCAATCAGGCCGCCATGCGTGAATGGTTTACCCAAAACAATCGAGCCCTGGCCGGTCGTCCTATGGATTTAATTCAAAATGTCGTCGGTTTAACGCGGACCGTGCAGTACATAGACGCCATGCGCGGAAAAATATAAGTAGAGGACTCTTTTGTGTCGCTATGGAAGCAACTTAACGGGGAGTCACTCCTTGGCCCCTTGAGCGTTAAATTATTTCGAGTGGTAGAAAGTCAGGAACAGGTGGCTACCACCATCATCACCGATAATCAGGATGAGCAAAGCCTGCTGGAGGAAATGCTCGAAGAAAGTAAGCCCAAGCAGGATGAAGCATTAGCCGAACGCCATTATCTGATCAAAACACCCTTTCGCTACCCGCCCCTGGCCTATGGTTCTCGCTTTGGCAGTATCTGGGAGCCCAGTTTGTTCTATGGCTCACAAACCGTTGAATGTGCATTAACCGAAGTCGCCTATTACCGATTTCGCTTTTTGTACGATCTCGAAAACAGCGAAAAGCTTACTCGCCACACCATTCAGTCGTACCACTCTTCGTTTTATATCAATGCTCATTCCGAACAGGCCATACGACTGGAGCAGCCCCCGTTTAACGAGTATCAAAACGATCTTCGATCAGTCACTAGCTATCAGACAACTCAACAACTTGGAAAAGATATGCGTGAGGCTGGCGTTGAACTATTTACCTATCAGTCGGCTCGTTCTGAAAAAGGACTGAAT
>JBFHVL010000174.1:0-7025 GCA_041589565.1 Kangiellaceae bacterium | reverse complement strand
CCTTATCAAACCCATAGGCTTTCGCTTTAAGCTTTTCGATTTCCTGCCGCAAGTACTGATCCCGAGTCAGTCCATCGGGGAAACTATCCATTTGCATTATACGCTCAACCAGCTCACGCTCTTTCTGTTTGTAATCTAAAAATTGTGGATCGCGGTTACTCAAATAATGCTGCCATTTTTGTCGTGATGTCTGTTCATGGCTGGCTATTTCATGACTTGAGTATTCTTTGAAACTTTCCGGGGAAAGAACATGCTTCATTACGGCGAGTTTTAAAAATAGGGCTTCGCTGTGGCTAATTTGTTTTTGCTCAAAAAAGTCATCCACTTGCTCAAGTAAATGGTCAGCCAACTGTTCTTGTTCTTCACCACCCGAATTTTGCAGTTTTTCAAGCTGTCCTTTTATTTCACTTCCGGCCGCCAGTTGTTTTAAGTAAGCTTCAAGTTCGGCTTGCTCTTGCTGGTTAAGAAGTGGCTCAGTGGTTTGTTTATTTTGTGTGTTTGTCGACTGTATCAGTGAAGGGTCGATCAAAGGGACAATATATTCGGCTTTTGAGGCGTTATGGAGAACGGAATGGTTCTTATTATTAAAAAAAACAGCAATAAACAACCCTCCAATAACAAGGAGAACACTGGATGATAGCAATAACTTTTTCATGGCTTTGATCCAATTCATTTGAGCAACCTTTTTGACTCTAAAAAGGAAACTGAAAAATGACAAGAAATCGGATTGGAAATCGTCGCAGATATTACGAGTAGAGATGTTTGCTGTGTAGTTTTGTGACGAAGTAGATCATTAGTGCTATCTCAGATATGCGAGTGTTGAGATAGCACAAAGCGCCTTTTGTTACGGAATCTTAATACTTAAAGCGTGAATATCCGTTTCCATCATATCTCCGAGAGCGCCGTACACCATTTGATGACATTGTAATGGGCGTTTACCGGTAAAAGCTTCGCTTTGAATGATAACGGTAAAGTGACCCTTGCCACTTTTAGCTCCGGCATGCCCGGCGTGTAAATGACTGTCGTCGATGATTTCAAGATGAGAGGGTGCTAACTTTTCTGTCAGTAGACTTTTCATTTGCTCAATTCGCGTTGCGTTATCCATCAGGGAAGTACCTTCTTAAAGGGTTTAACGATCACTTTCTCATAAACACCCGCCGTAATGTAGGGATCCGCATCAGCCCAATCTTGTGCGGCTTCGAGTGATGGAAACTCGGCAACCACCAGGCTGCCAGTAAAACCAGCTTCACCGGGATCTTCACTGTCCACGGCAGGATGTGGACCTGCGATTAACAAGCGTCCTTCATTTTTTAGTTGCTCAAGTCTTGCCAGATGATCAGCTCGTGCCGTTTTGCGTTTTGCTAAGCTATCGTCAACATCTTGTGAAATAATGGCGTACCACATGTTATTGATCCTCGGTGTTTCCGCTGTCGGCTTGTTCCAGTTGTTTTCGATTTTCTTCAGGCATGTATTTAAATATGACGTAAAAAGTAATCACCATCATCAATAGTTGAATGATCATGGTGCCCCAAACTTTAAAATTAACCCAGGTATCGAGGCTGAACTCATAGGCAACCCACAGGTTTACAAAACCAATAAGCAGCATGGTTATGGCCCAGCCCATATTGATTTTATGCCATAAGCGATCTTGCAATCCCAAGTCGTGCTTCATTAAACCTTCTAACAGATCTTTCATGGCGATTCGTTTACGTAACAGAAAAACGAAAATGGTACCGCTTAAAATCCAGTAAATCACCGAAACTTTCCATTTAATAAAGGCGTCGTCGCGGAAGAAAAGGGTCAGACTACCCATCACCAATGCCACGACAAAGGTAACCACATGCAGTTTTTCAAACTGTTTTTTGATCAGGTAGTGGCCCAGTGTTTGAATAAAGCTACCGGCGATTAAAACGGCGGTAGCTACGTATATGTCGAATATCTTAAAAGTAATGAAGAACGCCAGTACTGGGAAAAAGTCGAGTAGTAGTTTCATAAAACCTTGTGAGTAATTAGGTTGAATTACAATGGGGGGTAATGATACTTTGCACGGAATCATAACGCCACGGCTTTTCGGCCAAGAACGCTGTACGCCATGCAAACCGCCATTTCTCACACCATAGACCTTCATTGCCATTCTGTTTATTCCGATGGCAGCTTACATCTTGAACAGTTGCTCAATCATGTGGCGGAGCATGGTGTGCGGACGCTCGCCATTACTGATCATGATTCAGTAGGCATTCACCACGAGCTTAAAAGGCGTCAGCAAGATTTCTTAGGAGCTGCATCTCAGGTCAATGTACTCGGCGGGGTAGAGATATCCTGTGCTTTTGGTAATCGCGAGATACATATAGTGGGACTCAATCTTGATACACGCGAAGCAGGACTGAGTCAGTTTTTAGCCCAGCAACAACATCGCCGCCGCGAGCGACTGCTGGCCTATGCTAAAAAGTTGGAGAGTCTTAGGTTATCTGGCGTGGTTGAGGCGGTCGAACAACTGACATCTGAAGCGGTTACCCGTACCCATCTGTCACAAATTCTGGTTGAGCTTGGCCATGTGCAGGATTCTCAGCGGGCATTTAAACGCTACATTGGCCGAAAGGCGCGAGCTTATATACCGATGCAATGGCCGGGTTTAGACGAAGTGGTCGGTGTAATTCGTGGTGCCGGGGGCGTGGCGGTTATTGCTCATCCGGGGCGTTATCAATTGTCACGCAAGCAGTTAAAAGACTTGCTTGAGCAATTTGTCGAAGTGGGGGGGCAGGCTATAGAACTGTCTTATCCCAACTACGATCAGGCGTTAAACCGCTGGTTGACAGAACAGGCTGTTGAGAGAGGGTTGTACGCCTCACAAGGTTCTGACTTCCATAACCCCGAGTGGCGTTGGGTAAAGCCTGGACATTTCCCTAAACTACCAAACAACGTTGAGCCGGTTTGGCAGTTGTGGGATTCAAATCTTTCAGAAGATTAAAGGAAAGCTTTGAACTAAACTTAATGTAGCCGAAGCGAAGGTTCTTTAGTTACAATGCCGCTCGCTCGAATCATGAAAACGCTAATTATTAGAAGCCATCTCAAAGTAGCGGACGAAGATGAGACAAGGCAAATTTTGACGAAAAAGCGAAGTTTACAATGGGTAAATGAGCATTTTGAGTCGAAATTTAACGCAGCACCATCAAGTGCAGCAGTTTTGAGATGGCTTGTAAATCAACAAAAGGGATCAGCTCACGGCTATGGCGCAGTATCTCGAAATTCATCCAGACAATCCACAACCACGTTTAATTACGCAGGCCGTAGCTTTGGTGCAAAAGGGCGGTTTGATGGTGTATCCCACCGATTCGGGCTATGCCCTCGGCTGTCATATTGGTGATAAAGCTGCACTGGATCGGATTCGTCGACTTCGTAAGCTGGATAAGGATCATAACTTTACTCTGGTATGCCGAGATCTGTCGGAGCTGGCGACTTATGCGCGCGTTGATAATGCCACCTTTCGCCTGCTGAAGAATTTCACCCCCGGTCCGTATACATTTATTCTAAAAGCGACCGGAGAGGTGCCTACGCGATTGAAGCATCCCAAGCGTAAGACCATTGGTATTCGTGTGCCCGACAACAAAATCGCTTTGGCATTACTGGAAGCGCTGGGTGAGCCCATTATGTCTTCCAGTCTGCTCATTCCAGATGTTGAAGAACAGCCATTCGATCCCTATTACATCAACGAAACCTACGGTAATCAGCTGGATTTAGTGATTAATGGCGGTTATTGCGGTGATCAGGCGACCACAGTGGTGGATTTAACGGAAGGTGTACCTGTCGTAGTGCGTGAAGGGGCTGGTCAGCCAGAGCTTTTTCGTGCTGAATAGCACGTTAACCTATTGATAAATAAAGAAAATAAGCCTCTTTTGATTGATGTTTTTTTGACCGCTCATTAATCTGTTACTAATTCGAAAATCTCTCTGTATAATGCTCGGTTCGATTACAGAAGCATCTATTGGTTGTTAAGGGGAAAACGTTTTGAGTTCGGTGCAGAGACAGCATCAGCGCATCCTGTCGGGAATGCGTCCTTCCGGAAAATTGCATTTAGGCCACTACCACGGCGTATTAAAAAATTGGGTACAACTACAACACGAATACGAGTGCTTTTTCTGTGCGGTAGACTGGCATGCGTTGACGACTCACTACGAGGATCCTTCAATCATTGAGCCCAGCATTTGGGATATGGTGATTGATTGGCTGGCTGCGGGAATCAACCCCGGCAATTCAACCATTTTTATTCAGTCAAAAGTGCCTGAGCATGCGGAGCTGCACCTCTTGCTCTCCATGATCACTCCAATAGGTTGGTTAGAGCGACAGCCTACATACAAAGAACAACAAGAAAAGCTGAAAGAGAAAGACCTGTCCACTTATGGCTTTTTGGGTTATCCGCTACTGCAGACCGCCGACATTCTGATTTATAAATCAGGTTTGGTGCCGGTAGGAGCCGATCAGGTGCCTCATATTGAGCTGGCTCGCGAGATCGCTCGTCGCTTTAATCATATTTATGGTAAAGAGCCGGGTTTTGAAGAAAAAGCAGAAGCGGCAATAAAGAAACTCGGTAAGAAGAACGCCAAATTGTACAACACATTGCGTAAGCGCTATCAGGAAGAAGGCGACGAAGAAGCTCTGGCCACCGCGCGCGCTCTACTCGAAGGCCACGCATCCATCAGCATTGGCGACAAAGAGCGCCTTTACGGTTATTTGGAAGGTGGTGGAAAGGTGATTTTGCCTGAGCCTCAGTCGATGCTCACCCCGGTATCCAAAATGCCAGGCTTGGATGGTCAAAAAATGTCCAAGTCCTATAACAATACGATCACCCTGCGTGAAGAGCCCGAGTCGGTAGAAAAGAAAATTCGTACTATGCCGACCGATCCAGCGCGTGTCCGTCGTAACGACCCGGGTAACCCGGATAACTGTCCGGTGTGGGAGTTCCACGAAATTTATTCTGATGAAGACGTTAAGCAGTGGGTGAAAAAAGGCTGTACATCGGCCAGCATCGGTTGTATTGAATGTAAGCAGCCGGTCATTGATTGCGTCATTAAGGAGCAGAAGGTGTTCCGGGATAATGCGCAAGAGTATATTGAAAACCCTGAGTTGGTGAAAAAGATTGTAAACGAAGGCAGTGAGCGGGCTCGTGACGTAGCGCGGGAAACTATGGAAGATGTGCGTCAGGCCATGGGGCTGGTTTACCGGTAGTTCAATTGATTATGACTCGTTGAGAAGCGATAACAGGCAACCAATAAATGAGTGAAGAAATTACAGAACAGCAGCAGGAGCAGCCAGCGGAAACATCCGTAGCGGTTAATGCTGTTGATAATAATGAGCCAACTGGATCCTTGTCGCAAAACGCGCAACCGGTACAGGAAGAAATGGCCTTTGCTCTGGTAAATGGCGAGCCCATCCGGGAAATGCCAAAAGACCTGTATATTCCGCCCGATGCACTGGAAGTTTTTCTGGAAGCTTTTGAAGGGCCGCTTGACCTATTGTTATACCTTATTCGTCGTCAAAACCTCGATATTTCCAACATTCCAATTGCTCACATTACCGAGCAATACATGGAATACGTTGAACTGATGAAAAGCCTTAATCTAGAGCTGGCGGCAGAGTATCTGGTGATGGCCTCTGTGCTATGCGAGATTAAAAGCCGTGTGTTATTGCCAAGGCCTAAAACTGAAGAGGAAGATGAGTTAGATCCTCGGGCAGATCTTATCCGGCGGCTGCAAGAGTATGAACGCTTTAAAAAAGCTGCAGAAGATATTGATGAAATTCCTCGTATGGCACGGGAAATTTTCCCCGCGTCTGCTGATACACCTGAACTCAATCTGGTACGTCCACAACCTGAAGTGGATCTGAAAGAAATTTTGTTGGCGTTTAAGGATGTCCTCAAACGAGCCGACATGTTCTCTCATCACCATATTGAGCGCGAAACCCTGTCTGTGCGCGAAAAGATGACTAATGTTCTGGCGATTCTTTCGTCAGAAGCCTTCACCGATTTTTGTGCACTCTTTACCGTGGAAGAAGGCCGCATGGGTGTGGTGGTAACCTTCCTATCCATAATGGAATTGTCCAAAGAAAGTTTAATTGAGTTGGTGCAAACTGAGCCTTACGGCCCGATCCATGTTCGGGCGCGCGCACAGGCCGAAACAGAAGAGTTGATGGAATGAGTAGCATGACTCCGGAAAAGCTGCAGCACTTGTTGGAAGCTGCCATGATGGCTTATGGCAAGCCTATGTCCATTGAAAAACTGGAATCGTTGTTTGAAGAAGATAAGCGACCCTCAAAGCAGGAAATTCGCGAAGCGCTTTCTGCTATAGGAGAGGCTTGTGTAAGTCGCGGCGTGGAGCTCAAAGAAGTGGCCAGTGGTTTTCGATTCCAGGCCAAGCAAGAGTTTGCGGAGTGGATTTCCAGATTATGGGAAGAAAAGCCACCGCGTTATTCGCGTGCCTTGCTCGAAACACTGGCTCTGATTGCCTACCGACAACCCATCACTCGCTCTGAAATTGAAGATGTGCGAGGGGTAAGTGTTAGCTCGCATATTGTGAAAACTCTATTAGAACGCGAATGGATCCGTGTGGTAGGGCATCGAGATGTTCCCGGTCGACCAGCCCTTTACGCTACGACCAAAGAATTCCTTGACTACTTCAATTTAAAAAGTCTTGAAGAGTTGCCAACCTTGTCGGAAATTCGCGATCTGGATCAAATCAATGCCGAATTGGATTTGGGTGACGAAGGTGAGCCAGCTAAGTCTTCTAACGAAGGTGAAAGCAATGAGAGTGCTGCGACTGAAGCCGTAGTAGATACGCAAAGCGACTCAGAAGAGTCTTCCGAACAACATACTGAGGAAGAGTCAGATAACGCCGAATTCACACCCGAAGAAGGGGAGCTTTTCGAGGAGGGTGCAGAAGGCTCCGATGAATTCGAAGAGCCAGCTGAGTCTATAAAAGAGTGGTCTCAAAGCGATGATGATGACCGTAGTTTGGCCGAACAGGCGCGCGATG
>JBFHVL010000173.1:0-7051 GCA_041589565.1 Kangiellaceae bacterium | reverse complement strand
TGGCATTGCTCCGGACTTTGACTCTTATCTCGCTGGTCATAACGAAGGTATTCGCCTGTACTGCGTCCCGCACCGAGGTTTTCAGCTTGGCCGTCGCGGCGCAAGTTATCCCGGCATTTGTCCCGCCGACCTGGAACAGCAGTTTTTGGCAAATTACCGACATGGGCAAAAGGTATACCGCGTTGAGCAGCAGATTCGCGATATTCAGCAGGAACAAAAGCTGCTTAGAGACGAGCAGGACGAGCTGCACCACGAAATTGAAGAAAATGAAAAGATGATTGTTTCTGACAATACATCACCTCGGGTACGGTCGGAATTATTGGAGCAAAATAAAAAGCTCGAGCACATCATTGAAGAAAAAGAAGCGATTATTTACGAGCTCGATATTCGAATTCGGCAGTTGGAAAGAAAAGTTGAGAAGATGTTGAGAAATTAGATTTTTGCTTAAATATTGTAATCCCCCACAAAGGAAGTGAGGGATATACAAATATGCGATTTGATTCTAACTTCCAAGTCCAATCTGCCTTTAGCGCAGAACCCTCGATGTCAGCTTTATCTAAGTAGTTTTATTTTATTACTCTAGTAATTATAGGTTCAACGTTTTGAATAATACTCGCAACTCTAAGAGAGGTTTGTAGCAACTTAAAGGGATGACTGAACAAATAGGCAGTTAAGGAAGTGATGCTCAGTTGTAGTATTTTATGGCTTGGTGCCCAGGGGCGGACTCGAACCGCCACGACCGTGAGGTCACTAGCACCTGAAGCTAGCGTGTCTACCAATTTCACCACCTGGGCAAGGTGGACGCGAAATATACGGCGCTTTAGTGGTAATGTCAATTCTGTTTTCCGCCGAATTTAGTTACACTGCAGGTAACAATAATGAACGGAAGGCATATGTCTAACCAAACCCCAAAAGACCCTCATTTTAAGCGTGAAGCTGAAAAATACGACAATCCCATACCCAGCCGGGAATTTATTCTTGAGTTTTTAACCCATCATCAAGGACCAGCCCGGTTCCCCGAAATAGCTGCAGGACTGAAACTCACTGGCGATGATGATCTGGTGGCGCTAAGTCGCCGGCTAAAGGCGATGGAGCGCGACGGACAGTTATTGCGAAACCGTAAAGGAGGCTATGCGCCGGTAAATAAGCTCGATTTAACCACTGGCAAGGTGTTTGCCCACAAAGATGGGTTTGGCTTTTTTACTCCGGAAAGTGGTGGCGATGACTGGTTTGTCTCTCCGCGGGAGATGCGCAAAGTATTTCATGGCGAGCGTGTGGTTTGTCGTCCCAAGGGCTATGACAGCCGAGGTCGGGTAGATGCCAAAATAGTTGAAGTGCTGGAGTCTGATCAGCCGATACAAATTGTTGGACGCTTTTATGTAGAGAGCGGTATTGCATTTGTTAAACCCAATGATCAGCGATTCACTCAGGATATTTTAATTTCGCCCGGGATGTCGGCCGGTGCTGAGCAAGGTCAGGTGGTGGTTGCCCGTATTACTACTCGCCCCAGTGAAAAAGTTCAGCCAGTAGGCGCGGTGGTTCAGGTGCTTGGCGATTACCTGGCGCCCGGAATGGAAATCGATATCGCCATTCACAATTACGGCATTCGTCGTGACTGGCCGGAAACTGTACTTGATGAATTACAGCGGTTATCCCCTGAAGTTGCCGAAAAAGACAAAAAAAATCGAGTCGATCTTCGTCATTTGCCGTTAGTGACTATTGATGGTGAAGATGCTCGTGATTTTGATGACGCTGTCTATTGCGAGTGGAAAGACAGTGGTGGCTGGCGGCTGTTCGTCGCGATTGCCGATGTGTCGCACTATGTGCGTCCTGGCAGCGCATTGGATTCCGAAGCTAGTCAGAGAGGTAACTCGGTTTATTTCCCGGAGTATGTGGTCCCCATGTTACCCGAGCAAATCTCTAATGGACTTTGCTCTTTAAACCCTAAAGTTGATCGCCTGTGTATGGTGTGTGAAGTCACCATCAGCAGTAAAGGTAAGATTTCAGGGTACCAGTTTTATCCGGCAGTAATGCACTCTAAAGCTCGCCTCACATACAACAAAGTCTGGGCGATATTGGAGGGAGATGAGGCGTTGCGAAAGGAATACGCCGAGCTGATTCCTCATCTTGAAGAGTTATATGCGCTTTATAAAGCGCGAGCCGTGGAGCGACAAAAGCGTGGTGCAATAGAATTTGAAACAACGGAAACACGAATTGTCTTTAATGAAAATCGCAAGATAGAAAAAGTAGTTCCCGTTGTTCGCAACGATGCACATCGTATTATTGAAGAATGTATGATTTGCGCTAATGTGGCCGCGGCCAGGTTTTTCTTAAAGCACAAAATGCCGGGGATGTTTCGCATTCATGAGGGGCCATCGGAGAAAAAGCTCGAAGATTTACGCAGCTTTTTAGGCGAACTGGGACTTTTCCTGTTTGGCGGCGATCAACCCGAGCCGAAACATTATGGTGAGTTATTAAAGGGCGTTGCCGAGCGACCCGATGCGGAGCAAATACAGACCATGCTGTTACGCTCCATGAGTCAGGCGGTCTATTCTCCGGATAATATCGGTCACTTTGGACTGGCTTTTAAAGCCTATACGCATTTTACTTCGCCGATTCGTCGTTATCCCGATTTATTGATTCATCGATTGATAAAGGCGCAATTGTCAAAAGAAGATAAAAAGCTGAGTTATGATGGCTCGCAGGCATACTCTCATGAACAACTTGCCCAGTTTGGTGAAGTTTGCTCAGCAACAGAACGTAATGCCGATATGGCAACTCGTGAAGTTTTAGATTGGTTGAAGTGCGAGTTTATGTCGGCACATATCGGTAGTCAGTATGAAGGCGAAGTGGTGGCCGTCACCAACTTTGGAATGTTTGTACGTATTCCAGAGTTTCATATTGATGGCTTAGTTCATGTTACTTCATTAGGGCGAGATTATTTCCACTTTGATCGTGGTACTCAACGGTTAGTAGGTGAGTCCAGTGGGGTCGTGTTTCAACTCGGAGACTCGGTAAAAATAGAAGTATCGAGTGTGGACCTTGAAGATCGCAAGATCGACTTTGACTTAGTTGAATCACCCGAAAAAAGCAATCGCAAGCCTTTATCGGAACGAGAAAAGCTTTACGCCAAGGCTCGAAATAAGCAGGCGATCAAGTCGAATCAACGCACGAAAACCGGCGGGAAGTCTGGTGATAAAGGCGCTAAAGCAAATAAGAGCGATCGCGACAGCTGGCAAGATAAAGGAAAGAAAGTTCCGAGTAAAAAGAAAAAAACTGCGGGTAAGAAGAAACCATCAGGCAAGAAAAGTTCTGGCAAAAAATCTAGAAAAAAATGAAGTAAAAAGTGTGAGCTTTTGACTCTGTTCACATTAATTTATGGGTTTTCGGTTTAAACATCTAATCAGAAAAAAGAAATTTTATGTCGAATGAGATTGTTTGCGGTATTCATGCTGTTGAACTGTTACTTAAAAAGAGTGTCGATCAGGTCACTAAACTTTATGTCCAGGCCAATCGGCAAGACGCAAAAGCACAGCGATTGATCGCATTGGCGAGTAAACATTCTATCCCTGTAGTTCGCTGGGATCGTGCTCGTCTCGACAAGTTGACTGATGATAATCACCAAGGTGTGATTGCCGAAGTGACTAATACAGGAGCTCGAGTTCAAGATGAGCATTCCTTGTATGAGTTGGTCGAGTCAAAAGAGGGCAATGTATTGCTGTTGATTCTTGATGGTATTACCGACCCTCATAATTTGGGAGCCTGTTTGCGTACTGCCGATGCGGCTGGAGTTGATGGCATTGTCGTACCTAAGGACAAGTCCGTCGGGTTAAACGCCACGGTTAGAAAAGTTGCCTGTGGTGCGGCTGAGTCGGTGCCTTTTTTTGCAGTTACTAACCTCGTTCGCGCAATGAAGTCGTTACAAGAGCTGGGCGTGTGGATCGTTGGTACCGCCGGTGAAGCCGAGCAAGACATTTATCAATCAAACTTTAAAGGTCCGCTTGCTTTGGTAATGGGTGCCGAAGGAAAAGGAATGCGCCGTTTAACTCGAGAACATTGCGACGAGTTAATTAAGATTCCTATGGCAGGGAGTGTTTCAAGTTTAAACGTATCGGTTGCTACAGGCGTGTGTCTGTTTGAAATTGTCAGGCAGCAGGCTCGCCAATAATTATCGTGTCAATAATCCCTTTATGTTCAGTTGACCGATAACACACTATTGAGAACTGGGAGGAATGAATGGAAAGGGGTATTTATAATCGTTGGATTGGCCTGTTGGGGATATTTCTATTTTCTCTATCGCTCCAAGGCGCTAATTCTGATAAAGCAATTCCTCCCGAACTCAAGCCCTGGGTTCCCTGGGTCAATAAACACTTAGATTTTTTAAGCTGTCCTGTGACCGAAGGTGGTCAAACTCTTAACGAGCAGGATCGACTCTGTGCCTGGCCGGGAACCTTGCAGCTTGAGATTAGCCAGACTCGAGGGCAGTTTGAACAAAACTGGAAAGTATATCGAGACTCCTGGGTGCCATTGCCGGGAGATAACTTGACCTGGCCTTTGGTGGTTTCGGTTAATGGTCAAAATGCCATGATTCAGAACCGCAATCAAAAACCCTATGTCTGGTTAAAACGTGGAACGGCTAAAATCATTGGCTACTGGAAGTGGCAGCAACAACCACAGAGAATGTTTATCCCTCCTTTGGTAGCTAACCTGGAGTTAACTTTAAACGGTAACAAAATTCACTTTCCTGCAATATCGAATAACCAACTTCATTTTGCCGAAAGAAATGAGGCACAAACACAGGCTGATGAACTCGATATCCGGGTATATCGTTTATTAAATGATGATCATCCCATGCGACTTATCACTCAGTTGCACATGGAAGTTTCCGGTCGAGTAAGAGAAGTAAACTTAGGTAAAGCGCTTCCCGTTGGCTTTAATCCCATCGTCGTTGATGGAGAATTACCGGCATTTTACAATGCCGCCAGTGAGCTAATCGTTCAACTAAGACCGGGAAGCTGGACGATGCAGCTGAGCAGTTTTGCTCCAGCATCACTGAATGAGTTTCGTTTTACTCGAACAACTGAGTTGTGGCCAGCGCAAGAGATCTGGAGCTTTAATGACAAGCCCGAAATTCGTGTGGCTACTATTGAAGGAATCGAGGTGATCGATCCTGAATCGTCTCAAGTTCCGCATCATTGGCGAAACTTTCCCAGTTTTCTATTTGAAAGTGGGCAAACCGCGTCACTCAATCAAAAATTTCGAGGAATTTCACAAGGGACATCCAATCGATTGTCGTTAAACCGGCAATTGTGGTTGGACTTTGCAGGTGATCGCTGGCGCTTTGAAGATCAGGTGTCTGGCACCTTACGAGAGCAGTGGCGACTCTCTATGTCGACACCTTATCAATTGCAATATGCTGATGAATCTGATCAGGCGTTATTAATCACGTCATTAAAGGAAGGACAAACCGGGGTTGAAGTGCGATTACCTGCGGCATCTATTGTCGGTGGCGGTGAGATTGCGCCAAACACCAACTTACCTATAGCTGGGTGGCAACAGTCGTTTGAAAGTGTTAACTGGACGTTAAACTTACCTCCCGCACATCGCTTATTGTTTGCCTCTGGCGCCGAGCGTAGCGACTCCTGGTTTGAGCAATGGAATTTATGGAATGTGTTTTGGGTCATGTTGCTGACTACCATTGCTTATCGGTTTGGTAATTTTCTTTTTGCCGGAACAACTTTGGTTACTTTGGTGTTGATTTTTCATGAGCCGCAGTCACCAGTTGCGTCTCTTTCTAATTTAGTACTGGCGTTTGCGCTTTATCAAGTGCTTCCAGCGCAGCATAAAATTATGCAGTGGATCCGTGTTGGTTATTTGGGATTATCTTTTCTTATTGTCATTGTTTCTGCAGGCTTATTTATGATCAATCAGGTGCGAGTACTTATCCATCCTCAATTGGAACATTATTCGCCTCAGCCTTATCAAACCAAGTATCGTTCGTCGCAAGATGAAGCTGCTGAAACGGCAATGGTGTTGTCTTCTCCGCAAAAGATGAAGGATGAGCTTTCAGAAAAAATTGTGGTAACAGGCAGCCGAATTAAACGGGCTGATGTTATGCAAAGATACAATAACGATATGGTGATCCAGACCGGACACGGTAAACCCGCGTGGCAGTGGAATCAGTACCAGCTTTATTGGAGCTCACCAGTAACTGCTGAGCAAGAGGTGAGCTTATGGATGGCCTCGCCCTGGATTATGACACTATGGCGACTTTTAACTATTGGTGGAATTTTAATTGCTCTTGGTTTTGTTTTACGTTCGGTGTCTGGCAAGCGGCTGCATCTTGATCAGTTTAAGCAATGGTTGGGATCGACAGCAGCGATTGGATTGATTTGTCTGTTGCCCTTGGATACTTATGCAGACATACCGGATAAAGAAACTTTAAAAGAGTTGCAACAATGGTTACATCAAGCTCCTGAGTGTGCACCTGATTGTGTGGCCATTTCAGGGCTGCGTCTGGTAAGTGAAAGTCGGCAGGGGCAGGAGTATTTAATTCTGGAAGCGCAGGTTGATGCGCTGGCAGATACCGCATTTGCGATCCCTTTTTCAGAGCACTGGAGCATACGCAACATTAAGGTGGATGGTCGCCTGCATAACTGGATTGCAACTCATAAGGGACGTGATTGGTTATATGTTGAAGCTGGACGACACCGTATTCAATTTACCGGACTGCTATCAGGCACAACCAGTTTTAACCTGAAGTTTCCAGAGCGTCCATTTAACGTACAAAACCTTACGGATATTTGGGAGTTGGAAGGTATTCGTAATGGTAGTTTATTAGGGGACGAAATTTCCTTTACTAAAAAAGCGCAGGCAATTGCTTTGTCCAGTGATGACAAACTCGCGGGTGTTCAATCGCAGGCGCAGCAGGCACTGGCGATCGCACCCATGGTCAAAGTCATTCGTCAGGTATGGTTGGATAGTGAATGGCGAATGCGCACATGGGTACACCGAATTGCGCCGGAGCGGGGCGATCTTCACGTAAGTGTTC
>JBFHVL010000172.1:0-7119 GCA_041589565.1 Kangiellaceae bacterium | reverse complement strand
TTCTTGCAGCTTTCTTATTGATAAATGTAACTGATCAAGCTCACGCGGATGCCATGGACGATGTGGAGCGCGGTAGTTTACTGCTGCGTGGGGAACAATCTCAGCTTAATCAGGCTTTCTGGCAGACGGCGTTGGAGATGCAAACCGATGTCGAGATTGAAATTAATGGATTAATCGCCAGTGTTACCGTAAAGCACAACTTTAAAAACCCAACTGATAGTTGGATGGAAGGGATATACGTATTTCCATTGCCTGATGATTCAGCGGTCAATGGAATGCAAATGGAGCTGGATGGTCGATTAATTGTCGGAGAAATCAAAGAAAAACAGCAAGCGAAACAGATTTATCAGAAAGCTAAGCGCGAGGGTAAACGTGCTGCGCTTTTAAGTCAGTCTCGGCCAAATATTTTCACATCTAAAGTTGCCAATATTCCACCTCAAGGTGAAATCGGTGTCGAAATTCGCTACCAACAAAGTGTGCGTCTGGATAACGAAGTGTTTGAGTTGCGCTTTCCGCTAGTTATCGGGCCGCGTTTTAACGCCAGTCAAATCGTTACGACGAGCTCTAATATTTTGAGTAGTGGAGGTTCTGGCTTTCGCACCGATGGCGTGATGACGCTTAATGATATTGCTGAAGATGCTAATGCACCGAAAGTATCAATCACGGTTGAGTTAACTCCGGGCTTCGATTTGCAGGAAGTTAAATCTCTGTATCATCCAGTCAATCAATTATTTGATAATCGCAAAGTTAAGTTGGAACTCCAACAAAAGGAAGTGGTTGCTAATCGTGACTTTGTTTTAAATTGGCGAGCAGCGCCTAACGACAATATCCAACTAGCTCATTTTAGTGAGACGCTGGTTGGCGAAGACTTTCACAAGGTGCTGATCATGCCGCCACAGGTAGAGGCCGATCAAATGCATACGCTGTCGCGCGAATTGATGTTTGTGGTGGATACGTCCGGCTCTATGTCGGGAATGTCGATGACGCAGGCAAAAAAAGCGCTTATTGACAGTCTTGCTCGCCTGACACCGGAAGATCAATTTAACATCATAGAATTCGATAATGAATACACGAAGTTTTCACCGATGGCTTTGCCGGCGACCGTTGCCAATCGTGCAAGAGCGACACGGTGGATCAATCAGCTCGATGCTGATGGTGGCACCAATATGTTTCCTGCATTACAGCAGGCGTTACAGTCGGTGAATTCTAATAATCGACTGGTTAAGCAGGTGGTGTTTATTACTGATGGTGCGGTTAATAATGAACAGCAGTTGTTTAAGCTTATCGATCAAACATTAGGGCAGGCTCGCTTATTTACCATTGGTATCGGCTCGGCTCCAAATAGCTTTTTTATGAGTCGTGCAGCCAAAGCGGGTCGTGGCAGTTATACCTTTATTGGTAAACCGGAAGAAGTCGAAACAAAGCTGTCGGCGCTGTTTGATAAAATGTCGCGTCCTGCCTTTACCCGATTTACCCTTGATGCATCGAATGGCTTAACCGCAGAGCTGTATCCTGATCCTATTCCCGATCTTTATTACGGTGAACCATTAGTTTTACATGTTAAAACCAATGGTGCCAACGGGGCATTAACGTTTAAAGCTGATAATGGCCAACAGGCTTGGCAGCACAGGCTGATGATTAACGGTGTCAGTCACAGCGCTACTGGTCAGGGTGGTGATCAGGGCGTGGCCAGTTTATGGGCACGACAAAAAATTGAAAGTTTGCTGGAATCTAAAATGCGTGGCGTTAGTGAAGAGCAGGTTCGGCAACAGGTGTTGCCAGTCGCACTCAAGCATCAACTCGTTAGTCCCTATACCAGTTTTGTGGCGGTTGAGAAAAAAGTCTCTCGTCCTGATAAGGAGAAGCTCAAGTCGCAAAAGTTGAAACAAGCTATGCCGCACGGGTGGAGTAAGGAAAAAGTGTTTGGCTACCCGCAAACCAACTTGGGAACCCGAGGCTTATTTATGATGGGATGGCTATTTCTGATTGTGGCCGTAAGCTGGATGTTTATGTCACAGCGGCGTAAAACATCATGTTAATGAAAGTTAAGCGTCATGCATGGCCATTGTTACTGCTTGCTTTATCGCTTAGTTTTTTTGCTCATGGAGGATATTTAAAGAGCAAAGCAATAGTCGCCCAATGGTTATTACATCATTCCTGGCAAAAACAACAGGAAGGTATTGATCATCCACCGTGGCCCTGGGCGGATGGTCATGTGATTGCAAAGCTGGAGTTTCCAAGTCAGGGTAAAAGTTATTATGTGCTTTCCGATGCTTCTGGGCGAAACCTGGCTTTTGGACCGGGACATTTAACGGGAACTGCGCTGCCGGGTGAGCAAGGCCATATTGTGATCAGCGGTCATAAGGACAGCCACTTTGATGTTCTGCAGGGAGTAATTCCAGGAGACGATATTTTGTTACACAGTCAAACCGGTATTCAGCGATTTGTGGTACATCAGATTGAAGTGGCTGATGCCAATCAACAGCCTCTGCGATTACAGGAGCAGTCCATGCTCACGCTTATCACTTGTTATCCATTTGAGCAGTTGTTCAGTGGTGGCTCCCAGCGCTATCTGGTGCATAGCTATTAACCGAGTGTGATATGGCCTCATGCAAAGAAAGGGTGCTCCATGGATGATATCAGGTGATGGTTACGAGTTTTTTACTGCCTAAGTTAAGTCAATTTGTATGATAATGTGAATAAATGTATTTCATTTTAGATGTTTTTGATAGAATCCTACGCATAACCTGCCTAATGTATAACCAATGGATAGAACAACTATGGTTACAGATCACAGCATTCTCATGGTCGATGACGATGTTGAACTTTCTGAAATGGTCAAAGACTTTCTTAACCGCAATGGATTTTCTATTGAAGCAGAGGCTTCGGGTATTAAGGCTGCGGAGCGAATTATCAGCGAGCAACCGGGCTTGGTGATTCTTGATGTCATGTTGCCTGATATGGATGGGCTGACGATTTGTCGCAATGTGCGAAGTGGGTTTGATGGCACCTCAACTCCTTATCAAGGGCCCATTTTGATGCTGACGGCTCTAGGCGACGATATCGATGAGGTAGCTGGCCTCGAAATTGGTGCGGATGACTATCTTGCAAAGCCGGTTAGGGCTAGAGTGCTTTTAGCGAGGGTTCGTGCGTTACTTCGTCGATTTAAAAGTTCACAGAATACGTTAGCGAAAAAAGTATCTGAAGAGGCTGGAACTGATTTAACTTTAGGTGATTTGTTGATTAATCATGCACAAAGAAAAATCGAGATTTCGGGTGATTCGGTTGCGCTGACGACGGCCGAATTTGATTTGTTTTTTCTTCTTGCGAAGAACATTAATAAAATATGCAGTCGAGAGCAAATTGCTGAGCACTTTTCGGAACTTGGTTATGACAGCAGCATGAGAACCATTGATTTGAGAGTGTCACGGATCAGGAAAAAAATTGGCGACAGCTCAAAAGAACCACAGCGCTTAAAAACCATTCATGGAAAGGGATATATGCTCGTTCAGATGGAACCCTGAGTTTTGGTTTTTTCTTATCGTAATGTAAACGTGAAGGCAGTCATTTTGATTGTCGGCACACTGTTTTCTCTTTGTCCACACTTCGTCCATTCCGTAGAAAATGTTAAGCAGTTAAAAGAAATTGCCGAGCATGCTAGCGGACATCAAAAAGCTCAGTCTTTGGCCGAACTTACGCGGTATTATCGAGACAACGCTCCTATCGAAGCAAAGCAGTATGCCTTACGGGCATTGGCGTTACTTTCGTCCGAAGTCAATGATCCGGAAATGCAGGTCAAAGTTATGAATGATGCGGCCTGGATTTTTATGACTCTGGGCGATTATGCTGTGGCGACAAGCTATGCCGAAAAGAGTTTAGAAAGCGCACGACGAATGAATTTGGAGCACGAAGTGTTCGTTGCATGGTATATCAAAGGCTTTATCGCATGGCGACAATCTAATTTGGTAGATGCATTAAAATATTACGAACAGGCGCTTAACTTAGCAGAAAGGCTTAATCATGAAAGTGGTGTGGCTAGTGTCTTAAACTCTAAGGCAATTATATTCGATTTGACGGGGAAAAAAGAGCTGGCATTAGCTTATTTTTTAAAGTCAATGGAGATTCATCGTTCATTAAATGATCAGCGAAGAGTAGCAACTGCGCTAAATAATGTTGCTGCCATATATGGCAGTCTCGGGATTTATGATATTGCGCTTAAATATCAAATGGAGTCTCTTCAGATTCGGAATGAGCTAGGGGATAAACCAGGAATTGCCGAAATTACTGGAAATTTAGGTGTTACCTATTCCCGAATTAAAGATTATGCCACCGCACAACAATATTTTAAGGATGCGGCGGATCTTTATCAGGAGTTAAACGATTTACTAGGACTTTCCGAAGTGTATTTAAATCTGGGGAAACTGCATCAGTCGAAAAACAATTATGAGCAAGCTTTGGAGCAGTTTAATTTATCATTAGCTCTTTCGGAACAGTTAGGCGATCAGGTGCTGATTGCTAAAAATAAAATGGAAATAGCATCTGTATTACTCGATACCCGAAGACTAGAAAATGCTTTACAGTCAGCAAAGAAGGGGATCTCAATTGCTGAATCTGTTGGTGTGAGTGCTATTGTTTCGAGAGGATATATCGTACTCTCAAAAATTGCTTATTCTAGCGGTCATATTCGCGAGGCTGAAAATGCCATTAATCACGCAATAGACGTTGCTTCTCACGCAAAAGAGCAGGAGTTGCTCAAAGAGGCCTACTATCAACTGACCGAAATATTGAATGCTGATAATCGATATGATTTGGCTTTAGCTGCATATAAAAAATATCAGACAATAAAAGACCAAATCTTCAGTAATGAAAGTGATCTGCGGTTGGCATTGATGAGAAGTTATCTGGAGGTAGAAAAATCTAAAAAGGAAATTCAGCTACTTAAATCAGAGCAACAATTAGCGCAGAGTGAAATTGATCGACAACTCACCAATAAAAAAGTCTGGGTAATCGGGATCTCATTATTCTTTTTAAATGTCCTACTCGTTATTAATCGTATGCATCAAAGAAAAATTAATAAAAACCTCCAAAAAAGTAATGATTCGCAAAAAGAATTGATTCAAGCCATTGCTCATGAATTTAGAACTCCTTTGTCACGAGTTCGACTTGGCTTAGATATGCTGATGGACGGTAACAATATAAATCCATCCAATCAAAGTTTGGTCAGTCGGATTGACAGTAGTTTGGATGAGCTGGATGGCTTATTAAAAGAAGCCATCGGCTATATTCGGATGGAGACCGATGCCGATGCGTTAAACGTGAGTTGTGTGCAACTTCCTTCCTTAGTTCATGAGCTGATTACCCAGTATCAGAATGATTATCCGAATTTGTTGTTTCAATTTAAATTGCTCACGGAAAAGAGCGATGTTCTTGTCGATAAAATTAAATTTCAGCGGGCCTTGAGTAACGGATTACGAAACGCCTGCCAGTATGCAAAAACACGAGTATTGGTCGAGTTTTGTGACCGTGGTTCCTGGCATCAGATAGTCATTGAAGATGATGGTGACGGTATACCTGCTGAAGAACGAGAGCGGGTCTTTCAGCCTTTTGTTCGAGTTGACAAAAGTCGAACCCGGGCTTCTGGCGGGCTTGGACTGGGACTCGCCTTGCTCAAAGGTATCGTTGAGCTGCATGGTGGGCAAGTCGCTTTGTCGACATCAAGGTTTTCCGGTACCAAATTGGAAATTCGATGGCCCAAAGTCATTTCTCGATAGATCTTGTCAATATCTAGGTTTTCACACCAATACAGTCTATTGTTTTATAACTTATTGATTAATAAGAAATATAAGACCTGTTTTTTGAGTTTTCAGTTCCTGCTTGAGCCCTAAGTACATATATTTGTTGATGTATGTGTCTTAAATGTATATAAATGTATATGCGCATGTGCATTTTGATGTAATCAATGCTTCTCAAGCGCAATAAAAATTATAAGGCTCAACAGGAGATAGAAAAATGACACTACAAAATAGGCCAGTGATGATGCTGGCCGCAACGCTACTCACTTCTTCAGTGTCTGCATTGACCGTTCCACAGAAATTTAATTCTGATGATAGATCAATCCTCACCGAACATAATAAAAAGTATGTCAGTAAACATCTTTCGCAAAACGCTAAACAAAGTCTCGAATACGATGCATCCTCTTTGATCGTCAAATTTAAAGAACCGGGTCGTAATGAAAATCGGCACAAACTCGTTTCCAAAAGGAAAGCTGCCGTACACTCTTTTGGTGGTCGTTTTAAAGATAAGAATAATGATGGCGTCGATGACCGGTTTAAGCATCTGGTCAATGGCAGGTTGGCTAAGATTGATATCGATCCGAATCAAAATTTACAGTCAATATTAGATAAGCTGCAACATCACCCCGACATTGAGTATGCGGAATATAACTATATTGTTCAGCCTTTAGGGGTGCCCAATGATACGCAGTATTCCAGTTTGTGGGGTATGCCTAAAATTGGTGCCGAACAGGCATGGGATATCACTGTAGGCGACCCTTCGATTGTGGTAGGTGTAATCGATACCGGTTTTGACTACAACCACTCAGATTTGGCTGCGAATATTTGGGTTAATCCAAATGAAATAGTTGGAAACGGAATTGACGATGATGGCAACGGTTATATCGATGATATTCATGGTATTTCTGCAATAACCGGATCCGGTGATCCTATGGATACGGGACAACATGGAACCCACGTTGCTGGAACGATTGGTGCGGTCGGCAACAACGGTACCGGAGTTGCTGGCGTTAACTGGCAAACCAGTATGGTCGGTTGTAGCTTTTTAGGTTCTTCCGGGGGGACAACCGCGGATGCTATTGAGTGTATCAATTATATGATCGCTCTTAAAAACGCTGGAACAAACATTCGCGTACTGAATAACAGTTGGGGTGGTGGCGGCTTCAGTCAGGCACTGAAGGACGCAATTGCAGCTGCAAATAACGCCAACATGCTGTTTGTTGCTGCGGCTGGAAATGATGGAGCCGACAACGATATGGGGTCACATTATCCGTCGAATTATGATGTACCTAATGTAATGTCTATCGCTTCTACAACCAGCAGCGAT
>JBFHVL010000171.1:0-7154 GCA_041589565.1 Kangiellaceae bacterium | reverse complement strand
GCTCCTACAAAGGCGTTTTGGGTAGCCGCTTTAATGTTGGAGCACCATTAGGCGCGATGGAAATATTAACCAATACCCTGAGCTGTCGATGCGGATCAAAACCCACGGGTTAAGTTTATAAATCGGAAATTCAATCAGAGAGAAAATGGCAGGGGTGGCTGGATTCGAACCAACGCCCAGGGCTGTGGATGCGGATCAAAACCCACGGGTTTAAGGCATCAATGGAAATCTTATCGAAGGAGAAAATGGCAGGGGTGGCTGGATTCGGACCAATGCCCAGGATTGTAGATGCGGATCAAAACCCAACGGGTTTAAAGTTATGCTGAAAAACTTGAGAAAGAAGGAAAATGGCAGGGGTGGCTGGATTCGAACCAACGCATGACGGGATCAAAACCCGTTGCCTTACCGCTTGGCGACACCCCTGTGGTGTAGTGAACTGAACGCTAAGATTGCTTCAGTTGCTCTAGCAGTTGGTGAGTGGGAGAAGTGTTGACTCCGCGGGCCACAAAGTGGGGCCATTCACACCGGGACGCTATTATATGCGCTTCTCGCTCATTGTCAAAGGGTGCAAACACACAACTTCCGCTTCCGGTCATTCTTGCATAAGGATTGAACTGAGCCAGCCAATCCCGCACCGCTTTCACCTTTGGGTAAAGTTCAAAAACAATCGCTTCCATTACGTTAGCGCCTTGTTTCGGACCACCCCGGGCGAGAAAGTCGCGTATTGTGCTGATTTCGCAGTCGCGTGTCAACGCCTCGTGTGAAAAAATTTTCGCGGTGGATACAAAACATTCAGGATGAACAACCAGGTACCAAAGTTCGGGTAATTGATAAGGTGTTAACCGCTCCCCGATTCCCTCGGCCCAGGCCGTTTGACCTTTGACAAACACGGGCACATCGGCACCCAATTCCAAACCAATATTGGCGAGTTGGTCGAGAGATAATTGACACTGCCAGTAATGATTGAGTGCTAATAACGTGGTGGCACAATCGGAACTGCCGCCACCGATTCCGCCGCCCATGGGTAAGTATTTATGAAGACGGATATTGACCCCAGCAGATGGCCCGGCAAATGGTTTGAGCTTTTCTGCTGCACGAACAATCAAATTATCTTTGGTTTCCAACTCATTTAGATTGCAACTGAGCGAAATTTGATTTGATTGATTCACTTCAAACTCAATTTCGTCACCAAAATCCAATATTTGAAATACGGTTTGAAGCAGGTGGTAGTTCTGTGCATTCTTGCCGACAATATGCAGCATTAAATTGAGCTTAGCCGGTGCTGGCCAACGCAAAGTTTTCGGCTGCTCATTCATCGGGCGTAAATTCCCAGTCATGAATGGAAAATTTAATGGTGACATCCGGGTGATCGGCACGTAACTTTTTCGGCATCAGCAGTCCGCGAAAATCCTGATACTTTTGATAATTCACTTCCCAATAACCGTAATTAAGCTTGGCGAGATAACCGTCATTATTCATTTCAAAGCTGGGCGCTTTTTCGGGAATGCCCAATATCCAATGTTGCATTAGATTAACTGGAATATACCATCCAGTGGTTTGCCACAGTAATCTCTCTGCATCGCTATCTTGATACACTTCATCATCAGAAAGTTCAATGGTGGCAAAGCCCGGTTTGCTTTCGAGCCGTGCATAAGTCACTCCCAGTGAGCCATAAATGCGTAACACCATACTGTCCTTGTTTTTCTCCCAGCTGAAACTTGCGGAGTTAGATTCGTCTTTGGTAGTGATGCCAATACGTCCAGTTAAACTCCAATAGTCGCGCTCCTGTAAATAACGAAGTCGATCATCAGGCGACAGGTTTTGCGGTAGATCAGGGCGCGATTTGAATAAAGAGCAGCCACTTAAAATGAAAGCTGTAATCGTAAATACAATAAGTTTTGATGCCTGAAGCGTTAAGTTCGATCGCATGAAAGGTCCAATCACAAAAAAGAAAATTGTTACGGATTAAGTAGCTGATAAGTTTCTATCACGAGCTTTAAATTCTCGTTACCTTGAAACCTTGGCCAATATTGCTGAGCTAATATTTGCGCATCAACTTGTTTATTGTTGTTGACTAAAACTTCGAGCAGGTGGGCCAAAACTTCAGCTGCGGGTTCCAGTTCCATGGCTTTACGCAACCAGTGTTCAGCTTTGTCGAGCTCTCCTTGTTTGAAATAAACCCAACCTAAGCTATCTAGCACCGCACTATTTTGCGGCAAGCTTTGATAGGCTTGTTCTATCAGTCCTTGTGCAAAGTCCAACTCTTTATTGCTGTCTGCAAGTGTGTATCCCAGAGCATTTTGTACATGCGGATTGTCTGGGGCCATTTGGTAGGTCTCGCGCAGCTCAGACTCCAGCTTATCCAGTTCGCCCGTACGCTCGCGCAACAGTGCTCGAGTATAGCGAAGCTCAACGTCCTGAGAGTGAAGGTCAATGGCATGATCGAGAAAATTAATGGCAGCAACCGCACCTTGAGCTTCTGAAATTTCAGCAGCCAGTTGTCGATACCATCGAGGCTGTAGTTTTTCACTTAAGCGTTTGGCAATAGTGTCAGCGTAGGCTCGCCAGTCGTCCTGAGGATTCGCTTGTTGAATAGCTTCAAAATGTTTGAGAGGAACTTGTAACGATTGCAGTTGTTGATCAATAAAACGGGTTAACCAGTCTAAAGCCTGCAAGGTTTTATTCAGTCGAATAAGTAAGTCACCGCGTAACACCATCGCTTGCTCCGCTTGCTGTGGCTGTGCGTTTAATGCGATTTTCTCAAGGCGCTCAAGCGCTTCATCTTCTCTGTCTTGATTGATCAGGATATAACTGAGACGTTGTTGAGCAGAATACCAGTAGTCGCCTACGGGGACTTCGCGATAGCAGGCAATTGCCTGATTCCAGGCTTCGATTCTTTCTGCGGTATCTCCGCAATAATAAAGTGAAAGCTCGGGGCGATAGTCTGCTTTAACCAAGGTTAAAAAATACTGGTGTGAACGTTTGAAATCACCTTTGCCGTAATAACTCGCGGCCATTAAATAGTGTGACGTGATCTCATCGGGATTAATTGACAAGAGTCGCTCTGCGATAGCAATGGCTTTATCGAAGGCTTTGTGTCGATAGTATTCCTGCGACAAGACTTCCAGCGCCGCTACATTATCTGGGTTTTCGATGAGCAAGGTTTCCAGAAATGGCAGTATTTGTGCTGTCTGATCTTGTTGGCGCATCAGGTTAACCTTCAACTCGATAGCCGGTTGGAACGTTTCATTCTTGCGTAAAGCCGCGGCAACAGCGGGTTCGGCTTTTTGCAGATAAGAGTTCTGTCGCGTCATTTCCGCTGCTTTGTAGTAAGCATCGGCCATCAAAGTCCAGGGAAGGGGGCTTTCGCTGTATTCACGTATTAGCTGTTGCCAAAGAGATAAGGTTGAGCTTTGTAAGTAGATGCGATTAAGTCCTGATAACTCTCGAAAGGCTTCAGACTCATTGTCCGAGAGTTCGATTAACTTACGCGTTCCGGCAATTGCCGCCTTGAGTGACTCTTCCTGTAGTTCCTGTGCCAGATCAAACTGCATCAGCTGGCCCAAAATGTGAGACTCAATGGCTTTGGTGTTGTCAGGCTCAATCTGTAACCAAGCTCCGGATGCTTGAATCAGCGCTGCGGGGTCTTTGGTTTTTTGCGCCAGAATGATTGCTTCTGCAGCAATTTTTTCGTCAGGCAACAGGGTCAGTGCGTACAAATAATGAGTCAGCGCCGTTTCCAAATCGTCTTTGCCCTGCGCCAGTTCAGCGGTCAAGATCGCCTGATAAAGCTCGGAACGTTCCCGATCCGACAGAGATTGACGTGCTTCGGCTTGTGTAACTCGTTTAGGTTGAGGCGCGCTGATTTGGCAGCCAGCCAGCATTACAAATACACAGATGGAAAAAAGGCTTATGATGCGCAAGAGTCGATCCTTGGGTGATTTGAAGAACATATAATAACTGCAGTTTCTGGATTAATTGATTGAGTCTCAGGTCTTTGCAGTGGGCATTATGGAGCTTTTAAGATTAATTGCCAATGCTAGGACATTGGAACTGAACATACGTTCAACATTAACCGATAAGCGCCAGCTTGCTAAATTTTGTATGAAACTCAGCGATCAGCGATGGTATAATGCCCGCCAAATCCCACTGTGTATTTCAATTTTGCCTTATGGTTTACCCCATATACAGTCCTGTTAAGACTCAAATCAAGACATTGTCGCTTGCGTTGGCAGGTGCTGCAATGGGCTTGTTGTAGCTTTGTCTGGGGTTAATTAATGGCTGTTGCTGCATTTGGAATCAATCATAAAACCGCACCCGTAGAAATCCGGGAAAAGGTGGCCTTTGATCCGGCGTCTTTGTCGGAAGCCCTTCGTCGCATCAAACAGGAGTTGGAACTCGAAGAAGTCGCGGTGCTTTCAACGTGCAATCGAATGGAAGTGTATTTTCGCGGTGATGACCAGGCCCATCAACGACTGCATGACTGGCTGGTTCAGTATCATATGCTGGATGCCGCAGCGCTGGCCAATTGTACCTATGTGCATCAGGGAGAGCGGGCGGTTCAACACGTTATGCGAGTGGCTTGCGGGCTGGACTCCATGGTACTTGGCGAGCCGCAAATATTGGGGCAAATGAAAGACGCCTTCCAATTTGCGCGAAAAGCGGGGACGTTGGGTGTGCTGCTAGACCGGTTGTTTCAGCACACTTTTTCGGTGGCCAAAAAGGTACGCACTGACACAGAAATAGGTTCAAGTGCCGTTTCGGTTGCCTATGCTGCTGTGAGCCTGGCAAAAAAAATCTTTGCTGACTTTAGCGAGGCGACGGCACTTTATATTGGCGCTGGAGAAACGATTGAGCTGGCGGCGCGGCACTTTCATAATCAGGGTGTGCAGAACATGGTTGTGGCCAATCGTACACTGGAGCGCGGTGAGCAACTGGTTTCACAGCTTGGTGGTACCGCCATTACCCTGACTCAGCTGCACGACTGGATGCACAAGGCTGATATTGTTGTTTCTTCAACGGCCAGTCCGTTACCCATTGTGGGTAAAGGCTTGATGGAAGAATGTATTAAACGTCGAAAGCATAAACCCATGTTTATGGTGGACCTGGCGGTTCCGAGAGATATTGAGCCGGAAGTTGGACAACTGAATGATATTTATCTTTACAGTGTTGATGATTTAAAAGATGTGATTGATGAAAACCTCAAGGCGCGCTCGCAAGCTGCGGAAGAAGCGGAGGACATTGTCGCTAATCAATCAGCTCATTTTTTGGAGTGGGTAGAGTCACTGAGCTCGATAGATTTAGTTCGAGATTATCGCGAGCAGGTGCAGGCTACCAAAGACAACGAATTACAGCGAGCTTTGTCGCAATTGCAAGCCGGAGAGTCGGCAGAAAAAGTATTAGAACAGTTTGCCCATCGACTGACCAATAAAGTGATGCATCATCCAACACATTATTTACGGCAACGGAGTGGTCAATTGAGTGATGCGGAGCTGCAACAACTAAAAGATTTGTTGGGATTATCGCGAGAAGACTGAGCCCATCGAATAACCTACGAATGACCATTATTTTGGAAAACACAGATGAAAGATTCGATTCGAATTAAATTAGAATCACTGGTAGAAAGACACGAGGAAATCTCGGCGCTATTAGGCGATCCGGATGTTATTGGCGATCAAAATAAGTTTCGTGATCTATCAAAAGAATATTCGCAACTGGAAGACGTTGTGAAATCGTTTAAATCTTATCAAGACGCTATAGACTCGGTGGCGGCGGCAGAGGAAATGTTAAAAGATTCCGACCCCGAGATGCGAGAGCTTGCACAAGAAGAGTTTAAGCAAAGTAAAGAAGATGTTGAGCGGCTTGAGCTGGAACTGCAAAAGCTATTGCTGCCGAAAGATCCCAATGATGACAAAAATATCTATCTGGAGATACGTGCCGGAACGGGTGGTGATGAAGCTGCCATTTTCTCGGGTGATTTATTTCGCATGTACTCAAAGTATGCCGAGCGTAATCGTTGGCAGCTCGAAGTGCTTAGTGAAAACCCTGGCGAACATGGTGGCTATAAAGAAATTATCTGTCGAATTGCTGGAGACAGCGTTTATTCGCGCTTAAAGTTTGAGTCTGGTGCTCACCGCGTCCAGCGGGTGCCCGAAACAGAATCGCAAGGGCGAGTGCATACTTCGGCTTGTACTGTAGCGGTTTTACCCGAAGCCGATGAAATGGATGAGATCGATATTAATCCATCGGATTTACGCGTTGATACATTCCGTGCATCTGGCGCTGGCGGTCAGCACGTTAACAAAACCGACTCGGCTATTCGTATTACTCACCTTCCTACCGGTGTAGTGGTTGAGTGTCAGGAAGAGCGTTCACAACATAAAAACCGCGCCAAAGCGATGTCGATGTTAAAGTCGCGTCTGTTGGCTGCGCAACAGGAAGCTGCAAAGTCGGAAGAAACCGAAGCACGTCGTAGCCTGGTGGGCAGCGGAGATCGCAGTGAACGCATTCGTACCTATAATTTTCCGCAAGGTCGTATGACCGATCATCGAATTAATTTAACCTTATATAAGCTCGACGAAATTATGGAAGGTGATTTAAACCAGGTGGTTGAGCCTTTGGTCAATGAGTATCAGGCGGATCAACTTGCTGCTATGTCTGAAGCCAATTAATGAGTCTGAGGATTAACGCTTGAAAAAAATCAAAAATATATTAATTGTCGGCGGTACGCACGGAAACGAACGTACCGGCGTGTTTTTGATTGAAAAGTGGCTTAAATATTCTGACAAAATTGCACGGGAAAGTTTAAACATCGATTTATTGTTAGCTAACCCGCAAGCCATCAAAGCAAATCGACGTTACCTGGAAAAAGATCTTAATCGCTGCTTCAGCTCCAAAATTTTAACCGATCCCAGCCAAACGGCATTTGAAGTGAGTCGCGCGCGCGAACTGGAGCAGCAGCTCGGCGGCAAGGGAAACTGTCGCTACGATTTTATTATCGATTTGCATACTTCAACCGCCAATATGGGCGTGAATCTTGTGCTAACTAAACACGATCATTTTCATCACGCCATGATCGGCTATATGCAGCAGCAACGTGACGATGTTATGGCGACCTCTGAAGCTGAAATGATCCCGGATCATCACTTTTTATG
>JBFHVL010000170.1:0-7215 GCA_041589565.1 Kangiellaceae bacterium | reverse complement strand
TCGGAAGGTGAGAGTGTCATCACCCGTGACGGGATCTGGTTAGGAAAAAATTGGATTCGAGTTTCTCGCAGCTCCAAAAACGAAGCAGGTTTAGTCGAGCGAGAAGCTGAATTAAAAGAACTGGTTGCGCTTTTAGAAGAAAAAGAAATGTTGCTCGAAGAACAGGAGCAGCGAGCTGAAGAAATGCGTGAGCAGATTCGAGATCTTGAAAATAGCTGGGAACAAAAACAGCGTGAACTAAGAGATGCGAACAAAAAATACAGCGAGTTACGAGCGAAAGTAGGCAGTCAACAAGCTAAATTGGAGCAAACGCGTAATCGCATTGAAAAGCTTCAACGTGAAAAGGCCGAAGCTATCCAGCAAATGAAAGACGACGAAAAAGCAATGGCTAAAAGTCGCGCTGTTATTCAGGAGCTGGTAGAGCACATGGCCAGTGATAGCGATCAAAAAGAAGAGCTAACCGCTAAACGAGAAGAGCTTCGTAGTCAGTTGGAGCAGGCGAGAAATCGAGCACGAGAAGCCAAAGATGTCGCTCATAAACTGGCGTTGCGCGTTGAGTCTATACGCACTGAAATTAACTCAGCACAAAACAGCTTTGCTCGAATGGATCAACAAATTGCTCAACTTCAACAACGCAAAGTAGAGCTAGAAGATTCGTTGGTGAATCTGGAAGAGCCCGGTGACGACAATAATATCGAGTTAGAAGAAGCTCTGGAAAAACGATTAATTGTTGAAGACGAATTAAAACAGGCTCGTGAAAAAGTTACAGAGGCCGACAATAATCTTCGCGCATTTGACAAAAAACGTATGGAAGCAGAGCAAGCGGCGCAGGCCATTCGTAGTCGGCTTGAACGTGCGCGCATGGAGTGGCAGGAATGCAAAACCCGTCAAAACACTCAAGCTGAAACCTTGGCGGAAGAAGAGCATTCCATCGAAGATATCGCCAATAACCTTCCTGAAGAAGCCAACGAGCTTGACTGGCAACAGAAGCTTGAAGAGTTGGGGGCTAAAATACAACGCCTTGGTGCAATTAATCTCGCTGCCATTGAAGAACATAAACAACAGGAAGAGCGCAAAGTTTACTTAGATGCGCAGCATGAAGATCTGGTTGAGGCACTTGAAACGCTCGAGTCAGCGATTCGAAAAATTGATAAAGAAACGCGAACTCGATTTAAAGAAACCTTCGATAAAATTAACTCAGGACTGAAAGAACTTTTCCCAAAAGTGTTTGGTGGTGGTCATGCCTATCTGGAGCTTACCGGTGAAGACTTACTGGATACTGGAGTGACGGTTATGGCTAGGCCGCCGGGTAAACGCAACTCAACCATCCACTTATTGTCTGGTGGTGAGAAGGCGCTTACCGCGATTGCTTTGGTATTTTCAATATTCCAATTAAATCCTGCACCTTTCTGTATGCTAGACGAGGTTGATGCTCCATTAGATGATGCCAACGTTGGACGTTTCTGTAATTTGGTTAAAAGCATGTCAGAAAAAGTTCAGTTTATTTATATTTCGCATAACAAGGTGGCAATGGAAATGGCGCATCAGTTAGCTGGTGTAACAATGCAAGAGCCTGGAGTTTCACGTCTTGTGGCAGTAGACATTGATGAAGCTGCTGCTATGGCCGCAATGTAATAAGGGAGCGACACATGGAGTGGGAGCTTAGAATTATTCTGGGTATTATTGGCCTCATCATTATAGGTGTTGTGGCTTTCGATGCCTGGCGTAGAGTTCGTAATGGAAAAAGCAAAGGTCTTGACCTGAGTGGTTTGCCAGACGAAGACTTTCGGGATCGCGAAGGTTTTGATCGCGATGGCATAGGAGAAGTAAGGGTCATTAAAAAGACTCCTCGTGAAACTCATTCCGAGACGAGCGAAACGATTGATAACAACCGTGTTGATGAACCTATAATCGCTTCTCGTGATGATCGTTTAATTCTTGAGGACCAAGACTCTCTTTCAACAGAAAATGAAGAAGAAGGGTACTCTGGTGATCCGGAGTTGATTTTTTCATTAACACTGGTCAATCAGGAACAACCCTATAAGGGCGCTGAACTGCTACAACAGTTGATCGAAAAAGGTTGTCGCTTTGGTGAAATGGATATTTTTCATCGATTTAAGTCTGCTCAAAATAATAAGCAAAAATTTTTCTCGGTCGCTAACGCGTTTAAACCGGGTGTGTTCGATCTTGATACCATGAACAATGAAAATTTTGCTGGAATATCTTTCTTTATGGGTGTTCCTGGAGCCTATGAGCCAGAGACTGCCTATCAAACTATGGTGCAAACCGCTCGTGAAATGAAGAAGGAACTGGGAGGCAAGCTCATAGATTCCTCGCGCAGTGTATTTACTGAGCAAACCTTTCAGCATGAGCTGGAAAAAATAAAAGAATATAAACGAAGAAAACTTACCAAAGTTCACTAATCAATATAGGCAGTTGTTGCAGCGACTGCCTGTATTTTAAACCCATCCTGTTTATTCCAAGGCTTGTTGGCATGAAGTTAAGTGTAGAGCAACGTATTGATCAACTCATTAAACAAATTGATGATCACAATTACGCTTATTATGTACTCGATGATCCCAAGGTACCCGATGCCGAATATGACCGTTTAATACGCCAGCTAGAAGAGCTTGAAAAAGACCATCCGGAACTTGTTCGTCCCGATTCGCCGACGCAGCGCGTTGGCGGAAAGGCGGACTCTGCGTTTGAAACCGTTGAGCATCTACGTCCTATGTTGTCTTTGGATAACGTATTTAACGACGATGAGCTGTTTGCTTTTAATAAGCGAGTTTTGGACAGGCTATCGATCAAGCAATCGGTAGAATATGTTTGTGAGCCTAAGCTTGACGGAGCCGCGGTTAGTTTACTTTATGAAAAAGGCTTACTGGTGCGTGCTGCAACTCGTGGTGATGGCAAGGTAGGGGAAGATATCACTCAGAATATCCGAACCATTAAAAGTGTTCCCTTACAGTTACGAGGAGACTATCCAGATAGAGTAGAGGTTCGTGGTGAAGTCTTTATGCATAAACACGTGTTCGAAGAGATTAATGCTAGCGCTCGCGAATCGGGTGATAAAGTATTTGCTAATCCAAGAAATGCAGCGGCCGGAAGTTTACGACAACTTGATCCATCTATAACTGCTCAACGCAGGTTGTCTATTTACGTTTATAGCCTTGGACTGGCAGAAGGTGTGGCGCTTGCCCAGCAGCATTATGATCGTTTGATGCAAATAAAGGCATGGGGCTTACCTGTATGTCCAGAAATTAAAGTCGCACAAGGTATTGAAGATTGTCAGAAATATTATCAAAGTATTTTAGCGCGACGAGACGGCTTACCTTACGAAATTGATGGTGTTGTTTATAAAGTTAACTCCATTGAACAGCAAGATACTTTAGGTTTTGTGGCGAAGGCGCCACGCTGGGCTATAGCGCATAAATTTCCCGCGCAAGAGGAGCTTACCGTACTTGAAAAAGTTGACTTTCAAGTTGGACGTACCGGTGCTATCACTCCCGTAGCCAGACTTCAACCTGTGTTTGTCGGTGGGGTAACGGTGAGTAACGCAACATTGCATAATATGGATGAGATTACCCGTCTTGATGTGCACGAAGGTGATACGGTTGTTATTCGTCGCGCCGGCGATGTTATTCCACAAGTCGTCAGCGTGGTTAAAGAACGTCGCCCACCAAATGCTCGGCCTGTTTCTATGTTAAAAGAGTGTCCAGTGTGCCAATCACCTGTAGAGCGCGAAGAGGATCAGGCAATCTATCGATGCACCGGCGGTTTAATTTGTCGCGCTCAACGTAAAGAATCAATCAAGCATTTTGCTTCACGCAAAGCCATGGATATTGATGGTTTAGGCGACAAACTTGTTGAGCAAATGGTTGAGGAAGGGCTTATAGAATCTATCGCTGACTTATATCGTTTGGATGCAGAGCAGGTTTCGGCAATGGAACGTATGGGTGACAAGTCAGCATCAAATCTAATCGAAGCGATTGAGACCAGTAAAGCAACGACCCTGCCAAAATTTTTATACTCACTGGGAATTCGCGAAGTCGGCGAAGTCACTGCTCAAACGCTAGCAAACGAGCTACTGACTTTAGAAGCGGTAATGAACGCCAGTGAAGAGCAGTTGTTGGAGTTACCTGATGTTGGCCCTGTTGTAGCTCAGCACATTGTAGTGTTTTTTGAGAATGAAGATAATCGTTCGATTATTAAAGAGCTAATGGAGCTCGGTGTAAATTGGCCCGCAATAGAAAAACGCTCTGCAGAAGAAATGCCATTAATCGGGCAAACCATTGTATTAACCGGCACCTTCGAGGCCATGTCTCGTAATGTTGCAAAAGAAAAGTTGCAACAATTGGGTGCAAAAGTAAGCGGGAGTGTCTCAGCAAAAACCAGTCAGGTGTTTGCAGGGCCCGGCGCAGGCTCAAAGCTCACCAAAGCGCAGAGTCTAAATATTCCAGTCGCTGATGAGGCCGCTTTACTTGCATTATTGGAGAAATATAACCAATAATGGCGAATGGAGTGTGTGGTAAAAAGCACTCCGTCAATAAAAGATTCGATCGCGAGAGGCTTATGGAAAAATATGAAGAATTATTAATCTCTTTAAGAAAAATTATTCGTGCTATCGATCTACATTCAAAAAAGCTCAATAAAGACTCTGGCATGACCGGACCTCAGCTTTTGGTACTCCAGGAAGCCGATAAAATTGATGGTGTTACCGCAAAACAAATTTCTGAAAGTGTTAACCTAAGCCAAGGTACCGTAACTACTATTTTAGACCGGTTAGAAAGTCGTCATTTAATTCAACGAGTAAGAAGCCAGCAAGACCGACGACGAGTTGCCATATATTTAACCGATCAAGGTAAAGCCTTGCTGGCTAGAGCACCAAAACCATTGCAAGATTACTTCTTGGAGCGCTTTCAATCTCTCGAAGACTGGGAACAAAATCTTTTACTGTCGTCATTTAGTCGTGTCGCAAAAATGATGGACGCCAGCGATTTAGATGCTGCACCGTTATTAGAAATTGGCTCCATTACCGAAAGCTCTAATGACGATTATTAACAGATGTTAATAGTCTTTTTATCAACTTCCCACTAATTCCATTTATGATTGAAACTTTGTTCATTGCAATTGGTTTGGCCATGGATTCTTTTGCGGTCTCTATTGCATTAGGTTCTAAAGCCCATCGCGCAAAAGGGCGACTAGCTTTTACAACAGCAATTTATTTTGGCTTCTTTCAAGGTGCAATGCCCGTTATTGGCGATCAAGTCGGTCAGCAATCCACAATTTACATTTCACAATACACACCAATAATTGCGTTTGTTTTACTCGGCTTTATTGGATTAAAGATGATTTATGAATCTATAAAGCAAAATGAAAATAAATCAGCGCAAGATGTTACTCACCGTTTGTTATTAAGCTTGGCAATTGCTACCAGTATTGATGCTATGGCCGCCGGTTTTTCCTTTACTCTGCTAGAGGTGAGTACAACTGTAGCCTGTATTACGATAGGATTGGTAACCTTTCTGTTAAGTTACGTTGGAATTTACATTGGGAAACGAGGCAATATTTGGCTGGAAAGTAAAGCGGAGTTAATTGGAGGCTTTATTCTGATTTTGATCGGCTTAAAGGTATTAGTTTGGTAGCTTATCTGTATTAGCTATCCTTACTTCAGTTAGAATCTTGTCTCGGTCGAAATTACTAAGTGATTAAGTAGTAAAGTGATGTGATTTTCGGATATATGTCTGTGGATAAATTACTAAGTAATTGAATTTATTGTGATTAACTAGCGCGTATAACGAGATCTTATACTATTGAGCGATCTATATTGCAGGTACTAAAAATGTGAATCTTGCTCTAGCGCTCGCAGTGTAAGGGATGTAGGCTTATTGGTCTAAAAGTGAGAGCGGTTTATTTAAGCTCTTGTGCACATAATATATTGTTAAACATATGAAAATACTGTCATTACTCTTAATATTATCCATATCACTGAATACCGTCGTTGCAGAAGATAAAAGTAAGGACGATGTTAAGCTTATAGAGTTGCTGGAACTTGTGAAGAAGAACAGAACAGCACAAGATAACGATTGCCACTCTCAAGAAGGTGTTCGGGTTTTGCATATAGTGTGTTCTTCAGAAGAAGCTGCTGAAACAGTATTTTATCTTGTAAGAAATACCAAGGTAAGGAAAGTTCAATGTTCAAAGCACAGCGAAGAATTGAGTAAAAAATGGGGCAAAGCATTTGAAGCTTGGATAGAAAGAAACCAAGAATTAATAAATATTGCTCACAAAATTAAGACAAAGAATTCTGATGCTATTTTCGATCAAAATGCATTAGATGTTAGTTACCTTCTAAGAGTACATAATCCTTCTTTGGATTCATGCTCTGAAGGATACAAAGAATTATTTGCATCAGACTCTGACGTGAAGAACATGAAGTGGCTCCAAGGCAACTTGCATTATCTTGGCAATGAGTTTAACCAGTCAAAGCAGTAGATGAACTACTGTTTGAGGCGTTAATTTAATGAAGCTATTTATCACGATAATATTTTTAATTGGAATATTTGCTATACACGCAAATGGCAGGCCTGCTACCTTAAAGGTTCTCGATATATCTATATCAGAGGAAGAGTGTGTCAATTTAGCAAGGCAGGTAGCAAATCGCTATGTTAAAGATATGAAAGTGACTTTTGACGGTCCTGCTATCACATTCAAGGAGCGCTATAGTTTCGCAATTAACTGTTTGGAAAGGTATAAGGTTGTACATATCTTTACTGACAAGAACCGTAATGAGGAGCATCAAGCTATTTTTGATGATTTCATTAAATCATTTAAAGAAATTAACAAGTCAAAGCAGTAGATGAACTACTGTTTGAGACGTTAGCTGCCTTAGGGAAGTTATGTACGATAAAACTAGAAAAGATCTAATCCTGATGATTGAGTTGCTTGAGCAAGATGAAAGTCGGTGGTCGCAACTCTTTCAAAAGGCTTTAGCGGCCTTTGATAGTGGTGAGTACCAGCGCTGTGCTGAAACCATACTTTCAGGCAGCGGAGGCATGGGCAGCCTTAATGATCTAGTTCTAGGTCAAACCACAGATCAGAGTGGTAAGTTTCAATGGAAACCAAACCACGAAGAAATTAACAATCAATTTCAAGAATTGCTGTCTTCGTTGTATGCATTTGCTCAGGGTATGCGGCGTGCAGCTAACAAGT
>JBFHVL010000169.1:0-7316 GCA_041589565.1 Kangiellaceae bacterium | reverse complement strand
TTCGCACCGCGCGCTTTTGCGTGTTCAAGCTCTTCTAGAACTAACACTCCAGCTCCATCGCCTAACACAAATCCATCACGATCTTTATCCCAGGGCCGACTGGCACTTTGTGGATCGTCATTACGCGTCGACAAAGCTTTGGCAGCAGAGAAGCCTGCAACACCAATTGGACAAGTCGCCATTTCGGCACCGCCCGCAATCATAGCTTCGGCATCACCATAGGCGATCATTCGTGCAGCATGGCCAATAGAATGCACCCCAGTGGTACAAGCGGTAACAATAGAAATATTAGGGCCTTTTAGTCCGTACATAATGGACAATTGGCCAGAAATCATATTGATAATTGAGCCCGGCACATAAAAAGGAGACACACGCCGTGGACCTTGATTGTGCAGCTTCAGAATATTGTCTTCAGTTGCCGATAGGCCACCAATACCAGAACCGACGCAAACACCCACGCGATCAGCATTTTGTTCACTCACTTCCAAGCCGGAATCTTTTAAAGCTTGGACACTGGCAGCGATACCAAATTGAATAAAAGGATCGAATTTGCGGGCATCTTTAGGCGACATAAATTCGGCAGCATCAAAACCCTTAACGGATGCGCTAAAGCGAGTATTAAACTGACTGGCGTCGAAGCTTTCAATCGGCGCTACACCACTTTGTCCGGCTAATAAGTTTTTCCAGGTTTCCTCTACGGTTAGACCTAATGGTGAAACCATTCCCAGTCCAGTGACGACTACTCGACGACCATTCACGCAAAACACTCCTGTCGCTCAGTGCGAACTTAATAAAATTAAACCTATAAAAAAACCGCAGAGAAAGTTAACTTCCAGTGCGGTTTTTTACAATGCGGACTAAACCGCAGACTGCTCGGCTTATGCGCCTTCGACGTTTGCTTTGATGTAGTCGATAGCAGCTTGAACAGTACTGATCTTCTCAGCTTCTTCGTCTGGAATCTCAGTGTCGAATTCTTCTTCAAGAGCCATTACCAATTCAACAGTGTCCAAAGAATCAGCGCCTAAATCGTCAACAAAAGATGACTCTGCGGTTACTTCTTCTTCTTTTACGCCCAATTGTTCAACAACAATTTTCTTAACGCGCTCTTCAATAGTACTCATGACTAAGTTTTTCCTCCAAATTCACAGGCAATAATGCGCTGCTAGTTTATTGATTCGTAAGCAACTTGCAAGCAACAAGTTGTAATTAATTCTTGGTCAGACCACACAACTTGAGTATTATCAGCGTTTTAGCCTTATAAAATCAAGCAGTTATTTGGTCTTAGGCCATGTTCATGCCACCGTTCACATGCAGGGTTTCACCGGTAATATAACCCGCCGAATCGGACGCCAAAAAGGCTACCGCAGCCGCAATATCGTCCGGAGAGCCTAGTCGACCCAAAGCGATTTGCTGCTTTAACACGTCTTTTTGCTCGTCGGCCAATGCTTGTGTCATATCGGTATCAATAAAGCCGGGCGCTACTACATTTACAGTAATGCCTCGTGAGCCTACTTCTTTCGCCAACGATTTTGAAAAACCAATTACCGCTGCTTTTGCTGCTGAATAATTGGTTTGACCTGGATTTCCGGTAGTCCCTACAACCGAACCAACACTAATAATACGTCCCCAGCGCGCTTTGGTCATGTGACGTAAGCATGCCTTGGAAAGCCGATAAATTGAGGTCAGATTGGTTTGTAAAATCGACTCCCACTCATCGTCTTTCATACGCATTAGAAGATTATCGCGGGTAATTCCTGCATTATTTACCAAAATATCGGGAGTTTGACCGAACTCTGCTTTAATTTGTTCCACTAAAGCGTTGATTGAGTCTGTTTCCGATACATTAACCACCATGCCTTTGCCTTCTATTCCAGCGGCCTGTAAGGCAGCAGAAATTTTTTCAGCACCTGCTTCGGAAGTAGCCGTACCAATGACTCGACACCCTTGATTACCGAGTGCTTCAGCAATGGCTTTACCAATTCCTCGACTTGCTCCGGTGACTAAGGCCAGCTTGTTATTCTCTGACATAAAAGTTTCCTGTTTATGTTTTTGTTTGTATTAAAGTTGTTGCGCTAATTCAGCTAATTTATCACTATCGTTAATGACATGATTGACTAGATCGCGTGAAATGCGTTTTGTCAGACCCGACAACACATTACCGGCACCGCACTCAACTAAGGTTGTAATCCCCTGTTTTTGAATGGCCTGAATGGTTTCGGTCCAGCGAACCGGGCTGTATAACTGCCGGATTAAAGCTTGTTTAATCGCATCGCCACTTGTTTCTGCTTTCACATCCACGTTATTGATCACCGGAATTTGCGGTTCGGCGAACTCAATCGCCGCAAGCTTTTCTGCTAATTTATCGGCGGCAGGCTTCATCAACGCGCAATGAGATGGAACACTGACGGGCAGTGGTAACGCTCGTTTTGCGCCCTTCTCTTTACAAAGTTCCATTGCACGCTCTACTGCTTCGGCATTACCCGCAATAACTACCTGTCCGGGAGAGTTAAAGTTTACTGCTGAAACCACGTCATCTTTTGCAGCTTCTTCACAGGCAGCTATGATTGCGTCGTCATCAAGGCCAATTATAGCGGCCATTTTACCGGTACCGGCTGGTACCGATTGCTGCATAAATTGACCGCGCGCTTCAACCAGTACTACTGCGTCTTTGAGAGACAACACACCTGCAGCAACGAGAGCACTGTACTCACCTAGGCTGTGGCCAGCCATCACCTCGGGACGAACACTGCTTTTTTCCAGCCATAAACGCCACAGAGCAACACTGGCTGTTAACAACGCAGGTTGAGTTTTATCGGTTTGATTTAATTCTTCGGTTGGACCATTCTGGCACAACGCCCATAAATCATATCCCAATGCTCCAGATGCTTCTTTGAAAGTATTTTGAACAACAGGATCATCGGCAAAGCTCGACAACATACCAACACTTTGCGAGCCCTGACCGGGAAAAACGAAAGCTAAAGACATGCGGGTCTCCTTGCAGATTAAAATTTCAGTAAGGCAGATGCCCAGGCAAAGCCACCGCCAAACGTTTCCAGAAGAACGGTTTGTCCTCGCTTGATTCGACCGTCACGTACCGCTTCATCTAACGCAAGAGGGATCGAAGCACTGGACGTATTACCGTGTTTATCAACGGTTACCACAACTTGATCCATTGGCATTTGAAGCTTTTTAGCCGTTGCCTGAATAATTCGAATATTGGCCTGATGAGGTACCAACCAATCGATATCGGTTTTTTCCATCTGATTGGCTTCAAGTGTCTCATCAACAATAGAACTGAGTGTTTTGACTGCAACCTTAAACACTTCGTTTCCGCTCATAAATACTTTAGGTTGAGTGCAGCCTTCTTCCTGACCACGAATCGCATTGGGAGAATATAAAAGATCAACGTATTGTCCATCGGCATGGACGTGGGTCGATAATAAGCCTGGCTCTTCGGTTGCTGACATAACGACCGCTCCGGCACCATCACCAAACAACACACAAGTTGTTCTATCATTCCAGTCGACTATTCGAGATAAAACTTCAGTACCAATCACCAAAACATTCTTTTTGTGGCCAGTTTTGATGTACTGATCCGCAATGCTCATCCCATAAACAAATCCAGCACAGGCAGCAGTTACATCAAATGCAGCAACACCTTCCAGACCTAAATGACGAGTTACAAAACAGGCGGTACTTGGAAATAGACGATCCGGTGTAGCGGTTGCACAAATAATCATATCGATATCGTGCTTATCGAGACCTGCAGACTCAATTGCTTTTAACGCTGCTTTTGCAGCGATGCTTGAAGCAGTATCAGAATCCGCAGCGATATGACGTTGTTTAATACCGGTTCGCTCAACGATCCACTGATCGCTGGTTTCAACCATTTTTTCCAAGTCGTGATTGGTACGAACTTGTTCGGGCAAATAACTCCCGGTTCCAGAAATTCTACTGTACATTGTCTAAGGACCTTTGATTAACTAACTGCTCTACCTGCTGTGCGATCTTTTGCGGTACATCTTTTTCGACTTCCTTAATCGCTTCTTCAATTGCATGCACAGTTGCTTGCACCGAAGCTCCACCGTGACTTTTGATCACAATACCTTTCAACCCAATCAAAGTCGCACCATTATATTGATCGGGATCGATTTCTTGCTTGAATGATTTCAGAATCGGCCAGATTAGCAATCCGACCAGTTTATTCAACCAGTTACGCTCAAATACTGAACGCAACTTTGAAGCCAATAAGCGCACAATACCCTCACTGGCTTTCAATACATTATTGCCTGTAAAACCGTCAGTCACTACTACATCGCACTTACCAGAAAAAATATCATTACCTTCGATAAACCCAACATAATTAATGTGTTCCGACTGTTGCAATAAATGTGAAGCTTGTTTTACTTGATCGTTACCTTTTATCTCTTCTTCACCGATATTCAGTAACCCTACCCGAGGAGCTTTTAGATTGTCCACTGCTTGTGACAATACCGAGCCCATAATTCCAAATTGGAATAAAGTTTCTGAGTCACAGTCGACATTAGCGCCAAGATCGAGCATTAAAGTATGCCCATTCTCAGTCGGAATTGCGGTAATAATTGCTGGTCGATCTATCCCCGGTATCATTTTGACGACAAATCGGGCCAAAGCCATTAAAGCACCAGTATTTCCAGCGCTCACACAAGCCTGAGCTTCTCCATCTCGAACGGATTCAAGAGCGCGGCGCATAGACGAGTCTTTTTTAATTCGAAGCGCAACTGAAGGCTTGTCGTGCATCTGCACGATATCCTGAGTATGGATAATTTGAATTCGAGCTTTTAACTCTGGTTTGACTGAACGTAGCTGTTGTTCAATGGCAGACTGATCGCCAAACAGCTTTAGGGAAAGGTTTGAGTATTTTTTAAGCGCAATTACGGAAGCCGCAACAGAAACGGGGGGACCATAGTCCCCCCCCATACAATCTATTGCCAGTGTGATCGTGTCCACTGTAATAAACCATTTAAATCGGCAGCACCGATTTAAACAGACTTATAAGACTTTACGACCTTTGTAGTAACCGTCTTCAGTGATGTGATGACGACGATGTAACTCACCAGTCGTATTGTCTTCTGACAAAGTTGGACCAGAAAGAGCGTCATGTGAACGACGCATGCCTCGCTTAGAGCGAGTTTTGCGATTCTGTTGAACAGCCATTACCGTATCTCCTAAATATCGTAACTTTAAGTAAATCTAAAACCGTTAGTCTGCCGAATCTTTTTTCAGCTGTGCCAAAACCGCAAAGGGATTGGGCTTTTTATCTTCTTGTTCGACTATTTTAGGCCCAAAACTCATTTGATTAGGGCTATCTTTAGAGCTCAGTGCTATCGGTAAAGACAAAATTAACTCGTCTTCAATCAAATTCACTAAATCAAGCTCTTCGGTATCGAACAAAAAGGCTTCATATTCGTCGGGCGCAGCAGCTATCATCTCTTCAGTCATAACCGGACAAAAGGTCACTTCTCGTGACAATTCGACCGGAATGGCTTGAAAACTAGTTTGACACTCCATCATTACATTACCCTTTAAAGTACAATGTAATAATTTTCGCCTGTCTTCATCTATCAAGCCTGAGACTTTAGCGTGTATTTCGCCTTCATCACTGGCCAGGAACTCCACCAATCGAGGTAACTGAGAAACAGTCAAATGACGTTCGGTCGATGCCGAATTCTCAGCCAACTTAAAAGGATTAATGGACCAAATGGCTTCAGCTTTTTGCATAGGCGCGCAATTCTATAGATAAACCACTGAAAGGTCAAAAAAATTTACCACTTGACAGTGGTTATGTGAGTAGTGCTATTTTGGCTCAAACACAACCTTGTTTTATTAGTTTATTTTCCTTTATATTCAATGTGATACGTTACTTTATTAAGGTTTTTAATGAACATAGTGCTTGCTTCTTCCAGCCGCTATCGCGAAAAACTCCTAAGCCAGCTACGGTTAAAAGTTCATATAATTGGGCCTGGAATCGATGAGTCATCCCTAGATGACGAGCTTCCAGCTGAGATTGCTAACCGACTTGCCGAAGAAAAATGTATGACCGTTGTCAGCCAGCTGCCTGAAGATTTAATGCCCGCTTTGGTAATTGGCTCTGATCAACTCGCCAGCTTCAATGATCAAATCCTCGGAAAACCACACACAACAGAAAAAGCCATAGAACAATTAATGAGCCTTTCCGGGCAAGAAACTGTCTTTTATACCTCCCTGTATATCTATTCAACTAAAGACCAAAAGGGCTTCTCCCACCTTGATGAAACGCGAGTAAAGTTTAGAAAGCTCTCAAATGAAGAAATTGAGCGCTATGTGGACTTGGAGCAACCTCTCGATTGTGCGGGAAGTTTTAAGTGCGAAGGGTTAGGAATAAGCCTTTTTGAGTCTATTGAGTCGAGTGACCCAAGCGCCCTAGTTGGATTACCCTTGATTGCTGTAAATAGAGGATTAATTAAGTTTGGAGTTAATTGTTTAATCGATTGTTAAATACTTTAATAACGACCTTTTACCTTACAAGTCATCATGACCAGTCCCCATCAAGCGCAATGCTAAGTTTATTTGGCAGGAGCAGCTGTGAGCCATAAGATGAAAGACTCTAATCCCTCCTAATCTTCCTTTTACAAAAAAAGGGAGGAATACACCCTCCTTTTACAAAGGAGGGTTGGGGAGGATTTTTTATGAATGGCTGCGTTCCCTAAGTTTACCGATGAACGCTTTTCGACAGGATGAAACAAACTTACTCGTTCGTAGGGTTTGCACGAGAATCGTGCGAACCAAATAATATAGATTTTTTGTGCGCAAAATGCGCACACTACGACTAGATCATGCGGTCGCATAGCAGGGTGACAGAAGCTACTGAAGACCTTGTCATTTTGCGACTTGACCGCAGAATCCAGCTGTCATTGCGAACGAAGTGAAGCAATCTCCTAAATCAAAATCGACTACCGCTGTGAGCCAGGAGCAGACATCAAGCTAACAATCAAAATCAATTCAATTTTTCACCGAGTAACGTTTTAGTTAATCTTCTTATTATTAAAAATCCGACTCCGAAAAATATAGAAGTTAATCCTACTCCAATAACACCCCCCAAGAAATTCAGCCATCCCCAGATGGTGTAGACACCATCTTTTTTCAACAATAAACCATTAATAATGGTGGTTGCCCCACTTTCATAGAGCTTAAAGAAAAAATAGCATTGTACTAACAATGCAATAAATGCTGATACGGCAAACAAGGATATCAAGAGTCCTTTATTACTTAACAAGTTCCCATGAATAGCCCTGCCA
>JBFHVL010000168.1:0-7333 GCA_041589565.1 Kangiellaceae bacterium | reverse complement strand
TTTAAGCCTGCTCCAACCGACTACTACAGTATTCTTTTTCGATCTGCACAGTGGCGTGGGTGATCTTAAATTTATGCTCCAGCTCGTGGTGAATGGCTTTTAGCATTCTATCAACACAGTCAAGCGCACCAACTTTTACATGCAGTGTCATCAGTACTTCTTCGTTATTTAAGCTCCAGGTGTGCACATGATGAATGTTTTCCACCTCAGGGAATTTTTGTTCCAGATAATCACGAACTTCGTCTACATCAATATGCTTGGGAACGCCTTCGAGTAAGATATGCAAAGCATCCTTAATCAGATGAATACCACTACGAACAATCAGTGCTGCAACTACCAAGGATAATGCCGGATCTATCCATAGCCAGCCTTTAAAATAAATTACCACTCCAGCAATAATTGCGGCAACAGAGCCTAGCAAATCGGAAATCACATGCAACATGGCGGCACGAATATTTAAGTTATCGTGTTCACCACTGTGCAGCATTTTAAAGGTGATTAAATTAACAATTAAACCAATAGTAGCGACCGTCAGCATAATCGGTGTATTAATATCGCGTGGCGTTTGAAATCGGTCAAAAGCCTCAATCACGATCCAGATAACAATCCCAATTAGAAAAATACCGTTAAGAAAGGCGGCAATCACCTGATAACGCTGATGACCGTATGAGTGTTCCTCATCGGGTGGCCTTCGTCCGGCAATAAAGGCCAACCATGCCATGCCCAGCGCCAAGGCATCGGTTAACATATGCCCTGCGTCAGCAAGCAAAGCGAGGCTGCCGGAGATCACTCCGCCAGCCACCTCCACCAACATAAAAGTAAAAATAATAACGAACGCCCACTTGAGCGCGCGTTCATTTTTTAAATCGTGATTGGTATGTGCGTGTTGCTGCATGGTTTTTTATATTTCTTGTAAATTAGTTAATGACAGTTGCTTCAATCACCCAATCTCCCATTTGTAACCTGCGAGCAATTTCCCAGCTGCTCGTTACCTCGGCAAAAATGGTGTAGTGACGGTCCAGATGTAAATTAGGCGCCAGATTAATAAAAAACTGTGCGCCGCCGGTGTCTTTCCCCAAAGTCGCAATCCCGACTGTACGTTGTTGATGGGATAAGAAATTTATTTCTTCGCGAATGGTCACGCCTACATTACCACTGCCATCACCGTGGACTTCGCCACCTTGTGCGACAAAATTTGGAATGACGCGAGAAAATATGGTGTCATTATAATAGCCTTGCTGCACCCATTGTAAAAACGAATGGGCGGTGTAGATGGCTTTGTCATTAAGTGTAATTTCAAATTCTCCGCGATTGGTTTTAAAGCGGATTATCTTGCCAACCGCCTGTCTGGCCTTTGCAAAACTCACCGTTTTTGAAGCAGGATTTTTAACCGGTGGTTCACTCGCCGATAATAGTGCGCGAGCCACAAAGGGGTCGTCATCTTTCACAAAGGGTTGCAACAACTCGGCCTGATAATGCTCCGGCAACTGATGGATCGCTTTAATCAATTTAACTTTAAACCAGCGTTGTGGACTGTGTTGAAGTTTGCCACCTTGTACCAGTCTTTTTAACACAGTCACTGCTGACTCGGGCTGGTGCTTTGCCATGTAATCAATCGCCAGCGCCGTCATCCACAAATTATCGTTTAGTGTCGCTGCATAAAGTGCTCGTGCGACGACTTTTTCCGGTGCGCCTTGTTCACCCGATTCACTATTATGACGGGCAAGTAAGCTTTCCAGAGCCGTTACCGCAATGTGCGCACTGTCATGCATCACCCAGTTAAGCAGCTTATCGGCAATTTGCATATTGCGATTGTGTGATGCCAGTGCGCGTAGCGTTTCGATGACTATAAAATCAACTTCACTATTCAAATAATATGTTATTTCTTCGACCTGATGCGAGTCAGTACGACGCCCCCAGGTTTTAATCAGCAAACTTTTGGCTCTGGGGTTTTGTGCACTTTTAATTGCGTTTAGTAGCTGCTGTTCCGAATATAGATATTCCACCCCGGATAATCGCGTCAACGCGAAAGCGGCCGATATTGAAGTGTTATCAGCTCTGGTAGCTAGTGTAAGTAAGGCATTAAAATCCACATCGGCCGACCGAGCCTTGGCGTCGTGCCAGGTAAAAAGCAAACCAATGGCCTGCGCTGCATTTCCGGCAACAGAAGGATCTTTGAGTGACCGATTAAGTTCGTCCAATCCTTCTACCGCACCCAATGTTCCGAGTGCTAGAAGCAACTCGTTTTTTACTTGAGCTCTCGGCTCCTGTTGCAAACGCTCAGCTAATAAAGGACCATGAGATTTTTCTCCGGCGATACCGAGTGCCAGCGCTGCGATTTGTCGAATGGCAGGTTCGGAATGAGATAAGAAAGGAACCACCAACTCAGCAGCATCCTCGCCACCGATGCGCCCAAGGCCCAAAAGAGCCACGCGCAGCGTCTCAACATCGTTAGAAGTTAATGCCTTTTTAAAGAGCTCAGGTTGAAAATCACGCTGATCAGCTAGCTGATATATCGCTACGATTTCGGGATTACTTTTGGCGCTGCTTTGTAGATGCTGACAGGCCGATAAACTCAATAACCAAATCATCACCACCGCAACTTTACCAACCACTCCACCTGGAGTCCGACTTCCCCAACCTTTCCCCGTTAAAATCAACACCCACCTCACGCTTTTGGTCATTTGCTGTTAAAATTACGCCCAACTTTAAAACGAACGAATAAGTAGAGCTATGGCACAATTTATTTATACCATGAATCGGGTGAGCAAAGTGGTGCCACCCAACAAAACCATTATCAAAGATATTTCTCTCTCGTTCTTCCCCGGCGCAAAAATTGGTGTACTCGGTCTTAATGGTGCCGGTAAGTCTACCGTGCTGCGCATTATGGCAGGCGTGGATACCGAATTTGACGGTGAAGCCCGGCCACAACCTGGCATTAATATTGGCTATCTACCCCAGGAGCCTCAACTGGACGAAACTACTGATGTCCGTGGTAATGTGGAGCAAGGTCTGGGCGAAGTTAAACAATGGCTTAAGCGCTTTGAAGAAGTGAGCAACGCCTTTGGCGATGCCGATGCTGACTTTGATGCCTTGCTCGCTGAGCAAGCAGAGTTGCAGGATAAAATTGAAGCGGCCAATGGTTGGGAAATCGATCGCACCTTGGAACGTGCCGCCGAAGCCTTACGCCTGCCGCCGTGGGATGCCGAAGTAAAACACTTATCTGGTGGTGAAAAGCGCCGCGTCGCCTTGTGTAAGTTGCTGCTGTCGAAACCCGATATGTTATTGCTCGATGAGCCTACCAACCATTTAGATGCAGAATCCGTCGCCTGGTTGGAGCGCTTCCTCCATGACTTCAACGGAACCGTTGTAGCGGTAACCCATGATCGTTATTTCCTCGACAATGTAGCAGGCTGGATCCTTGAGCTCGACCGTGGTCACGGTATTCCCTGGGAAGGCAACTATTCTTCCTGGCTGGAACAAAAAGAGAAGCGACTGGAAAATGAAGAAAAGCAGGAAACGGCACATCGCAAGGCCATGAAAGAAGAGCTGGAATGGGTGCGCTCTAACGCCAAAGGTCGACAGGCAAAAAGTAAAGCACGCATGCAACGCTTCGAAGAATTGTCGTCGCAAGAATTCCAAAAACGTAATGAAACGCGTGAACTGTATATTCCACCGGGTCCACGCCTGGGTACGCACGTTATTGAAGCGAAAAACGTACAAAAGAATTACGGCGATAAAATTCTTTATACTGATCTTAACTTCCGCCTACCACAAGGCGGTATTGTGGGAATTATCGGTCCTAACGGTGCAGGTAAATCGACCCTGTTTAAAATGCTGGTGGGACAGGAAAAGCCCGATGCTGGCGAGATCAGTGTCGGTGAAACCGTTGAACTGGCCTATGTGGATCAGTCGCGCGACGCACTGGATGGTGAAAAAACCGTTTGGGAAGAAATTTCCGATGGCTCTGATGTGATTCAGGTAGGCAGCTACACGGTGCCTTCTCGAGCTTACGTGGGTCGCTTTAACTTCAAAGGTTCCGATCAACAAAAATACATTAAAGATTTATCCGGTGGTGAAAGAAACCGAGTACATCTGGCGAAACTGTTACGCTCTGGCGGTAACGTGCTGCTGCTCGACGAACCGACTAATGATCTGGATGTTGAAACACTACGGGCACTGGAAGAAGCGTTATTGGCTTTCCCGGGCTGTGCCGTCGTCATTTCGCATGATCGCTGGTTCCTGGATCGTATTGCCACGCATATTCTGGCCTTTGAAGGTAACAGTGAGACCGTATGGTTTGAAGGGAACTACGCCGATTACGAAGCTGATCGTAAACGTCGCCTGGGCACCGATGCGGATCAACCACAACGAATCAAATACCGTAAGCTAGGCAACGACTAACTGTTGTGACACCAACAAAAAAGCCTTCCTCGATAATAGGGGAAGGCTTTTTCAATTAGGGGCTCAGAACTGTTATAACCGCTGGACCTTTCGCTCCAACTGACAATGCGGCAACTCCTGAAGTTGTTGTACCGACAACAAATGAGTTTTGCAGCCAAGACCATCGGGTGTCATTTGCCGTTCAAATTCCAGCTTATCTGACTGACACTCACACACTAAACCTTCAAGCACGTAATCGCCTTCGCTGATTACATCATCCAGCACAATCGGAGTAACTTTTTCTACTGCATCGTCTGGATGCGGAAATAATGCGTAAATACCAACAGAAATTAACGTAAGAACGACCACGGCAAGAGCGCCACCCAATATGGCTACAATAAAACGCATAATTCTTTTGAACTCCCATTTGATCGGCGATGGATTTTACACCCAAGACCAATCCATTAAAACGATTAAATCTCGGCCAGCATTTCTTCCGCCAGCACTCCAATATTGCGATAACACTGCGCACGAAAACTGGTTTTGCGCCAAATAAAGCCGATTTGTCGCTCAGCATTTTCAAAAGGCACATTAATAGCAACCAAAGGCGTGTTTTTGATCAAGCCGGCCTTAATCGCCATTTCGGGTAAAAAGCTGATCCCCTCACCATCTTCCAGCATGGTCACCAATGTGGTTAAACTGGTTGCCGCAAAGGGGTGAATCTTTTCGGTTTTCGAAAGTCGGCACGCTTCGATGGCATGCCCTCGTAAACAATGCTCTTTTTCTAACAACATTAAACTACCATCAGGCAGTTCTTTAAAGTCTTTTAAATGTTCCAGATCAGGCGCCAACTGTTTATGCGCTACCAGATGAAACCGATCTTGCCCCACTTCCATAACGTGAAACGAACCGGTATCCATCGGCAGAGCCAATATGGCCACATCTATTTCGCCTTTTTCCAGCTGCGACAATAATTGCGCTGTTGTGTCTTCAACGAGACGTAGTCGTAAACGGGGGTAACGCTTGCGACTGACCTTTGCCAAACGCGGTAATAAAAATGGTGCGATGGTCGGAATGCAGCCAAGGCGCACTTCACCTGCCATCACGTCTCCATCGGCTTCAATCAGTTTCATCATATTGACGGTTTGATCAATGATCATGCGCGCCTGTTCGACTACCAACTCACCCATCGCTGTAAACATCAACTTACGATTATCTCGTTCGATCAATTGCTGACCGACCAGTTCTTCCAGATTGTTGATGGCAACAGAAAGCGTCGACTGACTAATATGGCAGGCTTCAGCAGCCCGATTAAAATTTTGCTCGCGATGAACAGCGAGCAGGTATTGAAGCTGTTTAATACTGGGAAGGTTCATAAGAATCTATCTATTATTCAGCGAATTTCGATAGATTTTAACGAAAATAAGCTTTGTTCGCCAGTGAGCGGTATTCAGGACTCACAAAAGCCGAACACAACCTTTTTCTTCACTGCTCAAGATTTAACAGTACAGAGTGGAACCGCATAAAAAAGGCAATCGCTTAAGGCTATATCAGCGCGTCCGGTTGCCATAAATACGCGTAATGGGTTGCGAGCAATCAATTGCTGATTGTTAATTTCAAACAACGCTGTCACAACATCTTGACCATGATCATTAATCACCTCAAGGCAATCGGTCAATGGACGATTCAACCACCCTAATGTCGTTCCTTCGGGAACCGTACGGTAATTAAAGCGCTCTATTGATTCTAGCAACACAATATCAATGTCTTCATTATTGTGAGTACCGTAATTTAATGAAATACCAGGATGGGCTTTTACTCGCACTGGGTGTAAAAACACCTCAATTGTCGCCTCACTATCCAACAGCAATTTATCAATTTTTGCGAGTTGAGTTAAACCTTGTAACGCGACCTCATGAGACTGAAGATCATTAGCGCCACCGCATTCAATAGTCACAACCGGACAGTTAAAGTTTTGCTCCATTAAGGAGCCAACAATCAGTTGAGTCACGACCATTTGTGAAGTAAACAGTGTTGCCAACTGTTTGATAGCAGGATGCTCACTCACCGATACTGCAAATGCAGGGCCGCTGCCAGACGTATTATGAAGATCAACGACCAATGATGGTTTTCGAGAGCGAATATATTCGGTAATCTGTCGCGCCAACTCGGTTACACGATCATGGCAGTCTAAAATACCAAACCGCCGATTGAGATCGTACTCGCCCGGAACGTAACGATGAGTAAATCTTGGGTGCGTTTTCGCAGCACGAATGGATGAAATAACTATCGCCAGATTGACGTTGGGTTTTATTCGTTGTTTTAAAAAGTTGAACGCAGCAAAAAAACCCGATGGTTCATTACCATGAACCAAAACACTGATCACTCGCCATTCTTCGACACCCTCCACGGAACATTCGACCACGGTTGGAGCATGAAGTTGATCCAGCCACACCTCGGCCGACTCTGGCAATTCAAGTTGTTCAGCATTAATAATTTCGAGCATATCACTATTCGTTTGCGGTTAGACGTGCGACGTGACTTTTACTATAGAATATCAACGCCCTGTTTCCCACTCACTCACAGGCATATTAGTCATTTGCTGCTGAATGTAGTGTTGAAGCATAAGTTGGCAAGCTTCTACTCGATTCGACTTTTGCTCATAATGCTTTAACATTTGTTTCTGCCATCGTGCACCTGTCATCTTGCGTTCAAGTCGCTGTTCTACGATCTGTAAGTAATAGCGAATTTCTGACTCAGCGATTCCAATTTGTTCTAGTCCGCGTTTTGCCACAGGCAACATGGCATGCAATACTTCCATAATCGGCATTTCAATCGCCTGATGTTTCTTTAAGTCAGTCCAAACAATATTTGCATCCAGTCCCTTCTGTGCAGCCCGATAAAAATTAAACTCGGTAAACCGAAAAGGCATGACTGCGAGAAAGTCTCG
>JBFHVL010000167.1:0-7344 GCA_041589565.1 Kangiellaceae bacterium | reverse complement strand
TTGAAGCTAAATCATAAGGTTAAGAATCAAGTTGGTGGGAAGTAACTTGTAAACCCATACGCTCTAACCGAAACATCGCTCGCTTATTCGCTCTCAAGTGTCGGCTAAACTTTGGGTTAGAAAACAGACAAAAATTATAAAGCTTCTAGTGTCTGTAAATGGCCGATAAGCGTCTCTGGTTTCTGCGATCAAGTCGCAGAATGACAGTCTCTGAAAAACACTCTGTCTTTCTTAGGATTGACTGGACGTTCTAGAAGTAGGGTGCGCAGATTGCGCACCAATAACTTTAATTGAATAATATTTTATTCGCACGATTTTCGTGAAGACCCTAAAACTCTATTCCGCTTCTGGTTGATTTGATAATTATTACCAATGCTATGGTTCCCGTTCGCAAAATGATATAGTCTACTCGAATAAAAATCAGTCAAGATGGAGTAGCATGTGAAAATAGTTTTTAAAATACTTGCGGGTATAGGCTTAATAGTCGTTTTTGCGATTGTTGCAGTTATGTATATGACTGCGGGTATGTCAGATACTGCAGACGACTTCTTCTATGCTGTACAGGCAGAAAACTATGAAGAGGCGCATTCATTTTTATCTGAAGACTTTAAAAGTAACACAAGCCTGAATCAACTAAAGGGATTTCTTGAAAAAAATTCCCTCAATAAGTTTAAAGAGGCTAGTTGGGAAAGCAGATCTGTAAATGGGGGCCGTGGCGAACTAGCTGGCTCTATTACAACAAGCACAGGTGGTGTGGTTCCTATTTCAATAGGATTCATTAAAGCAGGAGATAGTTGGAAAATATATTCAATTAAAAAACCATCATCAGGCATACTGGAAGAGCCTGAAACGGTTCAATTGCCCTCAGAGGAAGAGCAAATAAAATTAGTTAGCGAAGCAATGCATGTTTTCGCAGTTTCAGTTAAAGAGAATAGTATGTCTAAGATGTATAACCACACATCTAACTTATGGAAAAAGCAAATTACAGTAGAAAAATTGGATGAAGTATTTAACTCATTTTTCCAATTTGGTGATGCGCTAATGGTTTTAGACCAGCATACACCTCAGTTCACTGAAAGAGCCTCTATAAATGAAAACGGTGTTTTATTATTAAAAGGCTTGTTCCCTACAAAGCCTAATCAAGTCTACTTTGAGCATAAATATATTTACGAAGGTCTCGGTTGGAAATTAATAGGCCTCAATGTAAACATTAAATAAATCAACAGCTATTGTTCAAAGCTTCAGTCTCGATATTGATTCTTGACTCAAGCAAAATGTAGACATTAAAACTATGCATATAATGGACACAGTTAATGAGCTAAAATTGATAGTTTCTGGCCGTTAGTAGAAAACAGTCTGTACGATAAGGGCTATCTTTTTAAATTCGCGCCTCAACGGGGACTTTGGGTATTTTTGCTACGCTACTGTGTCCTAGCCACTGAGTAGCGATATCGGTATATTGCGAAATTCCTTTAAGGCGCATTGCTCCAGTTTCAATAGCCTCTTGCATATTTTCCCAACCCATCCAGACTTTAGTCAGCTTTTGCACAGAAACTTCAATTAACACATCGACATCAAATCCATAGTCGATATGGCACAAGTCGACTTCATCGTCTTTAAACACCAACCAGTGGTGCTTTTGATTTTCTGGCACATCCGTTAAATAAAATTCGACAACAAATGGGTTAGGTAAAACCTTTAATGGTTGGGTGTTACGTCTAATGTCCCACATGAGCAAGCCGACATCTAGTTCACGAAGGGAAGGCCCAACTTTAAGCCATTGTTGTCCCCATCCAGCCATACCCAGAACGACAGGCTTAAGTGCTTTACCAGCTTCGGTTAATCGGTAATGCACCTGCCCATGTTCTAATTCGTCTTTTTTAACGACGCCGGCCTGAATCAGCTCTTTTAGTCGGGTAGAGAGAAGGGTACGCGACATTCGGGGAACGCCTCGACTAATGTCGTTGAAGCTGGTTGAACCAAACAGCAACTCTCTTAATACGAGCATTGTCCATCGAGTACACAGAAATTCGGCTGACATCGCCAAGGGGCAGTATTGCCCATAAATATTTTTTGCTTGTTCATCGGAACTCATGATTTCCTCCCTGAAAGTTAGTGTATGTCTACAGCAGCATAACACCAGTACAAAAATTGTACTAGCTGACCGTTTCTTAGCAGCCTATAGTGGGCTCTCGAACGCAAAAGGAAACAGGAGGACTTATGTCTGAATCATTATTTGAAAGACTGGGCGGGGAAGCTGGTATAACCGCAATCGCAAACGATGTCGTGGATCTGCATTTGGATAACCCCACCATTGCTACACGTTTTGCTAAAACCGACATTAAGGGCTTAAAACACGCCGCAGCTACTTTCTTTATTACGGGAACTGGTGGACCTGAGTGTTATAAAGGTAAAGATATGTTGAGCGCCCATAAAAATATGAATATATCCCCAGATGAGTTTATTGCAGTGTTAGACGATGCTTTGACGGCGCTAGAGCGCAATAATATTGGTCAGCGGGAGCAAGAGGAAGTGCTTTTTGTGCTTTATAGCATGAGAGGTGAAATTGTACGGCGTTAACAATGTATCTGCCTTAATTCACTGGAGCACTTAAAATAAAAGGTCATTGAGCTGGAAGCGAAGCAATCTCAACTTTGGTGAAGCGTTAGAGATCGCATCGCCAGTGCTCTCTATGATTATTTACTTCTATCCGATTTACCTGTTATCTCTTAATGTAGTAAGGATGCTAGTGGTATGCTGTATACTCTTACTACATACCTCTTTATTTAAGGTACGCTGTCTTTGAGAACTCTAATGAGTACCTTGGATTATCGATCTTCCCGGTTTATTTTTTGGCTAACCATAGTTATTGTGGTTTTATTAACTTTTAGTTCTTCGCTAGTGAGTGAATACATACAAATAGATTTTCTGTATATATTTCCGGTTACAATTGCGAGTTGGTATGGGTCAAAGAAGAACGGAATAGTTATTGCCAGCCTGTCAACGCTCTCATTGATAGTTAATCTTACTCTTCGCGAAGAGTTTAATTCGTTAACGCTTTTTGGGTACATCATACCGTATTTTCTTGCTTTTGCTTTTCTCGCTGTTTTGGTCACCAACTTTCGTAATGTCTATCAAAAAGAATCCATTGCTGCCGATACAGACGCTTTAACTAACATAGCTAACTCACGCAGTTTTTACGCCGAATTAGAGAGCGAGCTTGAACGTTCTTCTCGATATGGTCACATTTTTTCTTTGGCGTATATTGATATTGATGACTTTAAGCAAGTAAATGACACCTTAGGGCATTCGGCAGGTGATAAACTTTTAATAGAAGTGGCGAAAAGTTTGCAAGCATCCTTGAGAGGCTCGGATACCATCGCCAGGCTGGGTGGTGACGAGTATGCCTGTTTATTACCTGAAACGGGTCAAGATTCTGCTAAATCAGCCTTCATTAAGGTCCGGGAACATTTGCAGGACAAAATGCAACTTAATAGCTGGTTGGTGAGCTTTAGTATTGGCTTAGTGACATTTGAGACACTGCCCGACAATATTAAAGAGGCTATGAGTATTGCCGATAATCTTATGTACTCTGTTAAGAAAGAAAAAAAAGATAACATTTCATATAAAGTTTGGCGCGGGGAAATTACTAAACTTTGACGCGCAGTGATTACGGTAAAGATCGGATTTTGAGACTGAATCGTCGTTGCCTTTTAAACCATAAGCGCTAAATAAAAAACGGGCCTTTAGGCCCGTTTTTCATCCTACAGAAGCAGTTATCGAACGATATTCATTTCTTTGATCAGGTTGTCGGCACCATCCACATGCTCCATAACCCAAAGCATGTAACGGGCATCAACGTGAATCGAGCGATTCAGTGATGGATCGTAATCCCAGTCACCAATGATACTTTCATATACACCATCAAATACCAAACCGATAAGTTCAGCTTTGTTATTCAATGTTGGCGAGCCAGAATTACCGCCCGTGATATCCAGAGTACCTAAAAAGTTTACCGGAACCGAACCAACTTGCTTATCGTAATACTTACCGTATTTTTTCTGCTCAATAAGCTCGAGTTGATTTTTCGGTGAGTTGAACGGCCATACGCCTGTATCTTTTTGCGTAATACCTTCTAAGGTAGTGAAGGGCAGTGCATACATGCCGTCTTTCGGGCTGTAGCCTTTCACGTTGCCGTAGGTAATACGCAAAGTGCTGTTCGCATCGGCGTAAATGGGCAAGCCTTTCGCTTTGTTATAGGCAATGATGGCTTCCATGTATTTAGGACGTACCGCATTAAACTGTCCAGACAGTTCTTTACCGGCTTTTTCAAGTGCCTGTCGAGCTTCAAAAGTTTTAACGGCGAACTGAATAAACGGATCGTTGCTGTTTTCAAAGTCCGCTAAAGTCTTATTCATCCAAGCCAGACGAGTGGCTTCATCACCCAGTTTGGTTTTGGCATACATGTCTGACAATTTGTTCTTAAGCTTGTCTGCATTGTAGCCATCATCAATACCAAAGAATCGGTCGATATCTTTAACTCGTTGATCAGCTGGCAATTGAGCGTAGCGATTTAACAAGTCGAATAACATGGCCTGATCGACTTTGGGATCAAAACGTCGATTTATCCGCTTCATGCCTTGTTCAAAGTTCTTCATGTCGCGCTCTTGATAGCCGCGCTCGCGCTCCATATCGTCCTTTTGTTTTTCAATTGCCAGACGATGTAAACGGGTTGCCGAGCTTAACATGCTAGAGTAACCCATATAACCCATAATGTAGTCACGAGTGTCGTTCGCTTGAGACTGTTTGACCAAGGCATCTAGCTCATCTACAACGGCCCCATAATTAGACTGTCGTTGTTTGTCTTCATTGATCCACTGGCGCAGAGCTTTGTCGATAGAATCTTTACGCTGTTGTGTGGTGCCTTTGTGATAGCTTTCCATCATGCTGCCACGATTTTTTTCGTAGTTAGCCAATCCCGCTAATAGGCTTTCATATTTGATGCGGGCATCAGAACCTTCTGCGGAGTTGGCTTTGATGTCTTCGATTAACGAGCCCATTAATTCTTTGGAAAGTGGGTAGCTTTTTGTAAAGGCATGCTTTACTTCAGAAGCCGTACGATAGCGATTGGTGCTACCGGGATAACCCAACACCATAATATAATCGCCTTCTTTAACACCTTTAGCGTTGACTTTTAAGTGATGCTTGGGTTCAAAAGGCACGTTGTCTTCATTGTAGTCGGCAGGGCGACCGTCTTTGCCTACATAGGCACGATAGAAGGCGTAGTCACCGGTATGACGTGGCCACATCCAGTTATCGATGTCACCGCCGTATTTACCTATGCTTTTGGCGGGTGCGTGTACCAGTCGAACGTCACGAATGTGCAATTGTTTAAACAGGTAGTACTCTAAACCGCCGTGGAAGTTAACCACAGAACAACGATAGGCATCGTCACTTTCACACTCGGCTACCAGCTTTTTCGACTGGCTATCGATGTGCTTATAGCGTTCTTCACCGCTCATGGTGTCAGTTAAACCACTTTTGATCTGGTCGGTGACGTTACGAATGTCTTCGGTTACATAAACTTTCGAGCCGGGTGCTGCGGGAACTTCTTCAGCGAAGGTTTTTGCTAAAAAGCCTTTTTCCAGCAGGTTGTTGTCTTCGGTAGAGTTGTACTGGATCGAGCCGTAAGCACAGTGGTGGTTAGTAACAACCAAGCCTTTGTCCGAGACAAATGAAGCAGTGCATCCACCTAAACTGACGATGGCGCCCATCGGAAAGCCCGTGAGGTCGGTCAGATTTTTGGGATTGAGTTTTAAACCGGCCTTTTTTAATTGCTTGGCGATGACTGGTAATTGATGGGGTTGCCACATACCTTCATCCGCCACTGCGGCGGTTAATGCCACCGCTGAGAATAGTGTGAGTAGTTTTTTCATAGTGTGTATTCTTTTTAATGGTGAGGGTTAAGAATATAAAAAAGGCAATCTATCAGATTGCCTTTAGTGATGCAGTGATAAAAATGTATCAAAATTTCATTTCGGGAATATCACCATTTATGATGAGCTTACCCGCAGTTTTTTGTTGGATTTCTTCTACCGAAACGCCTGGTGCGCGCTCTAGAAGGTGGAAAGCGCCATCTTTAATTTCTACCACGGCAAGGTCGGTAACGACTTTCTTAATGCAACTTACCCCGGTTAATGGCAGAGTGCACTGATCTAGCAGTTTGGAGTTGCCGTGTTTGTCGGCGTGAGTCATGGTGACGACGATATTTTGTGCGCCAGCAACCAGATCCATTGCACCGCCCATACCTTTCACCAGTTTACCGGGGATCATGTAACTGGCAATGTTGCCCGAAACGTCTACTTCAAAAGCGCCTAAAACCGTCAGGTCAACGTGACCGCCACGTATCATGGCAAAGCTTTCTGCCGAGCTGAAAATGGCGGCACCGGTTACTGCGGTGACTGTTTCTTTACCGGCATTGATCATGTCGGGATCAACTTGATCTTCAGTGGGGTAGGGCCCCATACCCAATAAGCCGTTTTCTGATTGCAACATAACCTGAATGCCTTCGGGCACGTAGTTAGCAACCAGTGTTGGAATGCCAATACCCAGATTAACGTAATAGCCATCGCGCAATTCTTGAGCGACACGCATGGCAATTTGATCACGAGTTAAAGCCATTGTTGTTCTCCTTATGAATTGCGTAAGGTTAAGCGTTCAATGCGTTTTTCAAAGCTGCCTTTGATCACGCGATTGACGTAAATGCCGGGCGTATGAATTTCGGTAGGCTTCAACTCGCCGGGCTCAACAATTTCTTCCGCTTCAACAACGGTGATTTTTCCTGCGGTAGCGGCCATAGGATTAAAGTTCATGGCTGTATCGCGATAGATGCAGTTGCCATAGCGGTCCGCTTTCCATGCGCGAACAATGGCAAACTCTCCAGTAATTGACTCTTCAAGAATATAATTACGGCCATTAAATTCGCGTGTTTCTTTACCTTCGGCAACTGGAGTACCGAAGCCTGTAGCGGTGAAAAACGCAGGAATGCCTGCTCCACCAGCACGCATTTTTTCAGCCAGTGTGCCTTGAGGGGTGAGTTCGACTTCAAGCTCGCCAGCGAGGAATTGACGTTCGAATTCCGCGTTCTCACCCACATAAGACGAAACCATTTTTTTGATTTGCTTGCCCTGAAGCAGAATGCCTAAACCGAAATCGTCCACCCCACAGTTGTTTGATACAACCGTCAGGTCTTTAACGCCCATTTTTTTGATTTGGGCGATTAGCCCTTCAGGAATACCACATAATCCGAAGCCACCGGCGATAACGGTCATACCGTCTTCAAGG
>JBFHVL010000166.1:0-7358 GCA_041589565.1 Kangiellaceae bacterium | reverse complement strand
GACTTTGGACTGGCACTTATGGGAAATGCCGAGTCGGGTGCCATTATTGCCGGAACACCTTTTTATGCGGCTCCCGAATATCTCCTTCGTGGTGAGGTGAGTAGCGCATCGGATCGCTATTCCCTTGGCGTGATTTTGTTTCAGTTGTGTTGTGGTCGCTTGCCGTTTAATGCAGAACGCCTCAACCAATTAATACAACAAAAACAGCAGGAGAAGTTTGCATTTTTTCCGCTGGATTCATCGTTACAAGTTTTCGAGTCGGTGATCCAGCGTCTAACTTCACCCGAAGCCGATAAACGTTTTGACTCAATGCATCAGGTGCGTGAGCGGTGGCAGCAATGCAAACGACAAAAGCGCAGTTACACACCTTCCACCTTGGTCATGGTTGTTGCATTACTGTTAATGAGTTTTGCTGTTTGGTTTGGTTTTAAAGATACCTCATCTCAACAAAGTGACTATAACCTAGCCTTACTTCCGATAATGGCAAGCGAAGAGACACCTTCAAGCGGGTTGCAAGGGCTGAACGATTACCTGTTGTTGCAATTACAGCAGCAACCGAATTTACGTCTGGTAGAACATGCCCGCACCGAGCAAACCATACAGCTGCTCGGTTTTAATGCGCCATTTCGTGATCCGCAACTGCAGTTGCTTAGTGAGCTTTTGCAAACGGAATATTTGCTGGCAATGCGACAATTTCACACGCTCCAAAATACTCAATTAACCGCCGAGCTTATTGTGGTCGATGGAATAGAAGTCACAAGACAGCCTTTGTTGAATATTAATTTGGATGATTCGGATCTGGACGAGGTAATGTCCGAACTTCTGACGCAGTTGAATCAACAACTGTCGCTGCCGGACCAGCCGCTGCTTGATTTTGGCGGCGAAACACGGGTGCTCGAAGTAGCAAACCTGCAACAATTGATGCGTCAGCAACAATGGCAACAAGCAGCAGAACAAATCGAAGAACAGTTACAGCGCTCTGCAACAAGCGCAGCGTTATGGTTTCAATTGGGACAAGTTTATCTGCAGCAAAATGCCAATGATCGAGCAGAAGAGGCATTGCGCAAAGCTCGCGACTTTAGTCAGCCTAATTCGTTAATTAGCCTGAGAGCTACGGCACAGTTACATCGATTATTAGAGCAATTGGATGCCGCGAATCAGGCTTACCAAAAACTGGTTGCTCACTTTCCGCGTATGACGGATTTGCGTTTTGAGCAGTCTGAATTATTTATCGAACAACAACAATGGCAGGCAGCAGAACAGGCGTTACAGCAGGTAGTGGCACTGGATGCGAATCATCCATTTGCCTGGTTTGAGTTGGCCAAGGTTGCTATTTGGTCAGGAGAAACTCAACGAGCGCTCGATGAGTATTTAGTACGAGCGTTGGTAATCACAAAAAAACTCAAGGACACTTCCGGTGAGGGTGATGTTTTAAATGCATTTGGTGTCGCCTACCAGAGGCTGGGCGATCTGGATAATGCGTTGGACTATTATCGACAGGGGCTGGACGCTCGTCGTAAAAGTGAAAATTTATTGGGTGTTGCAACCAGTCTTTCAAATCTGGCTTCAGTTCACGCGATACGAGGTGAGTTTGATCAAGCAGAAGCCGTTTTGGAACAGAGCTTGGCATTATACGCGCAACTAAATGATGATGAAGGACGCGCCAATACATTTAATGAACTTGGTATACTGGCCGAAGAACAGGGCGAATATCGGCAAGCGCTCGATCATTATCGTCAGGCGATGGAGTTGCGTATGCTGTCCAATGACGAGTGGTTGCAGGCGGAAAGCATGAATAATATCGCCTTTATTTACTTTTTATTATCCGATGCTGCGCATGCCGACATTTATTGGCGACAGGCTGAGCAGTTGTATCAAAAACTTCAGGACCCCATTGGCGTTATTCGTGTTCAACAAGGACGGGCACAAATGGCACTATCGCAGGGGCAGTGGCGAACCGCTTATCGACTGTTTGCAGATTCATTGAACCAGGCCGAGCAACATCAATTACTTGAAGAAAGTCTGGTGGCGAAAGCCTATCTGGCTCGTTTAGGTTTTTTGCAGGGCAATGTTTCACAAAGCCTGTCCAGTCTTGAGCAAGTATTTATCACATTGCGTCAACGTCAGGACATTCGTGGAATTAATGAGTTTGGACTCTGGATGGCGAGTTGGAAAATGTTAACTGCCGACTATCTTGGAGCCACCGACTTGTTAACGGAATTGCGTCCCTTTATCGATGAACAAGGCAGTACCCATCAACAATTTTACTTTGATACGGTTGCGCGCCAGAATGAGTTTTTAAGCATGAAGCTGGCGAACCCGATTACAAGGCTAAACGTTCCCGAACACACACCGAATGACCTGGTGTTATTGGCGCTGCTTAACTGGTGCCAGCAACTGTTAGCTTTACAGCCTGAAAGCTATCCCGCCGCACGTTCGCAATTTGATAACTATAAACTTTCGTTGCATCACTATGAACAACTTCGTTTGCTTGAATTCGATGCTGCCTATGCCTGGTATATACGCGACTGGCTAACCTTGGAAACATTGTTAAACCAGGCCGAGCAGGCAGTGCGCGAAATCGGTGGCTATTGGCGTAACTTTCAATTTTACCGTTTACGTGCTTTCTTGTTAGAGCATCAGGGAAAAGATGCTTCTCCTCTGCGTCAACAGGCGCTGCAGGAATTACGAGATTTACTGCGACAACTTCCCGAATCGCAACAATCACGGTTTATTGAGCAACAAAATTATTTACCCTTTAAAGATAACATCGCGGCGAGTCTTGTGTATGAATAGTGATTCGGATCTGCAACAATGGATCAGCCAGCTCAGTGAGCAGCAACGACAACTGGTGCAAAACCTGCAGTCCGGTCAACTCCAAATGCGTAATTTGGCCAAGCGTGTGTGGCGCGTACAAGAAGACGAACGCAAACAAATTGCTCGTGAATTACATGATGGTGTTGGTCAATTGTTAACGGCTTTAATTAATCAATTGCAGCAAGTGGCAGGCGAGCAACCCGGGATCGATCTTACAGACACTCTCGACTTGGCGAAGCAAGCCCTGGCCGATACTCGTGAAATATCCCGCTTAATGCGTCCTCGCATTCTAGACGACTTAGGGCTGGTTGCCGCCCTTGAATGGTTGGTGCGAGTCATGAGTGAAAAAAGCGATATTTCCATTAAGCTGAATGCTCAGGTAGATGCCGACCTTGATGAAGAAACTCAAACACTGGGATTTAGAGTTGTGCAGGAGTCCGTCACCAATGCGATCAAACATGCACAATGTAAAACCATTCATGTGCAATTAATAGCTTCTGAACAGCTGTTTATTTTAAAAGTTCGTGATGATGGGAAGGGTATGTCGCAATCTGAGTTAAATATTGATAACGGGTTTGGTCTGGCGGCTATGCAGGATCGCGTTGCAGCTTTTGGCGGTCAGCTTTCCATTTCTTCTAGTCCAAATGCAGGAACTGAAATTAAAGTCGTGATCACCGGGAGAAGACAATCATGATCCGAGTATTATTGGCAGACGACCATACGATATTACGGCAAGGTCTGGTTAGCTTGCTGACCCGAGATAAAGATATCGTTGTGGTGGGTGAAGCTGCTAATGGATTAGAAGCTGTAGAAAAAGCCATTGAGTACGAGCCACAGGTCTGTGTTATTGATATCAGTATGCCCGAACTCAATGGTATGGAAGTTGTTAAACGACTGCATGCCAAGCTCCCGGATTGTCGAATTCTGGTGTTAACCATGCATGAAGAACAAGAATACGTGATCCATATGGTTAAAGCGGGCGCGGCAGGTTATCTAATTAAAGACAGTGCTAGTGAAGAGTTAATTGATGCGGTAAAAGCGTTAGCCAGTGGCAGAACCTATTACAGTCAGTATGCCGCCAGTGTATTGGCTGCGCAATATTCTCAGCCAGAAAAAGTATGGCAAGACCCTTATAAGAACTTGACCAAGCGAGAGCGCGAAGTGTTTCATCTGGTTATTGATGGAAAAACCACGAAAGATATTGCCCGGCTTTTAAATATAAGTGTCAAAACAGCGGAAAACCATCGTGGAAAAATTCTCGATAAACTTTCAGTGAGTAATACGGCCGAGCTGGTGCGTTACGCTGCTAAGCATAATCTGCTGGTTTAATAAGCGAAAAATAAAAAAAGGCGACATTGTGTGATGTCGCCTTTTTTGATCAAAAAACTAAAAGCTAACGTTTTATTCCAAAGTGCAGATCAAAAAAGTTGCGAATTAAATTCATTCGATGCATTTGGGTTTGTTTGCCGCGTATACTGTGCTTCTTACCTGGATAATCCATTACATAAAACGGAATATTATTATCCTGCAATAATTTATAAAGTTTGGTACTGTTCTTAAACAGTACATTGTCATCAGCCATACCATGATAAATCAATAATGGACCTTTTAAATTGGTCGCGTAAGGAAACACAGAGGCTTTTTCATAAGCTTCTGCATCCTTTTCCGGATGACCCATAAAGCGCTCGGTATAGTGAGTATCGTACAAACGCCAGTCGGTTACAGGCGCGCCTGATACTCCTGCTTGAAAATATTCTGGAGCCTTGAACATGGTCATTAAAGTCATATAGCCACCGTAGCTATGACCATGGACACCGATACGCTCTTTATCGACCCAACTCAACGTGTGTAAAAACTGAACGCCACGGACCTGATCTTCTACTTCAACTCCACCCATCGCTCGATAGATTGGATTTTCAAAAGCTTTTCCACGATGCTTTGAACCTCGATTGTCCAGTGTGAATACAGCATAGCCTTGCTGTGCCAAATACTGTGGCAACATATTGCGACCACTCCAGCTATTGGTCACCATCTGCACTCCGGGTCCGCCATACAAATAGACGATAACCGGGTATTTCTTTTTTGGATTAAAGTTTGCCGGTTTGTATAAACGATAATAAAGCTTGGTTCCATCGTCCGTTTTAATGTTGCCGAATTGCGGCTTTATCCAGTGTTTTAGATAAGGGTTTAAGGGGTGATCCTTATCGATTCTATTTTCTACCAACCAGGTGACTCGATCCCCTTCTGCATTATGCAAAGAGACTTGGGGTGGCGTATTGACCGTGGAAAAATTAACGATAAAGCTGCTGCCATCTTTGGCGAAGGTGATGCTATGAAAACCACTACGACGAGAAATTTTCTTGATGTCTCCAGTTGCGATAGCGACAGAATATAAGTGACGTTCTACAGCCGTATCTTTTCGACCGGTGAAATAAATAATGCCGGACTCTTGATTGATGTGTTCAATACCATCAATCACCCATTCGCCTTGTGTTAGTTGACGCACCAGCTTTCCATCCATCTGATAAAGATAGATATGCTTGTAACCATCGCGTTCAGATACCCAGATAAAATGTTTTTCATCATTCAGAAAATACAAATCTTCATGTAGATTAATCCAGGTATCACTGGTTTCAGTCAAAAGATTGGTTTGTTGCATTGAAGGCCAGTCTACCTTAATGAGTTTTAAGGTTTTTTGATCGCGACTTTGCCACTGATAAGTTACCTGGTTGCTGTTTTTAGTCCAGTTAACACGCGGAATATAAATATCTTTGTTTTCACCAAGATCGATCCATTGGAATTTACTGTCGGATAACTGAATGATGCCAAGCTCGATAAGAACATTGTTTTTACCGGCAAATGGATAGCGTTGTTTAATCGTTTTGATTTCGTCGGCATAGATTTCGCTGCGGATAACTTCTTCTACCGGTGTTTCATCGACTTTAGTAAAGGCAATTTTAGTTTCGTCAGGAGACCACCAGTATCCTGTCATGCGTTTCATTTCTTCCTGTGCGACAAATTCCGCCATACCAAATTTAATTGGGCCACCGCCTGCTGTGGTTACCTGACGCTCTCTATTATTTTTTAAGTCATAAACAAATAGGTTTTGCTCCCGAACAAAAGAAATGAAATTACCTTTGGGTGAAAATTTAACATCGGTTTCAAACTCCGGAGTGTCGATAATTTTTGTTGCTTTTTCGTTACCCACTTTCCAATAGAATACATCGCCACCAAGGGGGAAAAGTAAGGCCTTGCCATCACTCGACCATTGGTAACTGACAATTCCCGAGCCACTCAGTCGCATACGTTCGCGACGAGCTTTTTCTTCATCAGAAAGCTCTTCATCACCTGAGTGCAAATCATTCGAATCGAATAAGAGTCGTGTTTTGGCCGACTCAAGATGATATTCCCATAAGTCGAGTCGTTCGTAATCATCGGTTTTGCCCTTCAAAAAAGTAACCCGAGTACCATCGGGACTGATTTGTAATCCGCGTAAGGATTCACCGGCTAATGAAGGTGATGAAAAGATTCTTTCGGGTGTCAGTTTCTCTGCGTTGAGCGAAAAAGTAGTACTCAGTATTAAGACTGCAGAAATAATGTATTTCATTTACTCATCCAGTTTCTTTGTTTAATCGGTTATTAAGAGCGAACTAACAACAACTTAAAGCGACGCCACCTGAAATATGTCGAGTTTTATTAAATCCAAGACGCCTAAAGGTTTCCGCAATTTTTGCACTACGTGCTCCACTGCGACAGACAAATAACAACGCGATGTCTTTGGCCGAATCTTGACGCAATAATTCACCAATAAAGGATGTCATTTTGGATAAAGGAACATTTTCTGGCGGATGAGTCATATTAAGCTTGCTCCAATCATGGAACAGTTGATACTCATGGGCTTCACGAACATCTACTAGGCGAATGTTCGGATTTTCTGTCAAAAATTGTCCTAACTCTTCGGGCAGAATGTGTAACCCTTCCAAATTACATCCGGCGTTAACTACACCGCATAAAATTTCATGCCCAACCTGATCGTTGAGCTTTTGATCTAGTAGTTGCTTGCGCTCGATAAACGTTGATTTATCCAATGTGTTGTTAAGGATATCAAATAGTAAGGCGTTGTGATTACTTTCAGTAGCAAGCGTTGTTGTAAATTGATTGTTGTAATCGTGGGCACTGCAAAGCAAGGTAGTCGTATCGATAATACGATCGAGTTTTTGAATGCTGTCGAATAACAAGCCGCTATCGCTGGAACTAAAATTAGTACGACCTAATCCACCGATTAAGATGGTGTCTCCGACAAAAGCGAACTCTACCTGATGTTTTAACAACTTCTGGTTATCTGAGTTTCCAAGTAAATAGCTATGGCTATCACTAGTGTGTCCTGGTGTTGAAACTCGCACCATTACGCGTTGACCTAGGGTAATAGCGTCTACACAGCTCCCATCATCCAGTGTAACTTGGGTATCAGCAATTGTTGGCCACCCTAATGCATCGTAAGCGTCGGGTGCATGTGCTAGATGGTCACTGAGAATTTGCTG
>JBFHVL010000165.1:0-7389 GCA_041589565.1 Kangiellaceae bacterium | reverse complement strand
TTTCTTCAGCTTTGGTTTGTTCATTCATGATGCACTAACACGCCTCCGCTGAGCTCAAAATCGTAAACTCTATTGTTGTTATCATTTTGGGTAATCGAAATGGCCGAAAACTGACGAGCCAGTTCCGATTGTTTGGTGGAGTTTTCAATCCAGCTAGAAATCAACTTGGGATCAACCGTTTGCCCATGTAAAGAAAGCACATCCTGCTTTAACTCAATATGAGTAAACCAAATACGGCGATCACTGCCTTTGGCTAAATCAATTAGAAGATCGCTAAAACCTTTACTCGCAGCAATATCACTATTTTTAAGCGTGTTAAGAGCAATAGTTTTATTTTGAATATCGTACTCAACCGCCGCCATCTGATTATCCAATTGACCATCATCGGGACGCTCAGCCATCATTTTTTCCAGTTCCGCTTTTTGCTTTTCTAGCGGAGCTAGCATTTGCTCTCGTTGTTTTACCTGCTGTTCGAGCAACTGAGTTTTACTATTATCCCAAATACCGAGTGCAACATAGATCAGAAAAAGCACTGCGGTTGCGATTAACAGTTGATTAAAGTTAAGAATATCCTGCTTGGGATGAAACTCGGGTAAATACAGATTAATTTGCTGCATGAGCCACCTCCGCTTCATCGGAGCCGCTATCACTGACTGCAGACTTTAAGTTCTCACCGCGTAAAACAGCGCCACACACGGTTAAATTGGTGTGCATGTTCAAATCACTCACAGGATCAGTCCATCGACAGAAGTCTTCCAGACTCAGTACATCTACCGTTAATCCTAAGTTGTTACCCAAAAGCTCCACGGTCGAATCTGTTTGCTCACCCAATGCCGGGATCACCAGTCGCGTAACCGCCTGACGTGAAATCTGACCTTCGTAATAATCCAGTGTGCGCTGAATTTCCAACAGCAGACGATCGTTGTCATCCTGATGGTCGATATCAAGATCAAGCGTTAACGCATCATCGCTCTTAGAACGCGGCAGGTAGACGTCGGGCAACCAACGGGTAAACACAAACTCTTCTCCGTAATAACAGTTCACCGATAATCCACCTGGATGCTCCGCAATAAAGGCAATATTCTGGCCTTCTTGCAATTGGGGGAGGATTACATTACCCAATGCCAGCTCACTGATGTCAATTGCGGCCAGTTCCAGATCCGCCGCTTTGGTCAAAGAAACGATATTTTCGATGGTTTTACGATGGGCCACCACCACATAAATTTGATTACTGCCGGGAAGCCCTTTGGGAAAGGCAAAGTGTTCAATAACGGCATCTTCCAGATCAAAGTCGATTTGGTCTTTGATTTGCCAACGGATAGCGCTGCCCAGTTCAGACTCGGGCACTGCAGGACGGTCAATGGTTAGGAGTCGGTATTGATCGGCAGGCAGAACCCAGTAAGCTTCGGCATTTTGAACACCCAACTCACTGATACGGTCGGCAAGAATGGTATCCGCTTTGGCCTCATCAAAATCGATCCGCTCAACTGCGGTAAACAGACGATCTTCACCGTTAGGGTTTAACACACAATAGCTCAACTGGTTACCTTCCCACCGTAACCCTACTCGCTGAGTGCTTTTCCCAATTATTCTTTTAAGCCAATCCACGCTTTGCTTCCCGTCAATGACATAGTTCACATTTTAATATAATTTCTAAATATTCCCAGCAAATGGCTGAAAAATCAGCTAATTTTTTGCCGGAGAGCCATTTTTTTTGCCTAAATGGTCGATTTGAACCCCTGTCCGACTCAAACTAACATTAAACGGATACCGGAAACAGCCCCAGATCAACAATAATAAGGACGCCAGCTATGCCAATGCCCAACCGATTATTTCCCTATTTTTTAGCAATTTCCGCATGTTGGCTGCTCGGCAGCCTGGCCAGTGAAAGCCAGCAATGGAATGTTAATCAACCTCCGGGAAACAGCCAGTTCGTTGATATTCGGGTCAACGAAGGGACCTGGATGAATCTCGATGTCAGTCCGGACGGTAAACAACTGGTGTTTGATCTGCTCGGTGATCTCTATCTGATGTCCGTGGATGGTGGTGAACCTACCAAGCTGACTTCTGGGATGGCGTGGGATATGCAACCACGTTTCAGTCCAGATGGAAATTGGATTGCCTACACCTCCGATGCCAGTGGCGGCGACAATGTATGGATAATAAAAACCGATGGCAGTGCAGCGACTCAGGTGACCAACGAATCTTTCCGCCTGCTGAATAGTCCCGCCTGGTCACCCGATGGCGACTTTCTGGTGGCTCGTAAGCACTTCACTTCGAGTCGTTCGTTAGGCGCAGGGGAAATCTGGCTGTATCACCGAAGTGGTGGACAGGGCGTACAGCTTAATGAGCGCCCTAACGACCAAAAAGATCTGGGTGAGCCGATGTTTTCACCGGATGGACAAAAGGTGTATTTCAGTCGCGACTCCACGCCCGGGCCGATCTTCGAGTACAGCAAAGATTCCAATGGTCAGATCTACGAAATATTCAGCATCGACCGCCAAACTGGCGACATTAAAGCCGAAATTAGCGGTGCCGGTGGCGCGGTCAGACCGACACCTTCTCCAGACGGCAAAAAATTAGCTTTCGTACGGCGTATACGCAACCAGTCCAGTCTGTTTATTAAGGATTTGACCACCGGAGCATTGTCGCCGATTTATCAACAACTCGATCGAGATATGCAGGAAACCTGGGCCATTCACGGTGTTTATCCTACCTTTGCCTGGACCCCGGACAGCCGGGATATCATTTTCTGGGCGGGTGGAAAAATTCGTCGGCTCAATACGCTAACGTTGGCAGTCACCGAAATCCCTTTTGAAATCAAGGATCAACGCGAGGTTAGACAAGCACTGCGCTTTCCCGTAGAGGTTGCACCCGATAAATTCCCGGTAAGAATGTTGCGCTGGGTTAATGTATCTCCCAAAGGCGATCGCGTGGTATTTCAAGCACTTGGAAAACTTTACAGCCGAAATTTGCCCGATGGCAAACCACGGCGCTTAACCCGTCAGGAAGACGAGTTTGAGTTTTATCCAGCTTATTCGCGAGATGGAAAATGGGTTGTCTTCACCAGCTGGAATGATGATGAACTGGGACGCGTGAAAAAGGTTCGAGCCAGTGGCGGCAGTGCCAAAACTTTGGTTTCGGCACCCGGTCATTATCTGGAACCCCAGTTTTCCCCCGACGGCGAAACCGTGGTATATCGAAAAGTAAGAGGCGGCTACATCACTCCGGAACTTTACTCGGACGATCCCGGCATTTACCGTGTCGATGCCGATGGTGGAATTCCACAAATTATCACCGATAATGGCGTTGCTCCTCACTTTGCGGCAGACAATCAACGACTGCTCGTCACCCGGTCAGTTTCCGAGGGCAATAAAACACTCCGAAAGCTGGTCGGCATGGATCTCAATGGTGCTGATGTGCGTGAGCGCCTACATACGCCATGGGCTACCGAGTACAAGGTTTCGCCCGATGGTCGTTGGATTGCGTTTGTCGAGCGGTTTCAGGTTTATGTTATGCCTTTTACCGCTGCTGGAAAAAGCATTGCCACCGGAGCTGAGGGTAAAGCGCTGCCGGTACATCGAGTGAGTGGATTTAGTGGCGAAAACTTGAGTTGGTCTCATGACAGCCAAACTCTTTACTGGTCTTTGGGTGACCGTCTTTACAGCCAAACTCTGCCGAAGGTACTCGATAATACTCACCAATTTGCAGAACCCCAGGTCACCGAGCTTGGTTTCAACTATGAGTACGATCAACCACGTGGTGGTTATCTTCTTTCTGGCGCGCGTGTCATCACTATGCGCGGCGACGAAATCATCGAGCAGGGTGATTTATTAATTGAAAACAATCGCATTACCGCTATCGGAAAAGCAGGCAGTCTGAAAGCGCCGAAAGGAGTACGACGGGTCAACCTGACTGGAAAAACCGTGATCCCGGGTTTGGTCGATGTCCATTGGCATGGCGCGCAGGGTCACTTTGAAATTACACCTCAACAAAACTGGGTTAATCTGGCCACACTCGCTTTTGGTGTTACTACCTTGCACGATCCTTCGAACGATACCTCCACCATCTTCGCCGCCAGCGAGCTGGCCAAGGCTGGACAAATCATCGCACCGCGTATTTTTTCCACCGGAACCATTCTTTACGGTGCCGAAACCAGCTTTACCGCCGAAGTGGCCAATCGAAAAGATGCACTGAATCATTTGCAGCGCATGAAAGCAGTGGGCGCTATTTCAGTTAAAAGCTACAACCAGCCACGTCGTGACCAGCGACAGCAGGTGCTCGATGCCGCGCGCGAAACTGGGCTTATGGTGGTTCCCGAAGGCGGTTCGTTGCTGCAACACAATCTCACCATGATTGTGGACGGACATACCGGCATTGAGCACGCCATTCCTCCGGCAGAGATTTATCAGGATGTCGAACAGCTCTGGTCGCAAACGCAGGTAGGCTACACACCGACATTAACGGTAGCCTATGGTGGGATCTGGGGTGAGCACTACTGGTATCAACATACCGAGGTTTGGAAACATCCATTGCTGAGCCGTTATGTTCCAAACGATGTACTCTGGCCTCGTTCCATTCGTCGCATGATGGCTCCAAAAGAAGACTACAACCACTTCAATACTGCAAAAGTCGCCGCCAAACTACAGTCACTGGGCGTTGGAGTGAACCTTGGCGCCCATGGCCAACGCGAAGGACTGGGCAGCCATTGGGAGATCTGGATGTTTGTTCAAGGCGGTATGACACCTCATCAGGCCTTACGCGCAGCAACTTTGGACAGCGCCAGATATTTGGGTCTTGACGGTGACATTGGCTCATTGGAACCGGGAAAACTGGCGGATCTTGTCATCCTTAATGCCAATCCATTAACCGATATTCGCAACAGCGATCACGTTGATCAGGTGATGCTCAATGGGCGTCTGTACGATGCTCAAACCATGGATCGTATTGGCAATCATCCACGCAAACGAGCACCCTTGTTTTTTGAGTCCCGTTAACGGGATCCAGAGAGGCGATATTTGAACTATAGTTATTAGAACTAATTTAACTAAAACCAATAAGTTACGTGGCTTAACCATAGAGTGCCTATGACCAAGCTGTTGCTACCCGCGATACAGTTGATGAACCGCCTGAAATACAGCGGTAAGTTTTTTCTGGTGTTCGTTATTTTTCTGGCGCCCATTGCAATTTTGGCTTATGCCTATTTGTCGCAGGTGATTTCTTCCATCGACAAAACTGAAAAAGAGCGACAGGCACTCACTTTGTTTCCTAAGATCCACCAACTGGTCATCAGCAGTCATCAATTCGTTGTTCAGGCAATGATTGCGCAAAGGGATTTAGATAAAGGTCAAACGCAAAAAAGAAGTGCAGCCAAACTTATTTTCCTTAGCGAACTGGAAAATCTTAGACAGGAGCAACATCCACTCGCCAGCAATGATGACTGGCAACGCCAACTTAACAATGTTAGTTCAGCGATTGAACAAGCCGATAATGTGAGTTCAGACGCCCGCGCACCGATCAACGAACGATATAATGCTTATGTATTTTTAAACACAGAAATCATGCAATTGTATCGGGTGTTGTCCAATGCATCGGGCATCACTAACGATCCCGAACTGGCTACCTTTTATTTAGCTCAGTATTTAACGCGCGACTTTTACCAGGCCATGGAACCGATTTTTTCGACGCAAGCGATTGGCTCCTATGCGCTTTCAGCAGATTCTTTAGATCCCAGTTTTTACGATGATATTTCTGTTGCTTATGACAAATTACTTAATCAGTCCAACCTACTGGAGAAAAACAGTAATTACCTGTTATCCGTATCGCCAGATCTTTCGCCTCTTTCCAACTCGTTACAACAACAAGTTGAAGGCTATAAAACATTAAACGCATTCATCGATGAGCAGTTTTTTATTGCAGTAGATATTACTGTCGACCAGAAAAGCTTTATTCAACAAATCGAATCCGCTAAACAACCTTTTTATAACACCTTAGTTAAGGGAGTGGCCTTGCTCGATCAATTGTATCAACAACGTATTGAACGCGAGCAGCAAGCACTGTGGAGTTTACTGTTACTGGTGGTCATTTCGTTATCGGTCACTGCCTATTTATTTATCGGTATGTCGCTATCCATTGGCATGAGTGTCAATAGCTTGATCCGCACGGCAGAAAAATTTGCCAAGGGTGATTTCAATGCGCAATCACACTTTGAAACGAAGGACGAAATGAATTCACTGAAAAACTCAGTCAACTGGATGATCAAAAAGGTTGGTAACCTGCTATTGACTATTGAGAGCTCCTCTGACGAGCTTGCAAAACAAGCGAGCAAAGTGGAGCACATTGCCAGTCAAACCGATGATGCAATCAGTCAACAGCAATCAGCCACCGGTAATATTATTCAAACCACCAGTGAACTGATCGCTTCGGTCAATGAAATCTCTGATAATACCCTCGGTGTGCAACAGGCGGTCGACGAATCGAATCAGCAAATTAAGTCCAGCACTTCATTAATGACGGAAGCACGACAATCGAGCATCGAGCTTGATGACGAAATCAATCAGTCGGTTCAGGTTATTAATCGACTGGCCGTGCAAAGTAATAACATTAGTCAGGTATTGGATGTTATTAAAAATATTGCCGAACAGACCAATTTGCTCGCTTTAAATGCTGCAATAGAAGCTGCTCGAGCAGGAGAGCAGGGCAGAGGGTTTGCGGTAGTGGCCGACGAAGTGCGAACTCTGGCACAAAGAACCCAGTCGTCAACGGCAGAAATAGAGCAAACCATCAGTACGCTTCAACAAGGTGTTGCCGAAGCGGTTAAAGCCATGATTCACAGTCGAGAAAAAACCGCGCACAGTACAGAACAGTCCGCCAAACTGGAACAGGCGCTGCAACAAATGACTCAAGCGGTTGAGCAGATTTCTTATAAAAATTCGGCGACGCAGCTGTCGTCAGAAAATCAGCAACAACTGGCTCGCGACATTGAGCGTATCCTGAACGATATTAAGAGTATTTCAGAAACTACCGGACGACATTCGCAAGACACCATTCAAGCTGGCTTACAAATGACCAAACTGGCCGAAAAAATGCGGAAGATAGTGGATGAATTCCACTCGCAATCTGAACACTGATGCTTACCATGGCATACGGCGTTGAAACTGTCTGTCGGTGTCCCCCAGTACTCGCTTTACTGCAATGGATTGATTCTTTCCCATTAAGATTTTTATTTGATAGCCTGTTTCTCGCTTTAAGATTTTCGCAGAGTGTTGACACCAGGCACGATGATACAACTTTTTAATCGCGGCATTGGTATCGGGCGAGCGTTGCATGAGCTCAGAGGCCAAAGCCATTGCTCGTTTTATCGGATCGTCACTCACCTCTGTAACCAGT
>JBFHVL010000164.1:0-7440 GCA_041589565.1 Kangiellaceae bacterium | reverse complement strand
GTTGGTGCGTTAAAAACGCTCTCTACGAAATTGTCGAAATTTGTGAGATTGCTTCGCTACGCTCGCAATGACATGTGGATTCTGCGATCAAGTCGCAGAATGACAAGTTTGATAAGTTGGCGGTGTTTATGGAAGCAAAGAGCTATACGACAAGTAGAATGTGATCTTAGCCAGTAGCGACAGCTGTATCAGGTAGCATCAAACCCGTCAGTAGAATTGACTTATTTTCGATAGACTCTGAACGAATGGCCAGCGCAGTGACAAGCGTTTTGGGTTACCTTTGTCGCGTTTGACAAAGGTGACTCGCACACAGCGAAGCGGTGCGAAACAAATGAATAGAAGTTTAGGAAAAAGATCTTTCACCTTATGGCTCACTGCGGTCGTCGCATTTCACAAGGAAATTGCAGGTTGAGCTTCAGTTCGAAATGTTAGATAAAAGCCCGATATACTTTAAAAAAACCGTATAAGGAAGCCGGTAAATTGCTCACAGTACCTATCACACTTGCGGCGGTATTCCGCTGATTCGATATTTTTTTTCTTGAAAGGTATCAAGCTCGACAGACTGTTGGCTGTTATAATTTGTTAGCACTTTTGTAAATTCTTCTTCCATGAACAGTGGGCTTAAAAATTCGCCGCGAATCCCATCGCACCTCAATGACTCTAAAAGGTTTACCTGTTCAAGATTAGTAACGTCAAGAGCAACTACTCGTATATTAAATTTTAAGCAAAGCTCAATAATAGCTTCCATTACCTGCCGGGACTGTTTCGACTGCGTTATGTCGGATATCAGGGTGTTATCAATTTTAATTTTGTATATATGGCCGGAGGAAAGCAATCGTAAGCTAGCTGGTCCAATTCCAAAATTTATCAAACTGATTTTGCAGCCCATCGAGTGCAGCTGTTTAACGGTCTCTACGCCGTGTTCGCAGTCGTTACTTAAGTCCAGCTCGCTCACTTCAAACTCGATTGATGATCCGCAAATATTAAACCTGTTGATAATATCTTTTACAATGCAGTGACAGCGAGGGGAGCACAATAAGTCTTTATATAAGGGAATCACAATTCGCGGAATATACTGAAGTGTCGATTCCCATCGCCGAAATTGCTCACATGCCGCGCGAATCAGTTCAATATTAAGCATGGTTACTTTTTTACCTTGCTGAGCCACATCTAAAACTGAATTTTCACAGCCTAGGCCGGGAGCTGGTAGTGTTGCCACTTGTCTGACGGCGCAAATGTTTCCACTGCTGAGTTCTAACTCTGGCTGGAACCAATACTCAAACTGACTGAATTCTAGAGCGCTTTTGAGCCGCTTTTGATGGGAAGTTAACTGCCGAACCTTATTGGCAATTTCAGGAGTAAATAGACTTACCGAATTACGCCCACTGCGTTTAGCTTCGTACATGGCTAAGTCAGCAAAATGAAGCAAGTCCTGGAAACATTGGCCATCATCTGGGTAGACACTGACACCGATGCTGCAGGTAACAATTAACGATAAGTCATCAACATCAAAAGGAAGGCCGATTTTGCGGCGGATCGCGTTGATAACCTTCAAAATAGCATCTGACTGTTCAAGTTCTTCAACAAGCACACAAAACTCGTCACCGGCTAATCGGCAGAGCACATCGCTTTTTCTAATAGTTTGTAAAATACGCTGGGCAAGTTCTTGCAGCAGTTGATCACCTACTTTATGGCCGTGGGTGTCGTTAATGGCTTTAAAGTGATCAATATCAATAAATACTAGAGCGAACGGCTTTTTATGGCGTAAAGCGCGATTGATAGCTTGTTCTACGCATTGGTTGAAATAACTTCGATTGGGTAATTGTGTCAGGGGATCGAGTGGTGGTTGAGACTCGAGGGTGGCGTTGGATTGTTTATGATCTATGACTTGTTGGGCGAGTAACTCAACCAGACGAACCAAGCTAACTGAGTTACCGCTGAGAGACTTGGCAACTAGTGCTGGATCCAATTGTTTAATGAGTTTTAATATTTTTTTATTGTTGTTTAACATCTTGATTGTTTCTGCGACGCCCCTCTCGGATTGGTAAGATCCGATTCATCTGCCCAACGCGTATGCACCTTTATAAGTGGCATTAAGCCTGTTATAAAGCCTTACGTACTCCTTGATGTGTAAATCCCCATGACCTCGACGGTTCGTCTTGGTTGGCTGCAAAACAAAACGCTATTAAAAGCGACAGTCAGTTATTATTATGAGCTCAATTCGTTATTTTTTTTAAGCACTTTATTTTGACTGTTGTGTCGTCTAATCAACGCGCTAAAGAGACTAGCATCATTAAACAGGTGTTTGAACAATTTTTTATAGCGAGTTGTGATTAATTGGTTAACCTTAAATAAAAACAATCAGTTAGTATTGCTTGATTATGCAATATCTTATAAATCAATGCTAACATATTGAATAAAAAGAAAAACATAAGGAATTTTAGACGTAAAATGGCCGCATCTGATCGATTTAATTTGCTATCGCAGCGAAAACGAGTTTTGGTTACAGCGAGTAACCGACAAGCTCGTTTTTGGACTGAGCAATACCACCAAAAACAGAGCCAAACGAGTGGGGTATGGACGGCTCCGGATATTCTTCCTTTAGAAACATGGCTAAGCCGCACGTATGCGCGTTTGGCCCAGTTAAAAACCATGCCTACATGTTTAACCCCCAGTCAATGTCTGTGGCTCTGGGAAGACATTATTCGCAACAGCCCTCAGGCTGAGTACTTGATATCGACCCGAGCGACCGCGCGAAAAGTGCAAGAAGCGTTTCAGCTACTCAATCAATGGCGGGTGTCGTTAACCCAAATAGACCCGGTTACCGAAGATCATGAAGCCTTTGTGAATTGGGCCACGAGTTATCAATCTCGACTTGATGATAAACAATGGTTGGACTCATCACAGTTGATTGACCACTTACTGATCGGGTTGGCTGATGAAGTATTAGTCGAACAGTTACGGCTAACGCCACAGATGGAGTGGCTGGGCTTTCATCAGGTAACGCCGCAGCAACAGACTCTGATTGAGCGATTGGCTCAATTGGGTATTGAAACCCTTAATGCCAATGAGCCGGAGCCCGATCAAACGCAAAACTGCCAAGGCGTCGTTTGCGACAGTTTTGAGCAGGAGATTCACTCTGCGGCGGAATGGCTCAAGCAAGCGGTAACAGAAAATCCTCATGGTCGCTACGCGCTGATCATTCCCGATCTGGATAAGCGCCGCTTTCAGGTGAGCAATTTATTACAGCAACAGCTGCATCCAGAGACCTTACATCTGCCCGAACCTCCAGCCACGGTGTATAACCTGTCGGTAGGGGAAGGCTTGACTCAGTTGCCGTTCTGCCGAGTTGCCTTGGCGGTATTAGGGTTACTGGGACGCAGTATCGAAACTGAACAGTTTATAGAAGCACTTCGTTCACCACAGGTTTCTCTTTGGGATGAGTTTAAAGCAGAAGCTCGTCATCTGTCTTTTCATCTGGTTGAACGTCCTCAGGATCATTGGCGAATCGAGCAAATCCGATCATTATTGATGAATCAATTTCGTCAACGAGAGGCTCAATCGGAGCACTGCGAAAGTCGAATCGAAAACTTAAGCCAAAAATTTGATGCTCTCATTGTTTTACAACAACAGGCCAAAGGGCAGCAGTCGCCAGAGCAGTGGGCACTGCTGTTTCGCCAATGGCTGGAGTTATTTGGCTGGCCAGGCAGTAGTACCTTGAGCAGTCGTCAATATCAGCTGCGTGATCAGATCCTGTCTCACCTGCAACAGTTACGGCAATTTAACCGACTTACCTCTGAGTGTGGATTTCAGCAGGCTTATCAGTGGTTACTTGAAATGTTGGAAGGGCAAACCTTTCAGGAAAAAAGCGCGGGCGAGCCGATTCAGGTAATGGGACTTTATGAAGCTGTCGGATTGCGTTTTGATGGTGTTTGGCTGTCTGGTTTTTCCAACGAAGTTATGCCAGAAGTTGCCAGTCCTAATCCATTTATACCAATAGCTATGGCACGACACCATCACTTACCTGGCTCGGGACCAGAACGCGAATTGGAGTTTGCGGAATCTTTAGTACAGGCACTGCTCGCTTCCAGTGAACAAGTTACAATCAGCTATTACCGCTTGGATAATGATCGCGAGCTAAGCGTTAGCCCGCTGGTGGTGGATGCTGTATCAGAATGGCTGCCGCCGCCCCCGTTTAGCCCGTTAGTGGAGCGAATTCCGCGATTAGAAAAAGACACCTTTGCCGACGATTATGGCTTTTCTTATCCACATGAAGATTTGGTAGGTGGAAGTTCGTTTTTGCAGGCGCAGTCACTGTGTCCTATGCAAGGTTATCTTGGCTATCGTATGCGACTGCTGGAGCAGGAGTCGGCACAGCCAGGAATTGATCCGCGTGATCGCGGCTTATTTGTCCATCATGTATTGCAGGCGATTTGGCTTAAATTGGTCGATCAACAAAAGCTACTTGGCATGAGCGATGATGAATTAATACAGCTAATCGATCAGGAAATGGACACCGTTCTAACTCGACACTTTAACGATAGTGGATTGCTGAAGTCGTTGGAAAAAGAGAAATACAGTCAATTAATTTTCGACCTCTTGATTATTGAAAAGAAAAGACATCCCTTCCGGGTTATCGGTTGTGAGCAGGAAACAGAAATACGGCTGAATGATCTGAACATAAAAGGCCGACTGGATCGTATTGATGACGTTGAAGGAATAGGGCATGCCATCATCGATTACAAAACCGGGAAAGTGAATGTGCAAAAATGGTTTGGTGATCGAATCGCTGAGCCGCAATTACCGCTTTATCTGTTATCGGATAAAGAACACATCGCAGCACTGTGTTTTGCACAAATTCATCATGAAGAAGTGCGTTTTGCTGGAGTTAGCGAAAAGGATGATCTTTTTCCTAAAGTAACCAGTATTGAGTCCAGTAAAAGCGATATCGATGACTGGCCTTCATTTGTGTCGCATATGGAGCAAAACTTAATTGAGGTTACAGAGCAAATTAAGCAAGGTTTCGCCGCGGTTGATCCTGCAACTGAGCTAGGAGCATGTGACTACTGTCCTTATGATTCCATCTGCCGTGTCGGTGAACTGGAGCCGGATTTAAATCAGGAGGATGACGCATGAATCAGCTATTATCGGATGCCAAAGCGCGGCAACAGGCTATCGACGTTTCTGGCTCTTTTATTGTTCAGGCGCCAGCAGGTTCCGGTAAAACCGGCCTGATTACTCAGCGCTTTTTAAACCTCTTGTCGGTATCGGAAAACCCTGAAGATATTCTTGCCATCACTTACACTCGAAAAGCTGCTAATGAAATGCGTGAGCGAATCATCGCAGCACTAGAAAGTGCAAAACAACCTGAACCCAAAGACGCTCATGCAAAAACCACCTGGTCATTGGCTGTTAGAGCTTTAGCTCGCAGTGATGAAAAGCGATGGCAACTTATCGAGAATCCAGCGCGACTAAGAATTCAAACTATCGACAGCTTTTGTGCATCCCTAGTTAAGCAAATGCCTTTGCTGGCACGCTTTGGTGCTCAACCCGGTATTGAAGAAAATGCGTCGCAGCTCTACAGAAGTGCAGCTGAATCATTTGTGACATCGGTGTTAATTGAGCGCAGCTTGCCAGAAGTTGAGCCCTCAGTGGTTCATTTATTGCGTGGTTTAAATAATCAGTTAAATACGCTAGTTGAGCTATTAACCATTTTATTGGCTCGAAGAGACCAGTGGATACGGCACTTTGTGCGCGACGGTCGATTACTGGAGCGTGAGCGATTGGAGTCTGCTCTTGAATCCTTCATTGAAAATCAACTGCAGGTGCTGTCTCAAAATGCACCGAAAACCGTAGGTGAAGAATTTTCCGAGTTGAGCAAGTTGATACTTGAAGGCATTCAGCTTTCGGGGATGGAATTACCCGGTGAACATACAATTTTTCGACTTCATGGTTTGAGTGGGTGGCCTGATGACCGATCACCTGCCATCGGTCAATGGCAGGCTATTGCCAAGTTGTTGTTTACCGGAAAAGGACAGCTAAAAAAACGCTTTAACAAAAACGATGGAGTATTGGGTGTTACTGCCGCTAAAGGCATGGAGCAAAAGCAGCTGGCACAGCTGCAGAAAGAAAAGCTTCAGTCCATCACTGATGAACTTGCCAGCTATCCCAAATTTACTCAGCAATTATTTGACATATTAAAGCTACCTGAGACGCAATTTAAGGATACGCAGTGGCAAACGATTGAAGCCTTAAATATCAGTTTAAACTATTTGCTCGGTTTTTTAACCTTGGAGTTTCAAGCGAGCGGAAAGGTTGATTTTATCGAGTTATCCTTAGCGGCACTTAGAGCGCTACAGGACGATACTGGGGCAACCGACTTAGCGTTAAAGCTTGATTATCAAATTAAACATATTCTGGTTGATGAGTTTCAAGATACCTCGCACGGACAATACGAATTGTTAAAGTTATTAACTGAAGGTTGGCAGCGGGGAGACGGTCGTACCTTGTTTGTGGTTGGTGATCCGATGCAATCAATTTATCGATTCCGTGAAGCTGATGTCGGCTTATATTTAGACAGTCGACAAAATGGTTTGGGTAATATTAACTTACAAGCATTAAATTTAACTACCAACTTTCGCTCTGTTGCTGGCGTGGTAAATTGGGTTAATCGAGCATTTAAACAGGTATTTCCCGAACAGGAAGATACGATGCTCGGCGCAGTGCCGGTGAGTTTGGCTGTCGCGAATAATCAGGATGATAGTACGGCGGTTGAGTTTATTCATGCGCTATCGCCTTCAGATAACTTTCAAGCGAGTCGGGTATTGCAACGCATTCAAGCTATTCGTGAAACATCGCCTGAAGAATCTATCGCTGTGCTGGTTCGAACTAAAGCTCACGCGCAAAAAATTATTCAATTATTGAAACAATCCGGTGTCGCAGTTGAAGCCATTGAGATGGAGCGCCTTGAACAACGAGCCATGATTAAAAACCTGCGCAATTTAACGCGCGTGCTTCTAAATCCTTGCGATAATCTGGCATGGGCAGGATTACTGCGTAGCGAGCTATGCGGCTTAAGTTTGCGGGCAATGCAAAGTCTATTCGATAGGCCCGGTTACTTCCCTGATGTATTGACCAGCGTGACTGACTCGGTTCCCTCTGTTTTAGATTCCGATGATCAGCAAAGACTGCAGTGGTTTTATTCGCGTATAACACCTTTTATTGACAATGTCGGTGATAAAGAACTGGCCTTTTGTGTCAGAGCAGCCTGGTTTTCACTTGGCGGTCCACAATTAAACTGTAGCGAGCGTGATTTACGAGATGCTGATCAATTTTTTGCTGCGTTACACGATAAACTATCGGACTCTCCGATCGCTGAAGTGCAAATGCTGGATGATTTAATCGAGCAACTATTCTCAGCTCCTGACGTTTCTAATGCGT
>JBFHVL010000163.1:0-7549 GCA_041589565.1 Kangiellaceae bacterium | reverse complement strand
GTTGCGGGTACAGCCGCGGAATTTCACCGCGTTCCCTTTTAAGCGCATCGCGCACCGAGAATTGCGCGCGATTATAGCACAGAAAGTGGGGGTTGATAGAAAGGCAGTTAGGGGGTTATAAACGAAGATAAATTAGTGAGTATTACCTTTCTTGTAAGTGGGTAAGTCTAAAAATGTATTTAACTATTCATACCAACAGTCTGTTTCTATTCGAATATTGCCTGCTTCGATAATAGGTAATCTTGGCTCACTCACCTTACAATAACCTGAAAATGAAAAAGGAAACTCTTCATTAACACATAGTCCGTCATCGCCTTTTCCATACTCTAAAACAACGTAGGAAATACCTTTACCGGAAAACTCGATGGATTTGCTGTCTATCGAAGTTATTTCCCAGTCCTCTACAAATGCATTTTCGATATAGCTATTATTACTTAATATATCGATTTGAGCATTGGTTTCACGTATGGCAGCATCTTGGACTTCGTCTTCTATAGCGTTATGAAGAGAACTAACTAACATATTTTCTAAATCCGAAATTGATGCAAAAATTGACCACACTGCAAATAATGCTTTATTTGACTCGATACTTAATTGCTCTTTATTAGCATCGAAGGACTCACGGTTTACGTGAGTATATTTTGAGAGCATGTTTATGCTATCTCTTATCTCTGACCACTCTTTATCAATATTAATTTTTAGGTCATCAATAACGAATTTATCAGGAAGACCTTTCTGAACAGAATATTTAAACCTTTGTTTTCTAGTAATCTGACCAGCTTTAGCATTTTGATCTTGTTCAAACCATATAGTAGCCTTTACATTACTCTCAGGAGCTAAGCGATCTAATACATGGCGAATTAATTCTCTTAACGAAAAACTAAATGCGTTTAAAGCTAATGGATTATTAACTTGATTCAAAAAAGATAATGATGCTTCAAAAAGCTTCTTCTCAAACTCATCTTCTAATTGGTCTGTAATATATCCTATTAATTTATTGTTAGGATAAATGTCGATAAGCTTCATATTGAGATATATAAATTCGATTTACCTAGATAGATTAAATTTACAGTCTAGAAGTTGTGGCCACTTCATAACCCCAACTCCCCTCTGGCCGTTCAATAACGCGAGTTAACTCTGTTCCACTCTCATCCGTAATAATAACCGTGGGAGTGTACTTTATGGAAACGGGCAGATCAGATACATCGCTCACTTTTTTGTTATAGCCTACCGCGATCATTTGGTAAGTAATATTAGGATTGTTTGCTTGATGCAGTAGTTTTAACAGCCGTGGAATTTCTCGCTCGCTGTCGTGACACCAGGTGCCGAAAACAATGTGTAAACTTAATGGTTTATCAATGCTGGCCACTTGTTTTACATCGTCTTCACTGGGCTGATATTTATTGTAGTTACTGGCAAAGCGCGAGTAGCGCGCAAATAATTGTGCGTGCGTTATTTCTCCGGTGGCGTAGGGTAAATTTATCTGGTTAGCGGCGTGTTCGGTGGTTTCCAAGCTATTATGCGAAGTCTGACTGGAGCAGGCGTATAAAAATAAACTCAAACAAGTATACGAAACAACTTTTAGTATTTTTTTCATCGACTGGGATCTCTTAAATAATCGTTAGGATCGAGATAGAACATTTTCTTCCATCCCTGAGAAGAACCATCAACTTTCCAAAAATAGGGCAGCAAACTTAACACAGTAAAATGCAGATGTGGTGGTTTTCCCTGCGCGTTACCGCTATCACCTAAAAAACCAACGGTCTCACCGGAAGATACCAAAATAGGGGTTGAAGCCGTAAAGTCGGCGAGATGAGCGTAGTAATGAATTTTCCATTCCGGCCCTAGATACACCAATACTTTTCCGCCTTTTTTAAAACTGCCTTTAAACAACAATAAACCATAATTGGCTGCGGTAACGGGCGTACCTTTTGCGCCGAACACATCTATGCCTTTGTGAGTTCCCGAGCTGCCCCAGGGTTCGTACCAGAAGGTATCTGGGTGCCAGTCGCTGGCGGTTGCTCCCTTAACCGGAACTTGCCATTGGTTCGGTAACAGCATCACAACAATAAATATTGCCAACGGAATGGCAAACCGTTTTTGTGTTAAACGGCTTAACCATTTTGGTCGTGAAGACTGTGGCGTTTCTGAACTCATCATTACCGATGAGTTTAATTTGAGTGCAGTGCGATATGGTTGCCTTCGCTGTCTACCACAATGGCTCGCTGTCCGTGCGGTCCAATAGAATGGGGCTCTTTAATCACTTTGCCTCCATTGGCTTCAACCGCCGATACCGCATCGTTAATTCTGCCATCTACATTAAAGTAAATTAAGGTACTCATTGGGACAGGTTGAAAGTTATCTTGCGGAACCAAACAACCAGCGACATCGTTACCTTCGTGGTCAAATACCGCAAATTTAAAGCCATCGAATTCTTCAACCGATAGTTTGCAATCAAGTACTGCTCCATAAAACTTAACTGCGCGATCTAAATCTTTAACACCTAAGTCGAGCCAGACAAATGTATTCATGAGTTACTCTCCGTATTGTCGGTTGCAGGGGTTTTATGAGCCATTTTATCCATAAACGCAAACATGACACCCGCAATCATAAACACCGAGAAGATAATGACCATCCACATAATATGAGCTTGAGTATAGTTTTCGATATCGATGTAAACCTTTAACAGTTCGATGGCCGATATGGCAGCAATGGATGAAATAACTTTTACTTTCAAGGTGGAAAAACCTACCTGACCCAGCCAGTCGGGGCGATTCTTACCATTATCAAAATCAATTTTCGATACAAAGCTTTCATAACTGCTAAAGCAAATAATCACCAGAAGATTGGCAATAAGGCATAAGTCGACCAAGGTTAAAACTTTTAAAATTAACTCGCTCTCGGTGACGGAAAATACTTCGGGGATGAGTAGTATGAGATCTTCGATAAATCGGGCTAACAGCAAAACGACCGAAAGCATGAGCCCGAGGTAAAAAGGCAGTAATAACCAACGGCTGGTAAAGAGTCCTTTTTCTACTGAGTGTTCAAACTTTTTATTCATGGGAGTTTCCGTTGTTCTTTTTAATCAGTGGTAATATCCAGTTAAACAAACTGCCTGCGGCAACCGTGAGCGCGCCTAAAATAAAAATCTGTTGATTACGTACCAGGCTTAGCCATTGCCAATCTAAAAACTGATGCAGCATGGTAAAGGTGATGAGCGTAAAGCCGAAACTATAACAGTATATGGCCAGTTGTGGCGGTTTTTTAAAGACGAATTTCATGGGTGTTGGTATTCTCTGTTTTTAAGTCGTTTGTTTTTGCGTTCTTTATCAGTGGCCTCTCAAATGGCTCCTACAGTTTAAGAATAGGTTTACACTTTGTAGGAGCACCTTTAGGCGCGAAAATTACGTATTCCTAATCTTGAGATTGCTGCGTGCTCACTCGCAATGACATCAAGCTTTTCACCATCACGGAGGGAGTTAAATGGTTTTAAATCGCACCCAAGACGAACTCTTTACCCTGACTATGAATGACTAAACAGGTTTTGCCATCCATTTCTTTTTGCTCCGCCATTTCAACTAATTGATAAAACACGTTACGGTGGATAAGAGCATCAAGGTTTTTACGGACACGAATATAAGGTGAGGGCTCCTGAGTCTCAGGATCGGTGTTGACCCAAATAGGATGTTCTTCGCCAGCAACGAACACATTGCCCACGTTGTCGGTGAATTCCAGCACCGGCTTTTGCTCATGCTGTTTAACTTCGAGCGAGACGGCAACAAAGGGTGCGTCTTCAACTTGAATACCAACTTTTTCAACCGGTGTTACCAGAAAGTATTCGTCGCCATCTTTGCGAATAATCGTAGAGAAAAGCTTAACCAGTTTTTGCCGCCCAATAGGCGTACCCATATAGTGCCAGCTACCATCTCGCTTGATCACCATATCCATATCACCGCAAAATGGCGGGTTCCACTGTTCGACCGGAGGGAGTTTTTCGTCGCTTAGCTGCTGCGCCAATCGGTTCGGGTCCATAGTGCTCCTGAAGGATGGGAAGTAATGCTAAAAGTATATCATCGACCTTCGTGCTTGATTAGCGTTCTCCTTCTCTGATGCGGTTAAAAAATATACTATGTTAGGTGCGGCTTAGTTAAAGTCGAACAACAAGAGGGATATAACAATGACTACTGAGATCTACTATTTAACCTTGGTAACTTTCTTTACCACAATTTTATGGGTGCCCTACATTCTCAATACCATCATGGTTCGAGGACTGATGGATGCGGTGGGGTATCCTGAGAACCCAAAGCCATTGTCGCCATGGGCTGCAAGACTGAAAAAAGCGCACTATAACGCGGTTGAAAACTTGGTGATTTTTGCTCCACTTGTGTTAGCTATCCAGTTACTGTCTCTAGGAAACTCAATGACAGCTGTGGCAGTAAGTGTTTACTTCTGGGCACGTGTTGTCCATGCTCTAGCTTATACATTTGCGATTCCCTGGGTAAGGACGTTGGCGTTTGCTGCGGGGTTTGTGTGTCAGGTGTTATTGGCGTATCGGCTGTTTCATCATTTACCAGTGTAATGAATAAGTTGGGTGTTCAACTGATTAGCCTTTTTCAATCACGTAGATAAATCGTCCATCTTCATTGTGCTGTTCGATCAGCTGATGATCCATAAACTGGCAAAACTTAGGTATGTCCCGTTGAGTAGAGGGATCGTCAGCAATCACTTGTAATTGTTCGCCACTCTGCAAATCGCGCAGAGTTTTGCGAATCATCATTACCGGCTCAGGACAACGTAGCCCCAAAGTATCGAGTGTTTTCAATTGGAAATTCTTAACATTGAGTAAACAAACTAGTTGCCAAGTTTACTCGAAGATAGTCGAGGTTAAAAATATTAAGGGTTGCTGCTAAGTCTACGTGAAGAAGAGGTGGCGTGATGGCCTGACCAAAAGTACTGCATGGCCCGATCAAATTGTACTTTCTGGTGCTTGTCTAGCCGAGCATAAAGGCGATCCACTACTTCGATCATTTGTCGCAGCTCTTTTAGGTGAACTTGCAGAAACTGTTCTTTTAGCTTTAGCTTTTCTAAACTGCTCAAATCTTTACGGTTACTTTTCAATTCTTTAATGGCTGAAAAGCGTTGCTGTCTGCTCTCGGCTTGTTCAATAAAAGTAATTTTAAAGCGATACCAGCTGTCGAGTTGTTGATCTGTCAATTTAAGGTGGCGGCCAAAGGCATCAAGATTCTGCTCTACTTGCTCAGGCGATTCGCTACGGAAGCTGGAAAAAAATTTGGAGTAATCCTGATCGGCAAGTTCTTCACTAAGCGCTACTGCGTTATTGGCCGTTAAGCTCAGCAAAAGTATACAAGCTGCAATAATTCGTCGTTCCATGATAACTCCCATCGTCCTTAGTCAGTATAGAAGGCGTGGGGCAGACAAATTAGGGAAATATGCCACAATTTGTCTGCGATTTTGCCCCTTTTAGGTGCCAAAGTACCAGTTGGCGGGAGCTTACATCTCGAATATCAATTATTTAACCCTTGTTTCATTTTATTTTTCAGCCAGATATGCCTCATAACACGGTCAAATAGTGATTGTTGTTCACTATCTAATTGACCATACAAGTCGTCAATCACAGCTTTGGCTTGCTGAGCATCGGCAAGCTGCATTTCCATATGTTTCATTTTGAGTTCGAGCGATTCGGGTGTGGTCAATGGTTTGCCATTGCGAGCGCGAACGAATTCTTTCAGCTCAGCAGCTCGCTGTTGTTTAACCTGCATCTGGTCGAGAAAGTATTGCTTGAAGGAGTTCCATGCCGGCTGTTGGCGTTCGGTAATACTTAACTTGTTGGCGAATTCATCCAGCTTAATACTGGCTTCTTCTACCGGATCACCATAGAGCGCTGCGAAGAACTCCAAAAACTCCGGATCCATCATGCCGTCGTCGGTGGCGGCCACCGACAGACTGAGTCCAATGACTAATGCGCTGATTATTCTTTTCATATTCTGTCTCTCTGCTTCTAGTTCATCTTCACTATAACGCAGATTAACCAGCTTGGTTGACGGCGACTTGGTCTTTTTTATTGTCGGGCCAATATGACCCTACAATCATACCCACAATAGCCGCAATAAAGCCCATAAAGTGGGGTGGTAGCGGAAACTCGGGAATGATGAATTCCAATGGCAGCCATACCACCAAACCAAAAATAATCGACCATTTGGCACCGCGGTTATTGGCGCGTTTCCAGTAAATTCCTGCGATTAAGGGCACCATCGCCATTACCAGGGTGACTTTATAAGCGTTTTCGACCATGTGGTGAATGGATGTTTGCTGGAGCTGTGACCAAAGCGCATACACAGTAACCAAAATGGCAAACAGCGCCACAGTGCCGCGCATTAACCACAGAAACTGCTCGTCTTTAAAGCGGTGTGCCATTAACGGGCGTATCACGTTTTCAGACAGAGTCACCGCAGGTGCCAGTAAGGTACCACTGGCGGTACTCATAATGACTGACAGTAACGCACCAAAGAAAATAATCTGAGCGTACACTGGCATGTAGTTGAGAATTAAATGCGGTAACACCAGCTGGGCATCCTGCTCCTGCAACTGTGCGCTCATTTCGGGCGCGATAATAAACGCCGAATACGCCAGATAAAGGGGAACCGCGGCAAAGACAAAGTAAGCCACACCGCCCAGTACCGTTCCCCATACGGCGACCTTTTCATTCTTAGCTGAGTTTGCGCGTTGGAATACGTCCTGCTGTGGAATAGAACCCAGGCCCATGGTGAGGAACCCGGCGATAAAGGTGACGACGGCAGCGAGGTTCCAGTCGGGCCAGAATTCAAATTTGCCCGCCGCCCTGGCGTGTTCGTACACAGGTGCAATGCCGCCGGTCATATCGGAAACCATAGAGCTGATCCAGAGTAAGCCCAGAACAATAACAATCATTTGCACAAAGGTTGTCACCGCAACCGACCACATACCACCGAACAGGGTGTAAATAAGAATAATCGCCGCGCCAATGGCAATACCAGCGTTCATAGTAATCAGATTACCGGTAAGTACATTGAGTACCAGTCCAAGAGCGGTAATTTGCGCCGATACCCAACCAAGGTAAGAAATGGCAATGGCAAGGCCAATCGCTACTTCAACTTTCTGGCCGAAGCGATCGCGATAGAAGTCACCAATGGTTAACAAGTTGCGTTTATACAGCGGACGCGCGAAGAACAATCCAAAGAAAATTAAACAAAAAGCCGCGCCGAAAGGATCGGAAATCAGGCCGCCAAGGTTTTCATCGACGAAAGTGCCAGGAATACCCAGTATCGTTTCTGCACCAAACCAGGTGGCGAATACCATGGCAATCACCACCACCATGGGCAGGCTACGACCGGCGGTAATATAGTCTTTTGAAGTGCTCACCTTGGTGGCGGCGAACACACCGAGGGCAATAGAAAGCAACAAATACAGAGCAACAAAACCAATCAGCATTCGACGATTACCTCTTTTACAGGGGCTTGTGGCCAAATTTAAAAAAAGAAAACCCTGCGAC
>JBFHVL010000162.1:0-7793 GCA_041589565.1 Kangiellaceae bacterium | reverse complement strand
TGATTTTCAAATAAACCTATGCTCGTTAATTCGTTTAAATTGAGGTCTTCTGTAAATAGCTCTTCGGTATAAGGAAATCTAAATGATGGACCGCCCCATTGCATGACCTGGTCTTGGTTTAGGAACCAGTTCATCAACAGAGGGACATGCTGTCTTTCAAATGGGATAAGTTTCATTAAATGCTTTTTGCAAACTTTGTAGCCATTTACTTGACCCGGTGATACTCAAACTTAATGACTTTTGCATCTGCTTCACGATTCATTAACAGATACATATTCATTGATTGCTCATCAATGAGCTCAATGGTTAAACCATCGAAGTAGTAAATGTTTGGCTGAAACGAAACCAGAGGAAAGTCTACAGTTTCTGCTTTTTCTTCCCAGCCAGTGAGATCATTATTGAAATGTTTAAGTTGAAAGATCAGTGAGTTTTCTACTTGTCGAATGATCATAATCTCATAAAATTTAACTTTATTATCTTTTACTAATTTAAAGGCGCCAACCAGGCTATCGCCTGCCGGAGGGGCCCATAATTCTTCTGCAACCCCGCCTAACGCTTTGCCTCGCCAGTGGCCTGCCAACCAGGAAATTCCCGTGAGGTTAGCTGCTGGTGATTTGTGTTCATCGGGCAGCAATTTAATTTTATCGTATGCCGGCTCATTGTTCGCGTATGTGGTAAAACAAAAAAACAAGCCTAATAAAAAGGTTAGCCGAAACATGATTATCTCCTTGATCCATGTTGCACAGCGAAAATGAACATGATCGCTGCTTTATGACAAATCAATAGGTAGATTTGGGTTATACCGGTAAACCTTGTCATGAACAAGCGATCACGACAGTAAAACTTAGTTTCCTGTAAATAAACGTTTGTGCTTGTCTCCAGGCTTTGCTAGCTTCAAATTGGTTGAATAACAAAACAATATGAGGACGCATTATGGATATTCGTAGCATCAGTGCTGGGCTTTACGGCGCAAAAATGTGGATGAAGCTGTTGGGTGTAATGATGATTTTGTACGGGGTATTGACTGCCTTAACGATTATAGGAATCATTTTTGCGTGGCTTCCTATTTGGATTGGTGTGCTGTTATTCCAGTCTGCTGGCGCTATTGAACGTGCCTATAATGGCGACGATGCAGCGGCGCTCACCGAAGCGCTCGGCAAGCTTAAAACTTATTTTACCATTATGGGAGTTCTTACTCTGATTGGTATTTTATTGATGGTTGCAGCTTTCCTTATGGGAGGTATGGCGGCCATTATGGGCGGAATGGGAGCTATGGGTTAGGCGTTCATCAGGCTCAAAAGTGGGTTTTGCTTGACGAAGGAGTAAAACCCACTCAAGTCTTAAGTTTGGTTTGTTAACTCTTTTTGTTGTGTATGCCATAGGTGGGCATAGTGTCCATTCTCTTCGAGCAGCTCATGGTGAGTTCCCCGTTCAACAATTTCACCCTGATGTAAAACATAAATTGTATCAGCATCGACAATGGTGGACAGACGGTGGGCGATCATCAAACTTGTGTGACCACGGCAGGCTTCATTAATGGCTCGTAAAATATAACCTTCGGAGTGACTATCTAAAGAAGAGGTTGCTTCATCAAATAAAAGAATTGGCGGTTTTTTTAGTATGGTTCTTGCGATCGCTACGCGCTGCTTTTCTCCACCAGACAGCTTCAAACCGCGCTCTCCTACCAGTGTATCCAATCCCTTTGGTAGTTGTTCAATAAATTCTTTTAAATAGGCATGTTCTAGCGCATACCAAATTTCACTATCTGATGCGTCCACATTTCCATAACGAATATTCTCGCCGATAGTAGAGTTAAACAACACGGTATCTTGAGGAACAATACCAATGTTTTTACGCAAGCTTTGTTGAGTAACTTCATTAATCGCTTGCCCATCGATAAAGATCTGACCCTCAACAGGATCGTAAAATCGATACATTAATTTCATCAGCGTTGATTTACCCGCACCACTGGATCCGACAAAGGCAACTTTTTTTCCTGGCTCAACCGTAAAGCTGATGTTTTTTAAAATTGGCCGGTCAGTCTGATAACAAAAGCTGACATTTCGAAATTCAATTTTTCCTTGAGCGACTTGCAGTGATTGCGCGTGTTCACTGTCAGTTACTTTGGGTGATTCTCTCAGTAACTGAAACATACGTTCAATGTTAGCCATAGAGCCTTTCATTTCGCGGTAAACAAAGCCCAAAAAGTTCAGCGGCATAAATATTTGCATCATAAATGCATTGACCAGTACAAAGTCACCCAGTGTCATGTTGTTTGCCACCACTTCACTGGCTGCGAGTAAAAGCATTGCCGTCATGGCACAGGCAATCACTAAAGCTTGACCGCCATTAAGCGCAAACAGAGTTAAACGATTTTTGCGTCTTGCCTGTTCCCATTGCGCCAGATCGATATCGTATCGCTTTGCTTCATAGTCTTCGTTATTAAAGTATTTTACTGTTTCGTAATTGAGCAAGCTGTCGACTGCGGCGGTATTGGTTTTCGAGTCAGCCTCATTTGCTTCTCGTACATACTTTGTTCTCCATTCCGTTGCTTTTACTGTCCAGAAAACATAAATGACAATGGATAAGGCAATGATAAGAGCAAACCAGATGTTGTAATTGTAAAAGAAGATCCCAAGTACCAGAGCAATTTCAAGCAGTGTTGGAATAATATTGAACACCATAAAACGTAACAGAAAACTTATACCAGAGGTACCTCGTTCGATGTCTCTGGATAAGCCTCCGGTACGTCGACTGAGATGGAAGTCCAGATCCAGCGCGTGTAAGTGTTGAAATACTGTCAATCCAACACGTCGCATGGCGCGTTCGGTAACGCGACCGAACAATGTATCGCGAACTTCTCCTAGCAGTACATTAAGTAATCGCACTGCTCCGTAAGCGATGATTAATGCAACAGGAACGGCGAGCAGCTGAAGAGTCTCTTCAGATGGATCCAATGAATCTACAGTATGCTTCAGCAGAAAGGGCAAGGCCACACTGGCTACCTTTGCGCCAATTAGGCAAAGAACGGCAAATGCAATTCGTTTTTTAAATTCCAATAGGTAAGGAAACAGCTGGCGTAAGGTATCCCAACTTATTTCGGTAGAATCGTCGATTGGGGGGTGACTGCGTCGCATAGTAATGACTTAGCTCAAAAGCTCTTAGTGTAATCGGTTAACAATGCGATTCCCATAGTTATGCTGACTAGAGGGCAAGTAGATGAATAGTGTTCAAGAGTTGGTTGCACTTAGGGAATTGGATTTAGCGATATTCAAAGGCATAATGGGTCATTGAGGTTTTTACTTTCTTTTAAGGGATATTGATTCATTGAACAGCACTAAGAGTAGCCTGCCTTTCGAACTGGATCTCGATCGCAACTGTATTATTTATTCTGACAACAAGGGACGTCAACAGCGGCAGTCCGTTGAGCCGAGAGTAATGAGTTTGCTGCAATTTTTTTGTAAGCACCCAAATCAGCTGATCACTCGAGAGCAACTTGTCGAACATGTATGGCAAGGTCAGGTTGTTGGCGACAATGCTATTAATCGAGCCGTATCTCAGTTACGCAAATCTTTGGAGTCGATGGTGGCATCAGCTGCCACTATTGAAACCATTCCTCGCAAAGGCTATCAGTTTAATATTCATACTCCGTCAAAGAACGATCACTCGAAGTCCATTCAAAAAAGCCGAAAGCGTTACTGGATTTGGCCACTGATAATGCTGCCACTTACTTTAATAGCCCTTGAAGCTTATATCTTTTGGTCTGGGCAGAGTTTGCGACAACAGCTTGAACAAGTGACCCCAATTGTCGAAACAGCAATGCCAGGTGTTGAATATGCACCTGCGCCTTCACCTGATGGTCGTTGGTTGGTTTATGTTCATTATGATGCTGCAGCGGGTGGTCGAAAGCTTTACCTGAAGATCGTAGGGCAAGATAAAAACTGGGTATTAACCGATGACGAGTTTTTCAATCTGAATCCTGTCTGGTCTCATGATGGTACCAAGTTGGCTTTTGCTAGATGGAATGACCAACATCAACGTGTTTGTTCATTATGGTACATTGATCTATCCGGTGTTCTTGAGTCTGACCTTTTGTTACACACTCCCCCTCCGGCGCAATCGCTTGGTTCATGCGGCCAAAGAGCGAGACCTGTGATCGCCTGGAATAGTGACTCTAGCGGTATTTATTATACCGATCGTCAATCTATTGATGAGCCCTACCAAGTTTTTTACCGCTCCGTTGCGACAAGTAATCGAGATCAAATAAGTCTTCCTCCTCAAGATGGCAACTTAACCGGCGACTTTTTTATAGCCTCTCAGGCTACTCATCAACGCCTGGCAATTGTTCGGTATCAGGCGAGCGGTCAGTCAAAGATCCTTATTTTCGATATGGCTGATAATGAAGTTCAACACTCCTTTGAAATTGACTTTGAAGTTAAGCAAGTTGAGTGGCTGTCTGACAGTGACCGGTTAGTTGTTACACGTCAGGGTGACTGGTGGCTCTATGATATCAAAAATGGTTCCGGCCAGTGGGTTTTTCGAGCAGGAGAAAATAGCTATGCGCCAACATTTTCTGCCGATGGTCGACGAGTTTTTTATTCCTACGGAGCTTCATCGACCGATCTCGAAATGTATCAAACGAACAATAACCAAGCTGTTGAGCTAGCGGTTAACTCTTCTGAGAGGGAGTTTTCTCCCCAATATGTAGCCGATAATCGTTTTTACTTTATTTCGTCACGGAGTGGTAAGGCAGAGTTTTGGCGATATGACTCTGAATTAGGTCTTATGAAAGTTTCCAAACTGCCGGTTAATTTAGTACTCACCACATTTGCAGTTACACCCGATGAGCGATTTATTTTTTATCAGTATAAAGATGAAATTTATCGTTGGCAGGTTGACGGTCAGAAAAACGAAAAAGTACTGGATAGACAGCACCATGCTTATGTTGTGAGCTGGACTGATAATGAACGACTCATTTACAGTTCTGACAAATCGGGTGAATGGCAATTATGGATGTATAACCATGTTACAGAAAAGCACCAACAGCTAACGCAATCGGGAGGTTATTCGGGAAAGCTGGATGCCAATGACAATCTTTACTATTCAAAATTGCATAAAGACGGTTTGTGGCGAAAGTCTCTTATTGATGGAGATGACGCGTTAGTGATTAAAGAGTTTCCGCGAGTCAATTGGCTCAATTGGAGACTGACGAACACGAGTATTTATTATCATGCAGCCTCACCTTCAGGAACGGGGATCTACCAGTATAGTTTGCCAGACCAGTCGAATCGATTATTGATGCCTTTAAGCGCCGAGCATTTAAATCAGTTTGATGTTGCACATGACGGCCAGAGCTTGATCGTAGTAAAACAAAATCTGGGCGAATACAAAATTATGCGCATCGATATCGAATAGACAACACTAAGGCAAATCAGACAGCTGTTCAGATCGTTTTTGCGAATTCCTTGCGCCATTTAATACTGCATCCAATGGATGGAATTTGATCTTGAGGACCTTGACCCGTTAACGCGACTTGTCGCATTGCTTCTACCAACTCTCGCGGAAGATCGCCGGTTTTCTTACTGCCGCTGGCATCGAGTCTTCCACGATATTGCAGTTCTAAATTGGCATTAAAGCCGAAAAAATCGGGAGTACAAACAGCACCATAAGCTTTTGCCACTGCCTGGCTGTCATCGAGTAAATAAGGAAAATTAAACCCATATTGTTTGGCAACAGACTTCATATAGGGGTAGGCATCTTCTGGGTTTGCGGAAGGATCGTTGGAGTTTATAGCCACAACTCCAATTCCCATCTGTTGCAGTTGTTTTGCATCTTCCATTAACTGACTACGAATGGCTTTAACAAAAGGACAGTGGTTACAGATGAACATCACCAGCACCCCCATGGCACCGCGGCAGCGTTGCAGATTGTAATAACCGCCATCAACACCCAGTAGATTAAAGTCGGTTGCCGGTCGTCCAAAATCACAGACGGGGGTCTGTAGTTTCGCCATTAAGTTGCTCCTTATTACCCATTGCTGGATGTTATTATTATTTTTAGTCTGGGAATTTTAGCGGCTATTGCGTGACTTTTTAAGGGGAAATCTCCCGGCGGGTCAATTTGGAGCCTCTGTCTGCCATTATTATGAGATACGGTTGCAATGCATCGAAATTCTCTAACTTATTGATTTATTGCTTATGATCCATCCGGTGGGTTAGTGGTTCGTCCGTAGCTTTGCTATTATGTGCGCCTCTTCGACGAAAATCTGTACAAAACGGATGAAAACTGTTTGAAGAAACAGTAAAATTGCGCGCTATTTAGATGTCTAGCAGTCTGCCTCTTGTCTGTAGCGAAAAACTTCGCTCAAAGACCAGCAATTGCCTAGATCCCCTGAATACCGTTCGTCGTATAAACGATGAATATACACGAGGTAAAGCAAGCGAATGGCTGAATACAATATTTTCACTTCCGAGTCGGTTTCTGAAGGTCATCCCGATAAAATGGCAGATCAGATCTCCGATGCGATTCTTGATGCGATCATCAAAGACGATCCTCATGCACGGGTTGCGGTTGAAACCATGGTTAAAACCGGTATGGCTATTGTTGCCGGTGAAGTGCGTACATCGACTTATGTTGACTTGGAAGACGTGGTTCGGGATGTGATCACCGACATCGGATATAACAGCTCCGATGTGGGTTTCGATGGTGCCAGTTGTGCAGTTTTAAACGCCATCGGAAAGCAATCTGCTGATATCGCAATGGGTGTTGATGAAGCAGACAACAAGGACTTGGGCGCGGGCGATCAGGGTTTAATGTTCGGTTACGCCACAAACGAAACCGAAATTTTAATGCCTGCGGCGATTCATTATTCGCACCGTCTGGTGGAGCGTCAGGCTCATTTACGTAAAAACGGAGTATTGTCCTGGTTGCGTCCCGATGCTAAATCGCAGGTGACGTTGCGTTACGAGAACGCCAAGCCGGTGGCGATTGACGCAGTAGTGCTATCGACTCAGCACGATCCAGAGATTTCGCAAGCTGACATTCGTGAAGCGGTAATGGACGAAATTGTGAAACCGATTCTGCCCGCCGAGTGGTTACATGCGGACACCAAGTACCACATTAACCCCACTGGCCAGTTTATTATTGGTGGCCCGGTAGGTGACTGTGGTCTGACTGGTCGTAAAATCATTGTTGATACCTATGGTGGCGCAGCCCGTCACGGTGGTGGTGCCTTCTCGGGTAAAGATCCTTCCAAGGTTGACCGTAGTGCTGCCTATGCCGGTCGTTACGTAGCGAAAAACATTGTGGCTGCAGGATTGGCCGATCGTTGTGAAATCCAGGTTTCTTACGCCATCGGTGTGGCCGAGCCGACCTCTATTTCCATCAATACTTTTGGAACGCATAAGATTGATGAAGATAAAATCGCACAGTTGGTTCGTGAGCACTTTGATCTTCGTCCGCAGGGAATTATCGATATGCTGGATCTGCGTCGCCCAATTTATCGTAAAACAGCAGCCTACGGTCATTTTGGTCGTGATGATGCAGATTTTACCTGGGAAAAAACTGATAAAGCCGCTGCATTGAAAGACGCCGCTGGTTTATAATCGACACCTTCCTTCCTCCTTTGCCAGAGGGGGATGTAGGGGCGTTAAGAATGATTTTTCTTAACGCCTCGAAAGTCTCGCAGCGTTTTTTGCGAGCACCGCGCGGTATTCTCAATGACTTCCGTGCTGTTAATAAAAAATTTACAAACCCAACTGAGGGGCGCTGCAGCAGAAACACCTCTGTCACGC
>JBFHVL010000161.1:0-7847 GCA_041589565.1 Kangiellaceae bacterium | reverse complement strand
CATTTACTGACCCTTTGGTGACTTTGTGTTTTTCAGACTGAAAAACACCCTCGCCCTCATAAGGTCGATCCACGGGTATCGCCAGTAGCTCTTTTAAGCTAAGCGACAATAGCTCGTCGGAGTCAGCTTCAGCGTGAGTGATAAAAGCCAGCACACACGCCAGGAAAAGCACCAGTTTTGGCATGCCTTACTCTATAACATATTGATAAAAAAGTGAAAATTAAAAACTGCTCTTGTTAATAGTAGCACGCGGTAGCGATTCTGTAGATAGGTAGAAATGCTCATAGGTAACAGAATGTGCGCTGATTCATCCTTTGAGAATTTGCTACCTCATCGGAATTGCCAAAACTTTCATTAATTATGGCTGCAAGTATTCAGTGTTCCAGTCTGGGCCTGTTTTAACGTAGCGCAGTCGGTGGTGGAGGCGGTGGTCGAGGCCTTGCCAAAACTCAATTCGTTCAGGGATGATTCGGTAGCCTCCCCAATGTTTAGGGCGTTTTATGGGTTGTGACTTATGAATATCAACCACGCGGTTGAACTGTGCCTCCAGAGCATCCAGCGATTCTATGGGTTGGCTCTGTTGTGAGGCGATAGCTGCCAGTTGACTGCCCTCGGGTCGAGAATAGAAATACCGATCCGACTGTTCATCACTGACCTTTTCTACCTTACCTTCAATTCGAATTTGTCGTTGAAACTCTTTCCACCAAAAGTTGGCACAAATACGAGGATTCGTTTTTAGCTCATCACCTTTGCGGCTCAGATAGTTGGTGTAAAACACGAATCCTCGCTCGTCGTACTCCTTTAATAAAACGACCCGAGTTGTCGGAAAACCATTGGCATCAACGGTGGCGACATTCATACCACAGTAGTATACCGGGTCGGAATCTTTTGCCGCCTGTAACCATTGTTGAAACAAAAAAAAGGGATTGTCTTTAGGTACGGATTGAAAGTTCATAGTGTCACACTCAAATTCAAAATTGATGTTGGTGGCGCATGCTCATTGTATTGTTACAAACAGCTTTAACGGGAGAATTCTATTCATGATGATGGTGACTATTGTGTTGCTTTGACTGCTCTGTGTCGGATGAGTGAACACCATGAGCAACGACATTGTATAAGTTCCACCCTCCGAATGCGATTAATCCTAAAGCGAGCAGGTATTTGAGCCATACTTTACGCAGCCATTGGGTGATTCGAGTAAAGCCCACTCCCATGAGCACCATAGGGGCAAAAGTCCCACCGCCAAACGCTAACATAAAACCAACGCTACTCGAAATACTCCCTTGTGCTGTGGCAATACCTAATGCAGAGTAGACTAAGCCACAAGGGATCAGTCCCCATAGCAAACCACTCATTATTGCGTGAAGTTTGGAGCTTGACGGACTGAGTTTTGAGGTTAATGGCTTTAATGACTGCCAAAGCGATTGACCAGCGCGCTCGAGTAACAACAGACCTTTCCACCATTCGGTCAGATAAAGTCCTGTCATAATTAACAGTATTGCTGCAATAACTCGCAATACCGAGAGAACTCCGAAACTGTCGCCCAGACTACCAATCACTCCGGCAAGAATGCCTAGCAATGTATAAGTTACAATACGTCCAGTGTTATAAAATAGAGTCGTCAGGGTTGCCTGCGAAAAGCGCTGTTTTTGTGCAGAAAACGACAGCGCTGTCACGATGGCTCCACACATACCAACACAATGCAGGCTTCCCGCGAGACCTAATGTGAATCCAGTGATCAAAGTTTCAGTGAAGCTCATAGTTATGCCATAAGGTTTTCATTTTACTCGTTGATTGACTCAGCATTAATTTGAGCACGGTATTGTCGAAAAAACCGGATAAAGTCGTGTTGATTTCGATCAAGTGAGGTCAAAGGGATATATAAGTCGGATCCCAGATAACGCTTTAACTGCGCGAGTCGAGCGGCAAACATTCCTTTTAAGCCAGTTACTTTTTCTCCATTCTTCGACATCCAATGCTCAGCATCTTCTTGCAGGTCAGATGTATCATCCTGTCGCATCTGCGCTTCTACCAGAGCGACGTGGAGCAAACTACGGTATTCATGAAAAAGACTTCTTGCCATACGAGGAGGTATTGTATCTATAACTGGCGATAAATCCCAAAGCTTCAGGCCAATGTAATGCAGCTCTATGTCGCCTCGACCTTTATTAATATGCAGAGGTGTCAGATCGATTATGTTGTTCCAATTAAAGAACAGTTCGCCTTGCTTTAACGACCAACGCATGCCGCGTTCATCAAAATGCAAACTAAATTCTGGTTCCAGCCATTTGGAGATGCCGAATAAGATCAATGATATTCCGATGATCAAGAGTATTGAGGCGGGCAGCTTTACCCCAAGTTGTAATGCAACCAGTGCACCTACCAGTGCCATGCCTCCAGCAAGTGTAACGACTATATGGTTTCGGCGAGCGATAGGGCGAATGCTAACGGGTCTAGGCATCGTGAGATTGCTTGTCAGTTTGTGCCGGTTGATTGGAAGAAGACTCCGGAATCGTATCTTTTCCTTCGGAATCATCATCGAACAGGATTTTATAAGCGGGGGACTCCAGGTCACTGTACTGATCACTTTTGACGGCCCATATAAAAGCAGCAACAGCTATTGCCAATAACATGACGGCTACTGGGATCAGCCAGTAAATAATTTCCAATTGAGGCTCCAAATAAATAATATAACGTCAAAGATGCTTATTTTAGAGGTTATTAGTCGATAGAGCTATCTTTCGGAGCATGTTTGATTATTTAAGCAGTTCCTGCTTTAAGCGCTGCTCTGCCAGCCATTCGCCTAAAGAATATGCGATGTAAGTAATCAGCAACCAAACCCATCCATTATGAATTTTAATGACATCGTCCCAGTACAAGAACCAGGTAAAAGCAGTAATAAAGTTAAAAATAGCCTCCAGTATTAATTCAATTAAAAAGCCAAAGGATAGGGCATCGAGCATTTGTTGAAAGCTTTCGAATTTTGCAAACGCACGATATAAATCCATGACTTCGACATGGATATAAGTAATAAAGGCCATAATGCCATAATAACCTCCACCAAAAGTCATCCATTTATCGAAAACAAGGTGCTTGTTGGTTTTGTCTTTGGATGTTTCCTCGGTTAAAACCTCACTGGAGGTGTTTTCGATTTTTGCATCGAGGTTTTCCGATTTTTTTTTCACCACATAGCCTTTGCGACCAGCCCATAGCACAAGTGCGAAAGCGATAAGCGCAATTGGTATGCCACCAATAAATAAGGCTCGTATAATTTCTGGCATAGTAAGCTTTAAGAAGACCGGTAATAACAGGTGAGTCTAGCCTGCTGAGAGTTTATTACAACTCCCAGCATAAATGTGCATACAGCAGGAGAGCTATTCTTTTATGGTCAGCATATAGTTTGCGACGGCCACGCGGAGATCTTCTGACAAGTAGTTTTGTGGTGGCATCGGCGGGTAATCGTCTCGTTTTTTGGTAGGCTGGGAAATGTAATCGACGATACCCTGTGGATTATCCATATACAGCGCCTGGATCACCTGAACTGGAGGGCCTATCATTCGAACATTATAGGCATGACATCCAGCGCAAACTCCGTAGTAGACTTTTTCGGCTTTTTCTTCAGCGGTAATGTGTCGTGGTGCGACAGGTTCAGGTAATAAATAGGTGACTGTGTCGCGAGTACTATTAAAGGCGCAGGTGCCAAATTCGTCGATGCCGTATGTCAGGTATTTTTTGCGATTATTTATACAGCTTTCCTTACTTTCTCCAACTCGCAAAATGTCGGGGCCGCGATCCATCAGTTTTGTCAACATAAGTGCTTTAATTTCACCGACTGGTTCAGCGCCATTGTCATACATAAAGTTATCGAGAATGGCAATTTTGTCTGAGTTAGGTTCTGCTCCCGGATCTAATGTTAAATTAGCAGCATGACCATGATCGGTAATAATAATGCCTGCATTTTTATTACCGATGATAACATTGTTTTCCAGCGTGACTTCATCGGCAGCCATTATGAGAATGCCTGTACCTGGTGGTATGCCGGCGACAATAGAGCCCGGAGCTCCAAAGTTTTCGTGATTGTTTTCAATCACAAAGTTATCACGCACGATCACATCGTAAGTGGTTTTAATCGGAAGGCCTGGCGTAATAAACACCAAGATCCCACCTGTGTTATTATAAGCAACGTTATTTTCAACAATTGCATGACGGGTGTTTTCAATTTCTATTCCCGCAACGTTTTCGAATACCTGATTATGTGCGACATGAATATTATCGCACATGCCAACATAAATCGCCGCGTCTTCAATACCCGACAGTACGTTATATTCGATCAAACCATTTTTACCAAACTCAGGAAAAATGCCATAAACACCAGTATCAATCACCATGTTGTTGCGGATAATAAAGTTATTACCCGCCTGGCCCATAATGGCATTGCCTTTGTAGTGAGTGATTTTAAAGTTTTCGACTGTAAAATTATTGCCAGAATATAAAATAGCGTCATTCAATTTTCCCTCGCCATCCAGCGTTGGCCACTCGCCATTAACTCTTACTCCGGTCAAGGTAATACTGTCTTTGTCGACATACACCGTTTCTTTATAAATGCCCGGCATCACTTTGATAACATCTCCGGGATTGGCATGGTTTACTGCCTCTTGAATTGACTCGCCGTCGGTCACAATAATTTCCTGACCATCGAGCTTAGGTAACACGATGGTAGCAACACTGCCGTAATTTAACGGGGCTTCGACATGCTGCTTTGAAGTTTGCTTGTAACGATCGGCGTCTCCGATGACAACATCGGAATTATCTACTCCTGCCTGACCGACGAAGTAACCTGTGGCAGCAGCGAACACGGCGATAAAAATAAGCGACCACTTTTTCATAGTTATTCTTCTCCCAATGTTTGTGGTGGCGTAGCCAAGACTTTATTCACCAGCAGTGGGTTATGATTAATTGGAGTTAAACCCGACGGGACTTTTTTTGGTGTCTTTGGCGTGAACTGTTCGTCATTTAAAGTATGTAAAAAATCCACCAGCCGGTCGAGTTCGTAATCGGTTAAATTCGGTTCCCAAATATGCCAGTGTAAGAGTAACTTTTCTCCTACGGGCACTGCGTGACCGCGACCCTTGGTATAAAACTCGACGGTTTCGCGTAACGTTGCAAACTGGCCGGCGTGCATATACGGTGCAGTTTTGGCGATGTTTCTTAGTGAAGGCACTTTGAATCCGGCACGCAGGTCTCGGTTGTTAAAAGTTTTTTCAGCTCCCGAATCTAGTGAAAGACCTTTTCCTGGAGGCGTACCCAATACTGCGACCTGTTGGTTAGTAAAAAGTGGAGGCGTATGGCATTCGGCGCAACGCGCTACAAAAGAACGGAAAATATTGAGACCTTCAATTTCGCGTTTACTTAATGCCTCATGATACCCGTGAGCGTATTGATCGTAACGACTGTTCAGTGAAATCAGTGATGACTGAAATGCTGCGAGAGCATGATAAATATTGTTTAACGTGACAGCATTTTCTTCGCGAAATGCCTGACTAAACAAACTAATGTAAACTTGATTGTTTTTCAGGTCATTAAGCAATTGCTCTGGCGTATTACCCATTTCTTTGGCATCGTACAAAGGGCCGAGCATTTGTTCTTCTAATGAGCTGGCTCGTGCATCCCAAAAAAATGACTTTAGAAAAGCCACATTCCATAAGCTAGGTGCAGAACGCATGACTGCTGTACCAGCAACACCTATACTCCGCGCACGACCATCACTAAAGCCTTGATCAGGTTGATGACAACTGGCACAAGAAATGGAGTGATCGCCCGAAAGAATGGGATCAAAAAATAGATAGCGACCAAGATCTATCGCCTGCGGTGAAAAACCATCTCGCGCTTCAGGTAGAGCCGTTTTGAGACCTCCTACGCCTTGGTTATAGAGTGAGTCGTACATTTGATAGAGACTACGTAACTCGCATTGATTATTACTCTTCTGAAAACCAGGAGGGCAGCGGTCGGAGAGTTGCCAAGTAGATGCAAAAGCGTTAGTAGACAGAAGCGTTAATAGGAAAGCTAAAGCAAGCTTCATTGGCTACCCAAAGTATTGAGATAAGCGATCACATCTTTCATCGCTTGTTCATCGGGCAGGGTACGTGCCATCATCGCCATTTGACGGCCATACTTATCTTCGGCATGGGAGCCTCGAATGCCTTGCTTAAAGTTCCGAAGCTGTCTTAAAAGATAGATGTCGCTTTGGAGGGTTAGGGATGGAGAATTTAAGACAGGGTTTCCTTCACCTTGTCCGCCGTGACAGGCGGCACAATTTGAACTGAATATTTTCTTGCCATTATTGATATCGGCTTGAATAGTGATCGGTCGTTCAGTAGCGGGTAATTTTGTCAGGTATTGAGCAACTGCACTCATCTTTTGGTGATCTAGAGCTTTGGCAAACGATGCCATCTGCTGGCCCAGAGAGTCTTCTGGATGACTGCCTCGAACTCCCGACTGAAAGTGCTGAAGTTGCCGTTGAAGGTAACTTGTGTCGAGTCCTGCTAAAGCAGGTGCGTTAAGAGCCGAGTTGCCTTCGGCAGATTTACCGTGACAGGTAACGCACATAGAATGGTAGGTCTCATTTGCGTATGCTGAAAGCGAGGTTATGATTAATAAAAACAGTAGCTTAAACCACGCCCGAACAAAATGCTCTCGTTTACAAGTCATATTAAAGATTATTGCTATTTAATGGTACTAAAGTCCTAGTTAAGAGTCTGCCCATAAAACCACCAAATTACAAGTGGTTTGTCGAGAACCTTCTGAAGAAGCCAAGGTCCTATTGCCAAGGCAGGAAGTTGAGAAATGCCATGTGTAGCCGGACGCAAGTATAGGTCTGGTTTAAACTGTTAAACCAATCGGCTAGCATTACTTAAGAAAACTTGGCAGATAAATTTCACCTGTGTATTCATTCAGGCCTATTCAACCGCTCAACCATCTGCGCTACTACAACTTCTAACCGTTTAATTTCTCGGCTGGTTGAATAGCGGCTCATTTCCATCCAAAACCATATTTTGGTACCCATTGTGCCGGTCCAAAATGCCATTGCGATAAAGCCCCAAAAGATTTGGTCGGAAGAGCTATCGCTGATAAAAAAGTGATAGCCGCTCCAGAACATACCAATGGCCATTGCAAAAGATAAAACAAAACCAAATATATTCCAGCCTTTCATGCTCCCGCGAAACACACCTAATACCCGAGGAATCAAACCACTTTCGGGTAACAGAGCTTGCTCCATTTCAGCTTCGTCCATTTTTAACGCGTGTTTAATTTTATCATCCAGGTTCATAGCAACCTCCTCAGGTTTTACTCGTAAAATAAATTATTGATCGATTAATTCACGTAACTGATTTCGTGCGCGACTTAGTCGAGACTTAACAGTCCCCGCCGGTATTTTTAAAACCAGAGCGACTTCAGCAACCGATAGTTCTGCCAAATAGTGCAAATAAATGACTTCGCGTTCATCCGCTTCGAGTCGATTGATGCAACCCTTTAGCTGGCGCTGTTCAAGTTCGGATACGTCCAGATCAGTTGTCGCACAATTGTCATCGAGCATTTCAAACTGTGTAGATTTGTTGCGCGTTAAATCGATCACTCGCCAGCGAACTGCTCGATAAATCCAACTTTTAAAGGCTCTGGGATCGTCGAGGCTACGTAGCTTTTTCGAAATTTGAAGCCACACATCCTGAGCCGCATCCTTTGCCAAAGCGTGGTCGCCCGAAATAGCGACGGCAAACTTTATTAGTAAGGGATGAAACAGAGCGACCAGACATTCCAGCGCTTGCAGGTTACCGTTCTGCGCTTCCAGT
>JBFHVL010000160.1:0-7897 GCA_041589565.1 Kangiellaceae bacterium | reverse complement strand
TTCTACTTCCGTACCACTGACGTAACCGGTGCGGTAGAGTTACCTGAAGGCGTTGAAATGGTAATGCCTGGTGACAACATCAAGATGGTAGTAGAGTTGATTGCTCCTATCGCGATGGACGAAGGTTTACGCTTCGCGATTCGTGAAGGTGGCCGTACCGTTGGTGCGGGTGTTGTTGCTAAGATCCTTGACTAAGTTAAATTAGTTGAAGCAACATTAAAAAAGGCGCTCAGTGAGCGCCTTTTTTCTTTTTTGGTTATTACCTATTAAGTAATCGAGTTTCAAAAGCTTTATCGGAAAGCGTTGGCTCATTTTTACGTATTAATTCAAGATCACGCTCTTTCTTATCATTAACCTCAAGCATCTCATCATCATCGACAGTGTAAAGCTCACCTAAGTAAATATGTTCACCAGGTTTAAGAGTAAAGGATGGAAGCTTTTCTGGGTTTTTTGCGCGTAAATAAGGGTTTAACACAGTGAATGCGACGTGATAATCACCTGCTGGAAGAGCAACTGCATTTACGAATCCCATATGCTCTTTAAAGTGAGAGACCAACATATAGTTATCGATTGGTAACGAAGCAATGACCTGATTCTTAGTGGAGTCAATAATGTTAAGGTTTCTTGCTGAGGCAACGCTACTTTCTTTTGCTCCGGTTGAAATTACAATGACACCAAAATTTTGATCTTGAATTGCAGGAGCCATACTCATTTTTATTGGATAGTTCTTTGCGGTACATCCCAAAAGAAATACTGACATAAAAAGGGTGAATATTGCTGAACGCATGAATTACTCCATAAAAGTAATGAAATTAAAATTTCCTAAGGTTTAGTCGTCCTATGGAAAGCCCACTCTCATATTTCCAAAAGTGCCCGCATAACTTAACATAATGAGCTCCAGACTCCTAAGGCGAAGTGGGCTGTGGCACAATATTAAATTTAGATGTGTGTAGGATGATTAAAAATGAGTTCATTACTGTATAAAACCGGTTATAAAATTCAGTTTTATATCCACCTTTAAATTCAATGTGCTTAAATAAAAGATCTTATTTCTGTACTTTACTGATAGTGCATTTCGATTGTTGAAATGTTAAAAGTGCCTAAAAAATACACTGTTAAAAGCTACTCGTATCCAGTAATATCCCACACTGAATTGTACTCCGCTATAAAACTTGGAAAGCGGTGGTTTCGACTGGGGAATTGTATGACTAATTACTTTAAGGTTTTAACTTGCGCAATAGCGCTGTATTTGTTGTCTGGTTGTGTTCATGTGACCAAACCAATGACTACTCAAGACAAACTTATTCCCGAAATGGGATACATTTATGGCAAATTTAATCTAAGTGCCGATTCTCCAGATATGGATATAGTACTTATATTGGTGGATGCCTCCGCAGAGAAAGCAAAACGTAAAAACCCGTTCAAAAAAGTTACTGTTAAAAGATATGGTGTACGCTTTGATAAAGTAAATGATATTTACTCTATTGCCGTAAAACCAGGTACTTACCGGTTAAAAGGGTTTGAGTATGGAACCGGTGGTAATTTACAGAAAAAGAACAATAGCCTGTCCGATGCTGATGGCTTAATGAGTAAAGAGTTTACCGTTGAAGCCGGTAAAGCTTATTATCTTGGTGACTGGTATGGTTCGGGTTCTATTACCAGTAGCTATCCAATGACATACTACTCTTGGAAGCTGAATAAGATTGCCTTTACTTACAGTGAAACATCGAACCAGTTTTTCTCTCTTTATAAGAACTTGAGTCAGCTACCTCATACCACTGCATTTGAGTTAGATTATTCACCTGAACTCAAAAGAGACAATCCACAAACTTATAAAATCGAGGATCTAAAGAAAGCGATCTCTTACGCTGAGTATGATTTGGCTTTGAGTATGGCCAGTCATTTGCAGAATGAAGAGCCTGACGCCTTAGCCTATTTAGGATATTTTCATGAAAAAGGCATTGGTGTAGAAGTAGACTATAAAAAAGCCGTCGAATTTTATCAAAAGTCAGTAGAAAAAGAGTCCGCTATTGGAATGTGGACTTTGGGTTCATTCTATTATAATACCTCTAAGTATCTGACTTCTGATGCTGAAAAACAAAAAACATACCGCGACTATGCTTACAAGTTGATGCAAGCGTCTGCACTGTATGGTTATCCAAAAGCGATTGCGCTGCAATGTGAAGTATTTACAGCTGATGAAGTTGGCGGTAACGTACGCATTCTAGGTGAAGCATGGTGTAATGTTGGAAAGAAAATGTTAAGTGATGAGAATCATGATGTGTTTGAAGATACGCCAGTCGTTAAAGGATATAAAGAAAATTTAGTGCGAGCGGATCAAGCTAAAGTTGCAGAATTGCAAGCGGAAATGGAAAAAGCAATGATTGAGAATAATGTAGTATTTTTACGTTAGTCAGTTTGCTAGTTACAAGGCGCTCAAAGAGCGCCTTTTTTATTGTCAATAATCTACACTGGATATGTTTTAAGAGCTTTCTTTAAATGCTTCACTCGATAGCGAGCTCTCAATAGTAAGTCGATCAGAAAAATCCATAATGCTATTACTTTTTAATTCGTGCTTGATATCTTTGAATGAAAAAGACTCTACAGATTTTGTCACCCCCACCCAAGCTCCTTTGCCATGACGTTTGGCGCAATACATTGCGTGGTCTGCTAGAACAGTTGCTTCCTCTGAACTTATCGAGTCTAAATTGCTATTTAATGGATATATTGAGAAGCCAACTGAGCAGCTCGTTTTATAGGTTAAGCCTCCACCCAAATCAAAATCATGATCCGAGGCTGAGCTGAGTATGCGTTCAATACATTGAATCACATCTTTTTCTGAGTTTACTCTGCTTACAATAACAAACTCATCTCCGGCCAATCGAATGACCGTGTCAGCCGCTCGGCACTGGCTTTTCAAAATTGTCGCGAATTGTTTTATCGCATTATCGCCACAAGTATGCCCATAAGTGTCATTGATCGCTTTAAGTCCGTCCATATCCAGTAAAATAACCGCTAACTTTGTCTCAATATTCTTATCTTCTCTTATCTTTCTTTTAATGGCTGAAAATTCGGTAGGAATAAACTGCGAATAATAAGCTCTATTCTTCAAACCGGTAAGTGAATCGGTAACACTAAGCTCTTCGAGTTGCTGATTTGCTGTTTCCAATTCAAGATTTCGTTTTTCGAGCTCCTTTGATTTTTCATCTAATTCATGAGTTCTTTCATCGACTTGAACTTTAAGGCGCTTAGCGTATTCTGCTTTTCGCTTGATCTCTTTTCTTTGCAACCTGAAAAAACTGTATAAAATGCTCAATATAATTAATATATAAATCAAATATGCAGTCTTGGTTTTCCAGGGCGCCGCAGTAATGGTTAGCGTTAACTGACTCGAGTTTCCACTCCATATTCCATCGTTATTACTGCCTAAAACAATAAACTCGTAAGTACCATCTGGGAGATTTGTGTAGTTTGCGCGCCTTAAATTTTTAGCTTCAATCCAATCATCATTAATGCCAACCAATCGATATCTATATTGGTTGTTTTCGGGGGCAGAATAGTCTAGGGCTGCAAACTCAAATGTGACAAAATTATGTTTGTAATCAAGAGTCAAGTCTCGCAAGTTTGAAACATCGAGCTCACCTTCTAAAGGCTTGTTATTCACCAATATCCTGGTGATTAAGACATTAGGTGAATTCGGATTGATCTGGATATCGGGTTGAAATCTATTAAAGCCTTTATTGCCGCCAAAATAGAGTGATTTATCCGATGCAGCTAAACTGGCTCCAAAGTTGAACTCATTATCTTGCAGTCCATGACTTTGATCAAAGTGCTTAATTTCTAATGATGTAGGATTAAGGCGAGCTAATCCAGCATTACTGCTGAGCCATAAATTGCCGTATTTATCTTTTTGAATTGAGTATATTGTATTGCTTAGTAACCCGTTAGATTGATTAATATGTTGAAAAATAGGACGTCCCAAGCTGTCATCGCCGATAAGCTTATTTAGGCCTCTCGATTGTGTCCCAAACCAAAGAAACCCGTCGTTATCTTCATTGATTGAGAAGACCATATTGCCACTTAACGAGTTAATATTGTCGGGATCATGGAGAATTCGTTTAATTTGATTGCTCGATGGATCATATCGATTGATACCTTGCTCAGAAGCAAACCAAATGACGCCACGGCTGTCTTCAAATATACCAATGATTCGATTGGTGGAAAGTGAGTTTTCGTTATCCGGAGAGTGAGTTAGATTAGTAAAACTTTTACCATCTGGATTTAGACGAGAGACTCCTCCCATATAGGTTGCAACCCATAAATTATTTTTTGAATCTTCATATATGGCGGTAACCCCATTTCCTAATAAGCTAGAGGGGTTATCTGGTTCGTGGCGAAAGTTTACGAATTTTTTAGTTTTCGGATCGTAGCGGTCCAGTCCTTTGCTTCGAGTACCAAGCCAGATAGAGCCGTTACTGTCCGCTAATATTGACATGACTCGACTGTCGGATGGTCCTTGATGGTCAGGATGTGATTGTAGCTGAGATATCTTTTGTGCTTTTGGATCAAATATTGACACACCATTAGAGGTAGCAATCCAAACTTTCCCGTCTGGCCCTTCACTAAAACCAGTAATAACATTAGACGTTAAGGAATCGAAAGATTGAGAGCTCTTGCGAAAATGTTGGAAGTTTGCTTTTAATTCATTCCACTTACTTATACCATTATAAGTGCCTACCCAAATAATACCGCCCTTATCGACTGTTACTGTAGTAACTCGGTTGTCAATTAATGACCAGGGATCGCTGATTGTATGACTTTCACAATTGAAGTTTAATATTTTGCTGAAAGTGTGTGATAGCTGAGTTCGGCATAAACCTTGATCGGTTGATATCCAAAGTCTGTTTTTATCGTCTTCAAACAAATCTCTAATAATATTGTTGGAAATAGTTTCGAGTGACTCGTTGTTAGCGATAAAGTTGCTTTGCTCGAAGGTATTTAAATCTACCTGAGTTAAACCACCACCATTACTGCCTATCCATAAACGATTAAAGCCATCCACGGTCAGACTTAACAGGCGATCGCTTGGAAGAGAAATTAAGTGCTGTCTACTGTTACTCGAATAGCGTTCTATCTGGTTGGTAAGCAAAGTGATTTTACTAAGACCATCATTTTGATGAGCAATCCAGAGATCTCCACTATGATCTTCTACGATATCGCGAATTGCAGACTCTCCAAAATTGGGATAATCAGTATTTTTGCTAAAGGTTTTTAAGGTGATGTTAGGATTGCGAGGGTTGAACTGAACCAGTCGACCATCGTCAAATCCTAGCCAGAAGTTATTCTGGCTATCTTTATACAAACTTCGGATTCGATTGTTTAATATCAGGTCTGGGTGAGAGCGGCTGTTAAATTGTTTAAAGGATTGTGTGTTGGGTTGGTAAAGGTTTAATCCTCCTCCATCGGTTGCAATCCAGAGGCGTCCATCTTGATCGACTTCCAAGTCAGAAACGACATCGTAAGATAGGCTGGAGCTTTGGTAAGGATTACTGAGAAAGTGCAGGTACTCGTAACCATCAAAGCGAAAGAGCCCTTCTTGAGTGCCAATCCAGATAAATCCAACAGAATCTTGCTTGATAGCCATAATTGCGCCGAGTGAGCCTTTGCTTGGACTCGGTAATGAGTCAAAGCGCAATTGCAGGGCAAACAGCGAGCCATGACTAAAAATTAGCATCAGCCAGACTATCGAAAATAGCTTCAGTGTTTTTGAAATTAGAAGATACTTAATCAAATTAAGCCAGTCCTTAACTTATGTACATGATTTTATTGTAGAAGCTGGTGATTTTTTTGCACGGTAAACGATAAAAAGGCCTACATCAGCAGGCCTTAGAATCGACTTCTATTGATTGAGCATTACTCTTGATTTACCCAAGTATTACTCGCAACCGGTGTGTCATCCCAGTTTACGGAGCTGGCACTCGTCGTGCTATTGGTCCAGCTGTAGCCATCGGTCCAGCTGTAGCCATCGGTCCAGCTGTAGCCATCGGTCCAGCTGTAGCCGTCAGTCCAGCTGTAGCCGTCAGTCCAGCTGTAGCCATCTACGCCCATTATGTAATAACTGCCATCGCTTGCTTTATTCGCCGGACCACCAAAGTGGCGAGTGCCTGCTATATCCTCATCAATATTTAAGCCATTATTGCCGCAACCATATTCGGTGCTGTATACCGCTTTATAAGCATTTACCAGACCAGCACCTTGCTGAAAAATACTGTATGCAAGCTGACCATTTAAATCTACTCGAGGCGCAGACGCTTTCATAAGGCGGCATTTTATATCGTCAGGAGTTAGTGCGGGCTCATGGGAAAGCATTAAAGCCACAATGCCAGAAACAAAAGCTGAAGCTTGAGAAGTTCCTGTCATAGTGAAGTATTTACCGCCATCATGAAATTCTGGGTAGGTTTGCGCAAGAGATGTATTTTTATCCATCAACCCAACCATATGTCCGCCATAGGCGACGAGATCAGGTTTCACGAAGCCTTCATGCGTAGGCCCGGCAGACGAGTAACTTGAGAGCCGATCATCGGTTGAGTCACTCGGAGTAAAGTTGTCAGTCATGGCACCTACCGTGATGACATAAGGGTTATTACCTGGAACGCCAATGGTCATTGCAGAAGGTCCAGTATTACCTGCCGAAGTAACAACGACAATGCCTGCCTGCCATGCTTTCATCACCGCTTGATTAATTGGATCGTCCCAGTAGTAAGACTGAGGAGTCGCACTCATGGACATATTAATTACACGTAGGTTTATTTTGTCTTTGTTCAATATGGCCCATTGTAAAGCGCGAACAACATCAGAGTATTTTGCCAGGCCATCTGCTCCCATGGTTTTTAAAGCCACCAAGCGAGTGTTCGGAGCTACACCGTAACGAATGCCGTATGCGTCGGTTTCACTGTTGGCTATGATGCTGCTGATGTGAGTACCATGGCCATGAGAATCGTCATCGGTGTAAAAAAATTGGTTGGTACGAGCATCGTATGTGCCGTAGTAGCGGTCCATGTTATAAATATTTTTGGTAACTCCGGTGATACTTTTCATGCCACTATCGATCACCGCAACAGTAATTCCGGCGCCTGTGATGCCTTCAAGATGCAGCTGGTGGGCTCCTGAATAGTAGACCGGATAAGAATGAGAGGCCATATTGCCAATGCCAGGACCTGCAACCTCGGCTGTGCCATTGGGTAGCACCTTTACCTGGGTTTGTGCGATGACTTCGGCCAATTGATGCGTGGTCATTTCCGCAGTAATGGCATTAATAATGGGAAGGTCATGAGTAATAGTACCACCGACACCTTGAACAATGATTCGAAGATCGTCCAAATTCTCCGATTGTAAAATAAAGCTTTCGGCGATTGATTCAACGTCGGCCGTGTTTTGGCCTGCAACCGTGTGAGACCTTAGTTCGGGACGCAAAATTTCATTGGTGACGAACAAAAGAGCTATCACCAGGTAAAAGTAGATTAAGTGTTGTTTAAACTTGCTCATAAGTAATCCCAACTTGGATTTATTTTATTATGAGATGATAAGCATTATCCATGCCAAAAATATGGTCGTTAAGTTAAGTGATTGTTTTATCGAAAAATTCAAGTAATGTGACCTGTGTCACACTTGATGGGAAACGTGTCAAATTAAAATAATGGCGAGAGGTACTAGAAAGTGGTGCGATAATGTGGTTTATGGCGCGCCGAAAATTGCATCTGTGGTTCGAAATTTTAGGCACTCAGGTATTTATCGAGCCACTGACTGATGGTAGGAGCCGATACTCCAATAATTTTTGCACTTAAAGCTTTATTATTGAGGCTTAGCTCCCAAGTTTGTTGAGTAACGTTACGCCGTA
>JBFHVL010000159.1:0-7960 GCA_041589565.1 Kangiellaceae bacterium | reverse complement strand
TGGCGTTAGAAAATAGACAATACTTTACTGCTTGATAACAGACAAAAATTATAAAGCTTCTAGTGTCCGTAAATGGCCGTAAGCTGAATCTCAAAGACTGGAATTGCAGTAAGGTAATTGCCCATACTGTTAGGGCGTATAAAACTTTATACTCAAGTAATAGAAACTGAAAAAATGACAAATCTTTTCTTCTATTGGATTCAATGCTGCCTACTAAAAGGAGCTTCTTGCAAGGGCAAGGAACTCCTTTTGTTCTTAACCTAGTTGTGGTTGGTTTAATTTAGATTTTTCTTGATAACGTTTTTTGTAAATCACTATAGCAACGGTTCCAATAATGCCTGGAAGCACCCACGGGATTAATTGTAGGTTGCCGGTTAGAATCTGATTTAACCAATGGCGACCACCCACGGCGAAGAATGCGGTGTAAACTGCGATTCCGGTACCTAAAATAGAAGACAGGTGTTCGATAATCCATTCTCGCTGATTAATCTCGCGTTTAAATATGTAACGTAAATTGCCGAGTCCACCAACTAACCCGACTAGACCAAAGATTATAAAAAGTGGAAATCCTGTATTGAGTCCGATTGTAAAAACCTTGATGCCCATGACTATTAATAAAACGAACCAAATCAAGTGACTCCAGTGGCGCAATGCTTGTCGATCGCTTTTCGTTTTTAATACGAGTAGCGCGTGCTTAACACTAATTAAGGTAAGTACAGACAATAAAAATAAAAACTCTGCGAGGTTTCGAAAAAAGACCGTCGCTTTTTCTATACGTTCAGGCGTTAGTGTTTGTTCGGGATACCGAATGACTATGGGATCAAACCAAACAATAGCACTCATCAGGAGGCCACTGATTGAAACCGCATACATGCACCAGCTAAATACTTTTCCCCATGAACGATGATTTTTACTGCCTTTACGGGAAATCACCGGAACCCAAAAAATAAACAGCGCCAGAGTGCCTAGAGCTATGTGTAAGTAAAGAGCCGATTTGTGGATGATGAGCATATACGCCTCCTGTAAGGTGCTAAACCATTCGATAGCTACAGGTTACCCGCCGACGCTACAAAGCACTTGTGCCGGAGGTCATTAGTTTTAACCATGACTTCTGGCCTATTGGCTAATCTGCCGAGCTTTGCCATACTGCGCGGGTAAAGGTGGGATGTTAGGCGATTAAAATCATGTACTTAAAGCGGGTCAGTCAGAACAAACTGTATGATATGGGCGATGTTGCAGCGCTCGGAACCTGGGCCTGTGTTTTTGGGTTATGTGTTTATTTGATGCCTAAACTGCCCGAACACAGACAGGTCGCTGAGTTTATTTACATACCTCTGTTTCTACTGTATGCCGCTTGTTTTGTGTGGGCGACTCGCGAAGATGGCGTTTGGGGTGTGACACCAAAGTTACGGTTTGGCGCACTTATGCTTATGCTCGCTAGCGCATTTACAATTGGCTATTTAATTTATTTCGATTTCCTGTCAATTTTAACCATTATTTGGGTAGTGGTTATCGCATTTTATATACCTATCAATTTTGCAATTGTTACTACCTTATTGGTGGTGGTTTTATGGTTTGCTATGGTGAGCTTTCGACAAGGTGATGTCCTTTGGATTCATGCTATTTTATACGGCACATTTCATATGTTTGCTCTATTGATCGCTACGTCCAATAAAAATGAGCGTGACGCGAAGCTAGAGCTACAGGCCAAGCATGATCAATTGGTAGCGACACAGGATTTACTGACACAGGTCTCTAGGCAAACCGAGCGCACTCGAATTGCGCGAGATTTACATGACTTGCTGGGACACCATTTAACCGCTTTGACCATTAAGTTGCAGGTCGCCGAGCGAGTAAGCGAAGGCGAGGCTAAAGAACAAGTAAAAGAATGTCACTCCATTGCAAAGCTGTTGCTTAATGATGTTCGCGATGCAGTGGATACTCTAAGGCAAAGTCAGAGCATAGACTTTCGACAGTCACTGGAGCTGTTATTAAAAAATACGCCGCATTTAAAGGTTCAACTTGAATTTGACGATTCGTTATTGATCGAAAATATTCCAACTGCACAAACGCTTTTTCGATGCATTCAAGAAGCGGTAACCAACAGCTTAAAGCATGGTAAGTCCAACTATATTTGGATAAAAATAAACAAACAAAAATCTGAGATAATCGCTCATATTCATGACGACGGAGTGGTAAAAAGTAATTGGAAAGAGGGTAATGGTCTAACCGGGATGAAAGAGCGAGTCATTGAACAAGGGGGGAAAATTGACTTGTCTGTTGAAGGTCATGCGTTACATTACCATATTGTGCTCCCTGCTTAAGGACGATATATGAGTATTCGGGTTGTATTGGTTGATGATCAAAAGCTTATTCGTGAAGGAATCAAAAGTTTATTGTCGCTTACCGACAAAGTGACGGTTGTTGGTGAGTTCAGTGATGGCAGTGAGCTAATTGAAAAGATTGAAACTGTAAAATGTGATGTGATCTTGTTAGATTTGTCGATGCCGGGTATGGATGGTATTACTGCACTCAAAGAACTTAAAGCTTTAAACTGTAAAATACCTGCTTTAGTGCTCACTACCTTCGATGATTATCAACTGGTGTTGAATAGTTTGCATAATGGCGCTCAGGGCTTCCTGCTGAAGGACGTTTCTCTGGAAACGCTAATAGAAGCTATTGAAACACTCGCGCAAGGTGATACTTATGTTCAGCCAGCCATCACCCAAAATTTACTAACGCGTTCTAAATCAATGACATCTACCTTCGACGCGCCTAAAATGTTGGAAGACTTATCGCCAAAAGAAATTGAAGTGTTGCGACTCGTAGCCTGCGGGTATTCCAATAAAGAAATTGCTGATGCGCTTCATAAGTCAGAAGGTACCATTAAAAATCACGTCTCAAATATTTTAAGTAAGTTTGGTGTTCGAGATCGAACGCGAGCGGTATTGCTGGCGATAGAGAAAGGAATTTTGAGTTAGTTTAATGTAGTACGGGAAATGGAATTTCACTTCAAACAAAAAGCGGGATGTTTGAAGTCGAATATATCTGGTAGCTATATTCCCGTCAGTAGGTTGGCGGTGAGCGAAGCGAACCCCAACGAACTTGATTTAATCTGTTGGGGTTTGCACCTCAACCTACACTACTGTCATCCTCCGGCGCGATCGCAGGATCCAGTCGTAGTGTGCGCATTTTGCGCACAAAAAATCTATATTATTTGGTTCGCACGATTCTCGTGCATACCCTACGAACTATAAGAAGAGAAACTCAATTGAATTTCATACATTTCCGCTTATGGCGCACAAAAGGAGTTGCTGAAGGAGGCAGGGAGTTTATCGAAAATTACAATGTAATCTTAGCCAGTAGCGACAGCTATTTCAGGCAACTTCGAAACCATCAATCGGAATGGTTAACTTTCGAAACTTTCTGAGCGAATGAGCTAGCGCCGCGAAAAGCATTTTGGGTTACTTTTGTCGCGTTAAACAAAAGTAACTCGCACGCAGCGAAGCGGTGCGAAATCAAAAGCTTTACTTCCTAAACTTCCGGTATTCGACACTGGTAATAGGACGGGTGCAATTTAAATCTTGTTCGGCGTAGGGCTTTTGTTCTCTTCGCTTTGGCAGGTCATCAATCACCGCTTGTTTTTCTTGGTTACTCAACTTATTCCACAACGCAATTTCGCGCATATGACGATAACAACCAATACAGTAGTCATCGTCATTAAGTTTGCAAGTTGAACGGCAAGGGGTGTTGGGCGTGTCCACAATAATCGATAAAAGCGACTCGGCGGTTAATTCCACGCCGAGCGTTTTTTCCGAGAGAAGCGACCAATAATTACGCCGATGAGGGCACCACCAACCACAACGATAGCTCCAGCAAAAAAGACTTCTTGTTGAAAGCGGTCGGCCAGTCGTTTGTTTTGTTGCTCAAGCGTAGTATTTCGAGTTTGAATTTCGCTAAGCTCCATTTGAAAGCTTTTGCTTTTCTCAACGATTTCATTGGCCGACTCAAGCCGAGACGTTAACGCTTTAATTTCACTTTGGTGTTGTTTCTTGAGATTTTCAATTTCCAGTAGCGCTTCAGAGAGTTTTTGTTGGGTTTCGGCCAGACGAATACGCGCACCCTTGGTATCGGTAATAAATCGCTCCAGAGTCCAACCTTCGCGACCACGATCATCTCGTACCTTGATGTAGCCGTTTTCTGCTGGGTCATCGAGTACTGTTACCGCAGAGCCTGCGGGTACATAAAATACAATTCGGTACTCTGAGCTGGTGCCACTACGAACCGCTGTGCTTAGGTTATCAGTGACGTAAGCAGTTTTTTCCGCCAAAGCAACAGTGCTTGCTGCCAGCAGTGCAATGTAGGTCAATATTGTTTTAATTGAAAAATTCACGGCGCATCCCCTCGTGTTCATGCGTTGCCGCATTGTAAGGGAATCGAATTTAACTGAATAGTAGGGGCTCGGCAAATTGTGACGAGCCCCTAGTTTTAAAGAAAAGGCTGATGTAACCGTGAGTTACAGAAAAATTGCCTTTAAAATGAAGAAGAAGATAATCGACAGGAGCGCGCCAATTGGGAGGGTGACAACCCAGCTCACCACAATGGTACGTACTACGCCCAGATTAAGTGCGGCAATACCACGGGCAAGACCAACACCTAAAACGGCACCAACCAGTGTTTGCGTCGTAGATATCGGTAACCCGAAGCCAGAAGCAACGACCACGGTGGTCGCAGCCGCCAGTTCAGCAGCGAAGCCGCGGCTAGGGGTTAAGTGAGTAATACCTTTACCGATGGTGGCCATAACGCGGCTACCAAACAAGGCCAGACCTGCCACGATTCCAATACCGCCGAGAGGTAGAACCCACCATGCCAGCTGCGCTTTCGGTACAAATTCGCCGTTATTGACTACTATGCTGTGTACCGCTGCTAATGGTCCAATAGCATTAGCTACGTCATTCGAGCCGTGTGCAAATGCCATACAACAGGCGGTGACGATCATTAATATTGCGAAAACCTTCTCAACATTGGTGAAGTGCATTTCACGGTCGGCATTCGGGTCCATTTTCAGTCTGCGGATAAACAGTGCACCGATAACGGCAACGACTATCCCAATGGCAATGGCATAGAAGTAAGCTTCTGAATCGGAAATTTGTAAGCTACCGTCTTTAATAACGTGCTTCAAACCTTTCTTAATGGTGACCAGAGCTAATACAAATCCCGCTAAAAACATGTAAACGGGAACATATTTTTTAGCGCTTTCGACGGGATTCTCGGTATCAAAGATGAACTTTTGAGCACTCTGGAATAACAAGTAAGCGATTACGCCAGAGATTGCCGGGGTGATGATCCAACTGCCAACAATGCCACCGGCTTTGCTCCAATTGACAGCATCCATACCGACGCCTATCGCTGCGAAGCCAATAATGGCACCAACGATGGAGTGGGTAGTCGATACCGGCCAACCTCTGGCAGAGGCAATTGCCAGCCAGGTACCGGCTGCCATCAAGGCGGATATCATCCCGAGCACCAGGAGCTCGGGTTGGGTAATGAACGGATCCGCAGAGATGATACCTTTACGAATGGTTGAAGTTACCTGCCCACCGGCCAGATAGGCTCCAGCAAACTCAAATATTGCTGCAATAAAGATGGCTTGTTTAACGGTGAGTGCTTTGGAACCAACCGAAGTTCCCATGGCATTAGCCACGTCGTTAGCACCAATACCCCAGGCCATAAAAAAGCCCACAATAGCGGCGAAACCAATGAGGTATAAGCCGTAAATGTCAAAGAATTCCATGATGTACCTGCTAATATTTCGATAGTTTTGGTTATTTTCTAGCCAGCATTAGCTCTAACTCGGAGCCAACTCGTTCTGCCCGGTCGCCCAAATCCCCAATCCAATCGATGATTTTATAGAGGAATATGACGTTCACTGCAGGCAGTGAGGCTTCGATATCAAACAACTCACGACGTAATTTGCGTTGCAAATCGTCGGTATCGTTTTCGATAGCATCAAGTTCGGAAATCATGCCTTCAACCAGTACGGCTTCTCGGCCGCGAAATCCCGTTTCGACCAGCTCATCGAGCTCATGAATGGCTTTATGAGCCTGAGCGGATGCGTCAATACAGCGCTCCAAATAAGCTGCGAAAGAGGTTTGCAACACCTCTGGGATTTCCATACGGCGACCGGTCATTAAACCGGCAATATCTTTGGCTTTGTTGGCCAGTTTGTCCTGTGCATTGACCAGACCGAGCAGGTCGGTACGGGCAACCGGTAAAAAGATACCTTCGGGCAATTTAAGGCGGATTTCTTTCTTTAAATCGTCCGCATCGTTTTCCAACTGGCTGATTTTTTGCTGTAGTGCATCAACCTGATCCCAGTCTTTTTTATAGACCGCCTCTAAAAAAGAACGCAGTGTTTCGACACACTGATGCACTTTTTCGATGTGGTCCTGCATGGGACGGAAGGGAGACGCGGCAAATAGATTGCTGATTAAGCTCATGACAGTCTCGTTACAGTTAGGTTATGAAATTATGAAAGTGGCGATTGTAGAGAGGCGATTAACCAATGTCCACTACGTCACAAAATTGTCATAAAAGTGACATAAAAGATTGGCTAGTTAATCAGGTATCGACACTCGCCGACCAATAGAAATTATAGGTGACAGCTGAAAATTAGCTGGTTACACTTCATTTTTCACAGATTTGAGTGAATAGACGGCTGGATGGCTAACGAAATCGAAATCAAACTCATTGCTGAACAACAACAAGTCAAAGCCCTAAGTGAGCTTAGTTTCGAAGGTGTTACTGCGATTGACGAGTGGCAAACCAGCGTGTTGAAAAACACCTACTTTGATACCGCTAACTTTAAGCTTCGTGAGTTAAAAATTGGCTTACGTATTCGGGTAGATGGCGATCGGCTGATTCAAACAGTGAAGTCATCGGGTAAGGCCATTGGTGGGCTGCACGAACGCAATGAGTCCGAAGCGGAGCTTTCCGGATTTAAAATCGACATTGAAAAAGTCGAAGATCCCTACCTGAAAATTCTATTGGAAGAAGCGGTCGAGGAATGTGGTGAACTCGAACCAGCCTTTACCACCAACTTTACACGTCGAAAAACCAGTTTGCATTTTGATGACGGAACCGAAATCGAAATAGCGCTCGATGTGGGACATATTTTTTACGAAGATGATTCTGCACCTATTTCGGAAGTTGAGCTAGAGCTTATTTCTGGCGATGCAAAGCATCTGTTTAATTTAAGTCGTACGTTAATCATGCATCATGGCTTTTCCATCAGTAATGCCAGTAAAGCCAGACGCGGTTATGCGCTTTGCTCGTCATTGCCAGCTACTCATCGGCAGATGACGACCATTGAGCTAAGTCAGGGAACGGGCGCTGAAACGGCGTTTGAAATTATCTGCTACTCAGGGCTCAAGCACTGGCAGTATTATGAGCAATTTCTTGATTCTTCATTGGCTCCAGAAGCGATACTGCAAATGTATCGTGCGTTGCTCTACATTCAACATGTATATCAAACCTTTGGCAGTTTGATCCCACGTCACGCCACTTCCGATTTACGAGCCAATTGGGTTTGGATGTCGGAGTTTATGGAAAAAATTGTCGATGTGGCGCGAGAGCGAATGCATCTTCGTCAATTGGTGGATGAAAATGTTTTAACTGAAGAAGAGTTACAGCCAGCGTTTGAAGATAATCAAAAGGTGTTAGCTGAGGCCATTGATGGCTTTAAAGAAATCTTGGCTTCACCTCGTTACAACTTGGTCATGTTAGGAATATCTGAGTGGTTGTTCTTCAAGCAGTGGCGAGCGTTTTTAAAAGAGAGCGAGCAAACACGGCTGGAACAACCCATTATCGAATATGCAGCTGCGCAGCTCGAACATATGTTGCGTGAGTTAAAACGTGAAATAGGCCCGAAAGTAAAACTCGATGAAGATGGTTACCTAAC
>JBFHVL010000158.1:0-8008 GCA_041589565.1 Kangiellaceae bacterium | reverse complement strand
GCGACAAAGCCAAAAGTCGCAGTCACCACCGTAGTCGCCCCAAATCCACTGGCACAATCGAGTCGAGTTGAGCCGTCAGTAAAGCTTTTGCTTTGACAGACGGTTCCGTCCGGCATGGGGTACACCAGCTGTTCTTCCGAATAGACACACTCGACACTGTAGCGCCGCTTAGGGTTTCTGGAAAAACCATAAAAACGTCGCAACTCACTCCGAACTTTCGCGGCCAGAGGGTCCTGCTTGGTTCGATTTAAATCAGCCACCTGAATTTGAGTAGGATCTTTTTGACCACCCGCTCCGCCGACCGTAATCACCGGGATTTTATTTCTTTTACAATACGCTATGAGCGCCGCTTTGGGCTTTACGCTGTCGATGGCATCCACCACCACATTCATAGATTGGGTAATATATTTTTCGAGATTGTCGGCGGTAATAAAATCTTCGATGATATTGATCTTACACTCAGGATTGATTTGCCGAATACGCTCTGCCATAGCGGACACTTTCATTTGCCCAACCGTCGAGTCGAGTGCATGGATTTGCCGGTTAATATTGGAAGTACAGACATCATCCAAATCGATTAGAGAGATTTCACCAATAGCTGAGCGCGCCAGTGCCTCAGCCACCCAGCTACCGACACCTCCAATCCCCACGACACCTATATGAGACTCGCGGAATTTGTTAACAGCAGCTACCCCGTAAAGGCGCTGAAGTCCGCCAAAGCGAAAAGAAAAATCGGTCATGTTTCTGCGAATTTCACCAATGTGCGCTAAAATATGCGGCAATTATACCTATGAATCTTAAGTATCACATTATGACCTTTCCAATTCGCCTTGATAAACTCATCAGCCAGTCGACTGACCTGTCACGTAAAGAGGTCAAGCGCCTCGCTCATAAAGGCGAAATTTTAGTAAATGGCGAAGTAGTCAAGTCTCCTGACATTAAAGTTTTAGAGTCGGACGAGGTCTTGTGCCAGGGTGAAACAATCGGCGCGATTGGGTATCGGTACTTTATGTTATATAAGCCCGAGGGCTATGTTAGCGCTACCAAAGATCGCGAACATATGACGGTGCTGGAGTTTATCGACGAGCCACGTCGTGACAATTTAAGTGTTGCAGGAAGGCTAGATATTGATACGACTGGATTAGTACTCCTGACCGATGACGGTCAGTGGTTACACCAGGTTATCTCTCCGAAACACCAATGCGAAAAAACTTATTTGGTAGAAACTCTTAAACCTCTTAACGAAAAAGAGATCTTAAAATTAGAGCAAGGCGTTTGGCTCAATAACGAAAAAGCGCGCACTAAACCTGCTAAGCTGGAGGTTGTGGATGAGTACCATTATCGACTCACCATAACCGAAGGTCGTTATCATCAAGTCAAACGCATGTTCGCCTCCCTCGAGAACAAAGTCGAGTCGTTACATCGGGAACGTATCGGTGGCATTGTACTGGACCCTGATCTGGCTCCTGGAGAATATCGCGCATTGACGCAAGAAGAAATTGAGTCAGTTGTATCAGGCTCCTGAACATATGCTGCCTATTCTGTTACAAGATGAGCATCTGGTTGCAGTAATAAAACCTGCCGGATTATTGGTTCACCGAAGTGAAATTGATAAACACGAGACTCGTTTTCTAATTCAGGAGTTACGCGACCAAATAGGTCAAAAGGTATTTCCGGTTCATCGTTTGGATAAACCAACCAGTGGAGCCATGGTCTTTGCACTTGATATCGAAACACAGAAAAAATTAAGCCAGCAGTTTGAGTTCAATCATGTTGAGAAAACATACCATGCGCTGGTTCGAGGTTACACACCCGAAACGGCCACGATTGATTATCCACTAAAAGAAAAAGCAGTCTTTAAATCTCAAGATAAAAGCAGCTTGCCAACACGGGAAGCCATTACCCATTATCGGACTCTGGAATCATTTGAAATTGACGCAGCAATTGACAAATACGCCACCAGCCGTTACTCGTTACTTGAAGTAAAACCTTTAACCGGCAGACGCCATCAAATTCGGCGGCATTTGAAGCACATTTCACACCCAATTATTGGCGATACTTCATACGGAAAAACAACACACAATCAATTTTTTCGTAATGCGTTAAATTGCCAGCGTTTGTTACTACAGGCCACAAAATTAACTTTTGCGCACCCCATAACGGGGAAAAAAACTACGCTAAGTTGTGAACTCGACCAAGATTTTAGGAACCTTGTAAATCAGCTTCGCCAACGTTCGGCCTCTAACTAATCTAACTTAAACTTTTATATTTTCGCTAGACGATACTGAATAAAAGCTCTCCAGAGATGCAATATTGCGCGTCGAAAGCGTTTGTTTGAGTATCGAGGTTGTTAACGGTTGATAGACCTTATCAATACCCGCATAACCATGCCCTTCGAGTTCACGAGCATAATGCATGGTATGTTCGGTCAGCATCATTAAGGAATCGATCTCTATTATTTGGCTACCTTGTTCATAAGGAGGCAATGTATATCCTAGGCTCAGCTTAAATTTGAGGGATTGAGCTTCTAAACAAGTCGCTGCTTTTTCAATAATATTTTTCCAAGTATCAGTCGCAGCATCCGATTTAGGTTGTAACCGGAATCCTGCAATCTGCAGTTCGCTCCATCGTGCAATCAAATCGAAATCACTCTCTAAACTTTTGACAACATCAACTACTAGTTTGCTCGCTTGATTGTCTAAAGGCTCGGAGGTCTGAATATCGAGTATAAACAAGACAAACTGATAGCGATTATTTTCTTGTTCCTGATCCATTTTATCCAGCCATTTTAGTGCGAGCCCGCCTTTCTCTAAAAAGGCCACTTGACTTGGCAAGTCTGTTTCTTCATCAATAAGCGCATATGCTTTTAATTGCTGAATTTTATCTTTCATTGTTTCACTGGTCTTAAAATACAGCTCTGTCTTCTCAGCGACTTTATCCTGTACCTGCTGCTGAAATAAATCCTGTGTCGCAAATCTTTGAGCCTGATAGCGAATAAATAGTATTAACACGATACAAAACAACGCAGCGTAAATACTGTAGGCCCACCAACTAAACCAGGGCGCAGGATGGACGACCACTTCCAAATTAATTTTCTCATCACTCCAAACGCCATCGTTATTACTTCCTTTAACTTTGAACGTGTATTTACCGGCGGGTAGGTTGGTAAAGGTAGCTCGGCTTCTGTTTTTGGCATCGATCCAATCAGTATCGAATCCATCAAGTATATATTGATACTGGTTGCGAGCAGGGTTAGCAAAGTCCAGTGCGGCAAACTCAAAGGCCACCAAATAGTCTTTGTGAGTCAATTCCACTTTTTGTAAAGCATAAGTGGCTTTATCAAACTCAACCTCTTCATTTTCATAAAGTACCTTAGTTAATACTACGTTGGGTACATGGTTGTTTTTTTGAACCTGACTCGGAAAAAAGGAGCTTACACCGTTAAGACCACCAAAAAATAAACGTCCCGACCTAGATCTCAAAATTGCGCCTTGATTTAGCTCGTTATTATGTATTTCATCCGATAAATTAAAGTGACTTATCTCATCGGTTTGAGGGTCCAAACGGCTAACGCCCCTCACTGTACTAATCCAGATAAAACCTTCTTCGTCTTCAACAATACCATTGATGGTGCTACTTAATAATCCACTTTCGATAGAATAACGTTTAAAGCGGTTTAGATTTTTTCTTCTATCGGCCGGCAGCCATAAATTTAAACCATACCCGAAAGTGCCAATCCAGATACGGCCTTTGGAATCATGATATATCGATGATGCTATATTTCCAGAAAGTGAATGGTCATCGTTAGGATCATTTAAAAATGTTTTAATAGTTCCTGTGTGCTTATCCAATCTAGAAACCCCGCCACCATCAGTAGCAAGCCACAGATATCCTTCGTCATCTTCCGCAATAGAAAAAATATTATCGCTCACCAACCCTTGCCCGTTGATTGATAAATTAAAGCGTTTGAATTTTTGTGTTTGGCTATCTAATAAATTCAAGCCTGCGCGATAAGTTGCAATCCATATTTGACCATCGGAATCCTGAAGCATATCAGTAATTCCATCAGCAGATAAACTATCTATATCTTGCTCGTCATGCTTGTAACTTGCGATTAACTGAAGGTCCGGAGAGAAGACTTCGACCCCCTTAGATAAACTACCAGCCCATAGGTTGTTTTTATTATCCACCATCAATGAAACAATTCTTCTCGCTGAATCAGAATTATTGGAACTAGAATTTAATGGACGAATCTGATCGCTGTCTAAATTAAGTAAATTAACACCGCTTCCAAAAGTACCAATTGCTATTTCATTGTCAGTACGTTGCGCCAATGCATAGACCGTATTATTAACCAGACTAAACTGATCTTCCGGAATATTTCGATAGTGGGTAAATATTGCAAGGTTTGGATTCCAGATATTAATACCTGCCAATGTTCCAACCCAAAGTAACCCACCATTATCTTCAAAAATAGACAGAACACGATTATGATTCAATGCAGCCTGCTGCGAGCTTTTATGTTGAATTCTGGTAAAATCGTTTGAGCTGTTGTTGTATAAGTTTAATCCTCCATCGGTCGCAATCCATAATCTTTCCTTTGAGTCCTCGTAAATTTTATAGACGCGATTATGAGTGAGACTTCGATCCCGTTTGGCATCATGTTGGTAGATCACAAACTGCCGATTTAACTGATCGAATTTATTTAATCCACCACCTCGTGTTGCCACCCAGATTCGACCTTTACTGTCCTCGAGCAAGCCGCGAATAGAGTTATGCGATAAACTTCCAGCTTCACCATCAGCGACAAAGTGCTGAATAGAATTTGGCGTGTACAAGAACACGCCCTGCTCGTTAGTCCCAATCCAAATACGACCGCGCGAATCTTCGGTGATCGCACGAATATCGGCACTAATTAGCGCTTCAATTTTGGTAAATTTATTTACTACGGCACGCTCTCCATCGTTTGTAATTTGAAATAATCCATTACCATCCGAGCCAATCCATAAGATGCCCTGGGAATCAAGAAACAGTGTATTAAACCTAAGAACTTCAACATTATTGTCAGTGATAGAGAAAGTCTTGAAATTATCAGTGCTAGGAATATATTGACTCAGCCCACCACTGGTGGCTACCCAAAGAGTTCCCTTGCTATCTTCCTTTATGGATCGAATCACATCGTGAGCAATGCTAGCTGAGTTGTTAGCACTATAACGATATACACGAAGTTCTTTTCCATCGAATCGATTCAGCCCTTCCTGAGTACCAAACCACATGAAGCCAACCGAATCTTGATAAATGGCCTGAACCGTTTTTTGCGAAAGCCCATGTTGAGTGGAAATATGAACAAACCGCGTGTTTTCGAGACTTGCAGCAAATAAAGTACTAATGCCAATAAGACAAATGGAAAAGATTATTTTTTTCATAGTGTAAATCATATACCAGCAACCACAAAAAAGCCGTGCTTTACACGGCTTTTTACAGTCATTTTAATTTTTTGAATTTTATTGTTGCTCAACCCAGACATTGGTTCCAACATGAGTTTCATTCCAAATGCTGGCTTCATTCCAGATACTAGCCTCATTCCAGATACTGGCATCGTTCCAGATATTGACTTCGTTCCAGATGCTTGCCTCATTCCAGATACTGGCTTCGTTCCAGATACTTGCCTCATTCCAGATACTGGCTTCGTTCCAGATGCTTGCCTCATTCCAGGCTTCACTTTCATTCCAGATACTGGCGTCTTCCCAAACAAAGCCGCCTAAGTCGCCTTCGTAAGTTCCACTCCAACTAAATTCGCTGAGCCCTTCTATCGTATAGCGTTTGTTTTCGTCGATATAAGCAGGTCCTGCAAAGTGTTGTTCGCCACTTAAGTCGGCAGCAATATCGAGCCCACGGTTCGCACAATTTGTCGCTGTACTTTTTATCGCTGCGACCGCATCAACCTGCCCCGCACCTTGTTCAAATGGCGAATAAGCCCAGGTTCCATCACCTCGTCGAGCCGGTCTGGCTGAAGCAAGTAGGCGACATTTGATTAGATCCGGCGTAAGACTTGGATCCTGACTGATCATCAATGCAACGACACCACTAACTACAGCTGCAGACTGCGAGGTTCCTGACATCATGAAGTATTTACCACCGTCATGAAACTCAGGGTGCTGTTGAGCCAGATACATTTTGTCTTCCATCAGGCCCATTAGGTGGCCACCGGGAGCAACGAGCTCAGGCTTAATGAAACGTTCGATGGTGGGGCCATTGGCTGAGAAAGAGGTGAGCCTGTCATCGGTAAAGTCATCGGGGGTGTAATTATCGGTTACTGCACCCACGGTAATCACATAAGGAACATTGCCGGGCACACCTACTCCAACAGCACCACTACCTGTATTGCCAGCACTGGTCACCACGGTAATACCCGCTTGCCAAGCTCTCATAACCGCCTGATTGAGCGGGTCATCCCAATAATAAGACTGGGGTTCAGCGCTGAAAGAAAGGTTTAATACTCGTATGTTGTAACTGTCTTTAAAATAAATGGACCACTCGATGCCGCGAATAACATCGGCATATCGACCGGCACCAAAATCATCAAAAGCTTTAACACTGATGAGCCGAGCGTTGGGTGCAATGCCGTAATACCGACCTTTAGAATCAAATTCGCTATTAATCGCAACACTGGCGACGTGAGTTCCGTGGCCATTGGCCTCATCATCATTCATGGAGGTTTTATTGGTAATCGCGTTATAGGTTCCGTACACACGATGGCGATCATAAGCATCATGACGAATTCCAGTCATACTTTTAACGCCGCTATCGAGTACCACAATCGTCACGCCATCACCAAAGACACGCTGATCGTGCAATGGCTGAACATTAGCCATCTGAGTCGCAGAGGATTGGCTGTAGGATACACGTTGCCCCCAGGCCAGCCCATCAGACTTTACTGGAGCATTGGCAAACACTCGAATGCCTAACGATTTAATATGGGCCAACTGGGCTTTGGTGAGATCAGCGGCAAGCATTTCTACAATCGTCAGTCGATGAGTAATGTGTCCGCCGATCGCCTCAATTAAAGACTCATGCTCCAGCCCTTTGATTAAATAGCTGACTTTCACTGATTCCTGCGTAGCTGGCTCATGAGTATTCGATTGAAACTCAAGCATGGCTATTACAGTGACAGCTAACAAGCTGGTAAAGAGCACCTTTAATATCGAATGGCTCATCATCTACCCCTTTTTGGACTGACGATGACCTTGGTTATTGCTTTCTTTATATAGGTCATCAATCTTCTATCTTATTATGTTACAAGCAGGATGTTTTTGCCCATTTTTGGCGAATTCAACCTGTTTAATTAGTCTAAACCACGGCTTACAACATATCTCAAACTAGGATATAACGTATGGTTTTGCAAATGTTATTTTCAGTAATTATTAACAAAAGCAGATAAAGAACAGATCTACCATATAATTGCAGCAAATTCGTCCCCTATTCAGTGCTTTGTCGGGATCTGACCAAAAAATGTCGGTTCTGCACTATTTAGCGATCCTACGCAGTGCTATCAATAATGACAGCTTAACGCTAATTAGGACCACACAAAAATAAGGGGAAACTCCATGTTAAAACACAAGCCTATTGCTTTGTCGGTTGGTTTGGCACTTGCGGGTACGGTTTCTGTACACGCAGGACAAGATAATCAGCCTACTTTTAGTGCGAACAGTGATGTATTAAACGTCCACAATCGCTGCATCGTCCGTCTTTCAGACGACATCTCCAAATTTGACGTTGAAGGCCGCGCCCGCGGCATGGTAGCGCGAGCGCAGGCAGCAGGAAACGGTGCCGCTGCGGTTCAGTATACTTACAAGCACTCAATCAAAGGTTTTACAGTCAATATGTCCTGTGATCAGGCTCAAGCTGCTTTTGGTGATGATGCGAGCATTATGCGTATGACGCCAGATGCTGTTGTTTCAATCAGTGCGCCACCTCCCGGAAAAGGCCCTGGCGGTGGTAGTGATGG
>JBFHVL010000157.1:0-8065 GCA_041589565.1 Kangiellaceae bacterium | reverse complement strand
CTTCCACTCATCGTCACAAACTTTGCTATTGTGTCGGGGTCAGTTTGGCTATCTTTATTACCTGTCCTGGTTAGTCTTGTTTATACGATACTGGCAAAAATCTATTGGTTTAAGGTGCCGTTTACAGGATTTCTACTGGCTTTGATATTTTCGTTTGTCGCTGCTGTGTTAATTAACCATTAATGCAATAGGTTTAACCCAAGCCCGAATTTTGATGGATTAACGCAATGTTATAAGAGTTATACCTAGAACGGTATACATCACGAACGGCTGAGTTCTTGAAGAGATTTATAGGTTTAGTGAAACAGTTCAATTATGTCCTGAAAATGCAGGCTACCGAGTTTGTGGTGTTTCACTAATTTATCAAACCAGGATAGCTCTTTCTTTTTTTCCTCTTCTTGCTTCTCTTGCTCAGTGAGTTCTGTCTGCTGTTTATCAGCTTGCAACTCAGTTAAGCATTGTTTGGGATTTTTCTGTTGAAGCGTGTCTTTATCAGATATTTGTGAGGAGTCAGCCATTGCCGATAGGGAAAGGAGCAAGCCTGACAGCAAAAGTGTCAGTGATTTCAGCGGTTGTTTAGCGCTGTTTGACATGGCTCACTCTCCTTATACATAGGGCTATTGGTTGATTGTAACCAAAGAGTGACCGAAAATCGAGCCGTTTTGCCTTAGCCGAGGTGGTTTTGCCAGTTTATGCGATTGCTGGCATTTTGGTTATTAACTTCTTGTTTTTTATAGCTTTCCATCAAATGAAGCGTAAGCTCCAATGCCTGATTGTGGTTGAGGCGAGGATCCACTAGAGAGTGATAAGCTCGTTGCAGGTCGTGTTCTGCAATCGCACAGTGGCCACCAACACACTCGGTCACAGCTTCTCCTGTTAGTTCGAGATGGATGCCACCCAGATTCGTCCCTTGAGATTGGTGTATCGCCAGGGACTGACGCAGCTCAGAAACAATATTGTCAAAATGTCGGGTCTTAACTCCTTGATCGGTCACTTCTGTGTTGCCATGCATTGGGTCGCAGCACCAAGTGACCTTGAGGCTTTCTTTTTTTACTGCCTGAATAAAACGAGGTAGTAAGTGCCCGACTTGCTCATGTCCAAGGCGCGTGATCAGTGTGATGCGGCCTGCTTCGTTGTTCGGGTTCAGTTCCTTACACAATGAAATCAACCAATCACAACTCATGCGTGGTCCCACTTTAATGGCCACAGGGTTTTCTATGCCTCGTAAGTATTCGATATGGCCAGAGCCGGGCTTGGCGGTACGCATGCCAACCCAGGGCATATGAGTGGACAGGTTAAACCACTTATTCTCGACCTTTCGCGTTAGTGCCTGCTCGTAATGCAAATGTAAGGCTTCGTGGCAGGTGTAGAAGTCGAGTTGTCGCAACCAGTTTTTCGGAGTGAGGTGCTGAATTAAGGAAAACGCACGGCGGACTTCCAGCAATTGTTCCTGAATAAATGGGCTGGCGTGCTGACCAAAGAGATGCACGGGATCCCAGTAGTCAGGAGAGCAAAATTCCTGAAAAGCATCATGATCGATGGTGCGAATATAATTGAGAGTTAACGACGCAAGGCTGTAGCCTTTTAGCAATCGGGCGGGATCTGGCTGCCTCTTTTGCTGGCAAAAGGTAGCATCGTTGATCAAATCACCGCGGTAGCAAGGCAAGCTGACACCATCAACGGTTTCGGTATGGGCAGAGCGAGGTTTAGCATACTGGCCTGCCATTCGGCCAACGCGAACGATGGGTTTGCCAAGCCCGTAAGTCAGTAACAGGCTCATCTGCAGCATCAGCTCGACTTTTCGGTGGATGGCTTCGGGCTTACAGTCAGCAAAGGTTTCCGCACAATCTCCACCTTGCAACAGGAATACTTCGCCATGTGCCGCACGCGCGTTGAGTTCTCTCAGTCGAACCACTTCTTGCGGACTGACGAGTGGGGGAAGTTGACTGAGTTCGGTGATCACCTGCTCAAGTGCAGACTCATCTCGATAATCAGCTTGTTGCTCTAGCGTTTTAAGTTGCCAGGATGTTGGAGACCACATAGTTCATCGGTTTTAAAACCGTACCTCATAATGCTTGTCAGGGGATCATATACCCTCAATCGCAGACTGCCAATGATTACCTTTCGCAAAGATAATTGAACACTGGCTCGGACCAAAGAGTTACTAGGTCAATTCTGTCAATTTTGATAGAACGCCGTAATATCCTCCATCTCGACAATAGCCACCAAATGTTGGATCTTTTGTTCGAACTCTCGAGCTTTATTAGGCGAGTTATTGCGAATTTTACGTACGTCCTCGCTAAACTCCTCCAGCTTAATGAAAGGAGGCGGAAGAAAGTTTGCCTTGAGAATTCGGTAGTTTGGATTTTTCCGAGTCATCAATATGAAGCGAGCAATTTCACGAGTATCTTTCATTTGTGATTCGCCCGTAATGCTGATCGGTTCGTCACTATCGGATTTATTTGGAAACTTGGCAAAAAAACGGGTTGAAACGGGTTTAGTCAATTGACTACGGCGATTGAGATGCGGGCGAATCATTTCACCAAATACCAACTCCTGATTAAGCGGTAAAAAGTCAAAATCCTGATTATTATGAAAGCGCCAAAGCAACGGATTCGCGTTCTCGGTTGCTGCTGTTGCCTCGACTGCATAACGTCCCCCTGGGAAGCGTGCGATAAATAAAGGGACACCGTGCAAATAAGATGCAATTAAGTTTTCGAGCATTTCAGCCATCAAGGTCAGTTCGAGATCTTCCGCACATCGGTTCAGTTTGTCGGCATTGCCTTTGATAAGTAAGGTGAAAAATTTGGAGCCTTCATGATTTTTAACCGCAAAATCACGTTTTAAACTGATGGAGTTTTGATGCGGGTGCCACTGGGTAACTCGGTATGACAGATCTTTCAGTTTAGCGGTTTTCTTTGCAACTTTTTGTAACTCTGGTAGCGTCACTTTAATAACTTTATTAATTTCCAGGGATGTTGGAATGTATTTTGAGTCGTCAAGTTGAATCCGCATTCCGTCCGGAGAAAAGTCGACCATGGTACCAACAAAGGTCTGTTTGTCGATGGTAATTGAAACCGGTGAGTTATACAGATAACGCTCTGATTGCCTTTGATTTCGATAACCAATTTGCCAAACGCGTAAGTTTGCTTTGGTTAACTCATAATTGCTAACGGCCTTTAGCTCTTCGGTTTGCCCAGTCAATCTGGAGTCTGGATTGGTCTTTTGTTCAACCAATGAAAGATAGGCGACGTGAGTTATTTTTTCCCAACGACGAATTATTTCTTCATATCGACCGGGTGCTTTATCAAGTAATGGTTGTAACGTTTGTGTTGCTGCTTTTAAATCTTGGTGATTAACCGGACGAATAGTAATTAATAGCCGGGCAATCAAATGGGCTCGACTACCGATCTTTAAAAAGTTGTCAAAGGAGTTATCTCCAATCAACTTTTCTCTTGTTGCGCAGTACACGCGTTTTTGATTGTCACCGCTGATTAAAAAGGTTTCTAGTAAAACTTCTTCCACTTTGGGATCGTTGGGTAGAAATTTATCCAGCGAAGCTGCAATAGATGAAAACAATGAATTCTTTAATGCACTGTTTTCATCCGGACGAGTTGCACTGTAAAGACATTGATGGCCTTCTGCTGAAAGGTTCAACAGGTTGATTGTGATTGGCGATGCCAAGGTATAAATTCGCTCAAACGCTTTGGCATACAACGCCAACAGGTCATCTTCGAGTTCAAATTTATAACGTGCTCGATAGGATTCTATGAACTCGATAATGAATTTGTTGAACGTCTCTTTTTCTTCCATATCACAGCGAGCCAGTCGAAGTTGAATGCGGTTGTGATGGTCGCGTTCCTGAGCAATGACTTGGTATTCAACTTTGCCTAAATCTCGATGGAATTGCTCTTCGAGCGCTGTGAACTTGATGTGGATGTGTGTGCCTTTTTCCAGAGCGTCTATGGGAGACAGCAAACTGATTTTGATTCCCGTTGGTGAAATATCATTGGTTTTTGCGATCACTTGATGCCCATCGGGTAATAAAATGTTTACTGCAGACGTGTAATTTAGTCGGCTCTCTTTTCTCTGCACGCGGTAGCCGAATGGGATCAATTGAATGTCGTGTTGCTCTTCTTCTTCAACCTGATTTTCTGGCTGAGTTGAAGTTGCATTGGATGAGGGGCTAGAGCCAGGCTGACCTTTTTCGTGTGCAGGACCGCCAAATAAAGGGTCTTTAGGGGCAGCTCTGTTTTGGGCCTGGGGCTGTTGTTTTTGTGCCGCCAGTCGTTCGGCAGATTCTTTTTCGTGTTGCGCTTTATAAGTATGGTCGGCTGCCTGAACTTTCTCAAAGACGCCAACTGTGTATTTTCCATCGTACCTGGCGGCTTCAGTTTCAAAAATCTCGATGCATTTTTCATCCATATGATGCACTAGACCCTGAAACTCGTAGGCCTCGCAAGTACCTGGAACTTTTCCACGCATATCGATTGCAATATTGCAGGCGGTAGACAGACGACGCTGCTCCATGCGCTCCAAAAATCGAGCTGTGTCAGAGCCTGCTGTCACTTTTTCTTTCACCAACGACTTTCCGGCACGGCCCACCGACTTGTAGTGTGTTACGACCAGTTTTTCTTTGTCAGACAAGACAGCTCCTTGATTTTCATCCAAAAAATACCCTCCTCCACGTTATCGGCTGTCAGGCGGTCAACTTAATGGAGGGTAATTCAATATTTCTATTTGCTTTCATTTCCTCGTATCATGCGGCAACAAAAGCGAATTTCAACAGTTTTTAAGTGTAGTGCAAAATTGCTGAATCGGCACAGTTTCCTAATCGTTTCAGTAACTTAAATAAATTAAAGGTTGATCGATGGCAAAAAGCAAAATTCAGTTTGCTTGCAACTCTTGTGGTGCAGTTTTTCCTAAATGGGCCGGTCAGTGTAATGACTGCGGTGAGTGGAACACCCTGACTGAACAGGCACAAGTTGCCAGAACCGCTCGTTCGGAGCGTTTTTCTGGATACGCGGGCGAGGCCAGCAAAGTGCAGTCGATGTCAGATGTCGACTTGCAGGAAGTTCCAAGAGTCAGCACCGAGCTATCCGAGCTCGACCGTGTGCTGGGCGGGGGCCTGGTGCCGGGCTCGGTAATCCTGATTGGAGGCGATCCCGGGATCGGTAAATCGACCGTTTTACTACAGGCCATGTGCTTGCTTAGTCAGCAATTACCGACCTTGTATGTGACTGGTGAAGAGTCGCTCCAGCAGGTCACTTTGCGAGCTCACAGGCTTGGTCTAGAAGGTGAGTCGTTAAAGTTACTCACCGAAACTCAGGTGGAAGCGATTTTGGCACAAGCCAGATCCGAGCAACCGAAAGTGATGGTGGTCGACTCCATTCAAACGATTTATACCGAACAACTGCAATCGGCGCCAGGTGGTGTAGCTCAGGTACGTGAAAGTGCTGCGGTGCTGGTTCGTTATGCCAAGCAAAACAATGTCGCCTTATTTGTAGTCGGTCATGTCACCAAAGACGGCGCGTTGGCAGGACCCAGAGTTTTGGAACATATGGTGGATGCGGTACTTTATTTTGAAGGCGAGCGCGATGGTCGTTATCGAATTTTACGAGCGGTTAAAAATCGATTTGGTGCGGTGAACGAGCTGGGTGTCTTCGCCATGACCGATACTGGGTTAAAAGAAGTGAAAAACCCATCGGCAATATTTTTGTCTCGATTCGAGCAACGAGTTTCGGGCAGCGTAGTGATGGTTACCTGGGAAGGCTCCCGGCCATTATTGGTCGAAGTTCAGGCATTGGTTGATGAATCGCATTTGGGTAATCCACGCCGTGTTACCGTTGGGCTGGAACAAAATCGGCTGGCCATGCTGCTGGCGGTACTGTCTCGTCATGGAGGCGTCGCTACTTATGATCAGGATGTATTTGTAAACGTGGTTGGTGGTGTTCGCGTAATGGAAACCAGTGCTGATCTGGCTCTATTGTTTGCCGTTATATCCAGTTTAAAAAGTCGTCCTTTGTCGCAGGATCTGATTGTGTTTGGCGAAGTTGGTTTAGCAGGAGAAATTCGTCCGGTGCCGAATGGTCAGGAGCGATTACGAGAGGCGGCAAAGCATGGCTTTAAGCGCGCTATCGTCCCTCATGGTAATTTACCGAAAAATGGTATCGATGGAATGACGCTGATAGGCGTGAAGCGACTGGAAGAAGCGTTACAGCATTTGGATTAAATTAAGATCACCAGAGAAAGAGTGAAACAACGGACGTTAGTCATCGAGTAAGGCTCGAAGTTCTCTTTGCAGCAAGTCCGAATCACCCATGTTTAACTCAATTAATCGCCGTAGGTGACTGATGCTGTCAACGTCTATATGGGTACAATGCATGCCTACTTGTTGCTGGTCACAGTGGGCGATTTCGACTTCCATAATAATCAGGTGGGCGGGGTCTCCCAAGTCAAAACTAAGAGTTCCGGTATCTCCGGTGGAGAGTTTTGCGTCGATATCGGTGGTAACCAATGCGCCTTTCATAGATATATCCACCAATTGGCAATTCAAATGAGTGTTGCCGACCGCCAGTTGAGCCTGCGTATCAAACTTAATGCGCTTAAACAATCGTCGTTCTGTGGATGCCGTCATTACCGTCGCCAGCTTAAAGATGCAGTTGAGTGTACTCTTTTAACTGTAGCAAATGCCTAACAATTCACCAACTCAATGATCCAGGTCAGCTTGGAGAGTGTATCGGTAGTTACAATCTAAGATAGACTACACTGGATATACTCTGTTTGTTGGCGGTTAAGTTAGATCCACAATAAATGATAGGGGATTACAATGGGGCTGGAGATAACACAAGAAGAATTCAATGATGCGGACTATCGTGCCTTTTCTGAACGACTGTATCAATGTCTCGATGTATTAAAAATTTTGATAAAACAACCTGAATTTGGTCAGGGAGAAAAATTCATCGGGGCAGAGTTAGAAAACTACATTGTGGACCAAGACGGTCAAGTTTTACCGATTAATCGAGAGTTGATAGAACGCAGTAACGACAAGTCCTTCACCGTAGAACTAAACAAGTTCAATTTGGAAATTAATTTTAAGCCCGTATCCCTTGGCGAACATGCATTCAGTGAGTTACAAGCTGAAATGGATCTGTCTTTGGGGCAACTGCGACGAACAGCCCGGGAGTTCAATGCACAAATAATCCCAACAGGAATTTTGCCAACGTTACAGGATATACATCTCAATAGAGAGTTTATGACTGATTTTGTTCGTTACCGTGCTTTATCGAATTCATTGTTAAAAATGCGCGGTGAAGACTTTAAAGTTCATATCACTGGCGAAGATGAGCTTTTTTTAACTCGCGATCATGTTGCACTGGAAGGGGCAAATACTTCGTTTCAATTTCACCTTATGACCGAGCCTCAGGATTTTGCCAATGTATTTAATGCAACTCAGCTAATCACTCCTCTTGTGGTTGCTGTCTCGGCCAACTCTCCCATTTTACTCAACAAGGTTTTGTGGGACGAAACCCGCATCGCATTATTTAAACAATCCATTGACAGTCGTTTACGCCATACTGCGGAATGGCGCCAGCCATCCAGAGTTTCTTTTGGTCACGGCTGGGTTAGAGATAATGCATGGGAGTTGTTTGCGGAAAGTGTTGCACTTTATCCTCCTTTATTCCCAATCCTTTCAAGAAAAGATCCATTACATCAGTTGGAAAGTGGTGAAACACCAACACTTGAAGAGTTAAGTTTGCATATGGGCACCACGTGGCCATGGAACCGTCCCGTTTATTGTCCTGACAATGGCGGGCATGTTCGTATTGAAATGCGAGCGTTACCCGCAGGGCCTACCAATAAAGATATGTGTGCCAATGCCGCGTTTGCCACCGGACTGGCTATTGGATTAAAGGATACTATACGAGACTTTCTCGCAGTCATGCCTTTTCGGTTTACCGAGTTTAATTTTTATCGGGCTGCACAGAAGGGACTGGATGCAAATATTGTTTGGACTGACTTAAAGAAACATCAGGCGATTGAAATGCCGATTATGGAAGTATTG
>JBFHVL010000156.1:0-8186 GCA_041589565.1 Kangiellaceae bacterium | reverse complement strand
TATACTCTAAATATTCCGCAAGTTTCCAAAAAAGGCCCTACGGTTACAGCCTGGCCCTGCGAGAAACTATGAGTACTTTCGATATCAAGCTCTACCTTTGGATAGCCGTTAAGAGACTCATCCACGGGAAGCAAAAAAGCGTCCAGCTCTTGATACATTTCCTGCTCTTTAAGTGCAACCAGCTGAGCAATTGAAATCATTTGTTCAGCTTTAAAGTGAGCAACCCACTCTCGTCTTAACTCAGTGACATGAGCACCACAGCCTAACTGCTCACCAATATCTTCTACCAGGTTTCGAATGTAGGTTCCTTTGCTGCACTCGACATAAAGCGAAAAGTGAGTTTTAGAAAAGTCTTCCAGATTAATGGTATCAATACGAATTTTTCTTGGCGCTCGTTCAACTTCAATGCCCTGCCTTGCCAGTTTATACAATGGCTGACCCTTGTGTTTTAAAGCCGAATACATAGATGGGACTTGCTCAGTTTCACCAATAAACCTTTCGATGACCTGTTGCAATTGTTGCTCGGTAACATTCACTGAGCGCGTTTGAACAACGTCACCTTCCGCATCGGCAGTGGTCGTCGTTTCACCTAGCTTGGCAGTGACGCGATAGCCTTTATCGGAGTTCAGCAGATATTGTGAAAACTTGGTAGCTTCGCCAAAGCAAAGCGGTAGCATTCCACTGGCCAAAGGATCCAGTGCGCCGGTATGACCGGCTTTGGCGGCATTATAAATCCAGCGTACTTTCTGCAAAGCATTATTTGAAGAAATATCGGTGGGTTTATCCAATAAAAGAATGCCGCTTACAGGACGACCTTTACGTTTTCTAGGCATGAAAATTTTTCGTTTGTTAATCGTCTTTCGAAGAAGAGTCTTTTTGTAGCGCTTTAGCTATCAGTGAAGACATTTCCTGTCCACGCTGAATTGAACGGTCATGCTTAAAATGCAGTTGTGGCATAACGCGCATACGAACTCTTGGTGCTAAAGTGCTTCGGATAAAACCTTCGGCCCGTTCAAGCACCTGAAGCGCAGCAGCAATTTCCTCGTCAGTATCTTTACCTAAAAAGGAAACAAATACTTTGGCGTGCTGCAAATCCTTGGTAATTTCAACGGCTGACACCGTGGGCATTCCCACCCTGGGATCTTTAATTTCTCGTTGAAGAATCAATGCCAACTCGCGTTGCAGTTGTTCTGCAACGCGATCGGTACGGCTAAATTCTCGACTCATAGACTCAACTCGACATTAAATGGTTCGGGAAACTTCAATAATTTCAAAGCACTCGATTTGATCGCCGACTTTGACATCGTTATAGTTCTTCACACCAATACCACACTCCATGCCGTTTCGAACTTCCTGTACATCATCTTTAAAGCGGCGCAGCGATTCCAGCTCACCTTCAAAGATAACCACATTGTCACGTAAGACACGAATAGGGTTATTACGTTTAACGTAACCTTCAACTACCATACAACCGGCAATGGCGCCCAGTTTTGGCGAACGGAAAACATCTCGAACTTCGGCAAGCCCAACAATTTCCTGTTTACGCTCTGGTGATAGCATTCCCGACATAGCTGCTTTAACTTCATCAATTACATCGTAAATAACACTGTAATAACGTAAGTCAACCGCTTCTGACTCGGCAATTTTACGCGCAGTAGAGTCAGCACGAACGTTAAATCCTACGATAAAGGCATCCGATGCTGCAGCCAGAGAAACGTCGGTTTCGGCAATTCCACCTACACCAGTGGCAATCACATTAACCTGCACCTCATCTGTCGATAAATCAGTCAACGATTTAACAATAGCTTCAACCGATCCTTGTACGTCAGCTTTAACAATCACACTCAATGTTTTCTTATCGGCTTCGGTCATGTTAGCAAACATGTTTTCCAACTTGGCTTTTTGCTGACGAGCCAGTTTTTCTTCACGTTGTTTGCTTTGACGGAACATCGCCACTTCTCGTGCTTTACGCTCGCTTTCAACGCAAAGAACTTCGTCACCTGCCGACGGAACACCAGATAAACCTAGAACCTCAACCGGCATCGACGGGCCTGCTTCACTCACCTGATTACCTTGGTCATCAATTAGCGCACGAATCCGCCCATGGTTTAGTCCAGCCAGCATAATATCGCCTTTGCGCAATGTGCCTGACTGAATCAATACCGATGCAACCGGTCCGCGTCCTTTATCAAGTCGAGCTTCAATCACCACGCCTTTGGCATATCCTTTCGATGAAGCTTTAAACTCCAATAACTCGGCTTGCAGTGAAATAGCTTCCAGTAAATCTTCAACACCATCACCCGTTTTGGCTGACAGGTGAATGAATTGAGTATCACCACCCCAGTCTTCAGGAATAACTTCGTGTTGCGACAGTTCGTTTTTAACTCGATCCGGGTCCGCTTCTGGCTTGTCCATCTTATTAACCGCAACAATTAATGGTACGCCTGCAGCTTTGGAGTGCTGTATCGCTTCAATGGTCTGAGGCATTACCCCATCATCGGCAGCCACAACCAAAATTACGATATCGGTTGCATTAGCACCGCGTGCGCGCATTGAGGTAAATGCTGCGTGTCCCGGTGTATCTAAGAAAGTAATTCCACCACGCTTGGTTTCGACATGGTAAGCACCAATATGTTGGGTAATGCCTCCAGCTTCACCATCAGCTACTTTCGCTGCACGAATATAGTCAAGTAAAGACGTCTTACCGTGATCAACGTGACCCATAATGGTAACCACTGGCGCACGAAGTTCGAGGTCACCCGTATCTTGACTCTGATCGGCTTGAGACTTAAGTTCGTCCTCGGCAGAGACTTCCTGTTTAGGCTTCGCCGAGTGCCCCATTTCTTCTACCAGCAAAATCGCAGTGTCTTGATCAATTGCCTGATTGATGGTCACCATGGACCCCATTTTCATCAGGGCTTTAATCAACTCTGCGGCTTTCACCGACATCATTTGGGCTAATTCGCCAACAGTGACTGACTCTGGTATTTCCAGTTCGAGCACTTTTTTCTCCACTGGCTTAGAGAAGCCATGTTGTAATGCTTTAGGGGCTTTGATCGGCTTGGCCGTCTTGGGAGTTTGCTCGATCTTGGTCTCGGGCTTGCGTCGCGAAACAGAATACTTGCTAATAATATCTTCGGCATCATTTTCGCTGGCACCACGAGTCTTCTTCTTACGCTTTTTCTTCGGAGCATCGGCTTCGCGCGTTTCTTCAACACGAGCCACATGCACGGGCTTTTTGCCTTGGCGAGCTTTCTTCTCTTCTTCGCGAGCTTTTTCCGCAGCTAACTCGGCTTGAGCACGCGCTTCAGCTTCAGCTTTCAGACGAGCCTGTTCTGCCAGTCGAGCTTCAACTTCAGCCCGCGCAATGGCTTCTGCTTGAGCTTTCGCTTGCTCGGTAGCATCAGAAACACTCTTGTCCGACTCTTTAGCATCGGATTCAGCGGCCTTTGCTTCATCCTGCTCCACTTTAGCTTCTTCGGAAGTATCGACGGCTTCAGTTTGTGGAGCTTCTACCGTTTGCGGTGCCTGCTCAACAACTTCTTCCACGGTATCCGCAGATTGATGTTCAGGTGCAGCTTCTGCAACTTCAACGTCATCTGTGGTTCGTTTTTTAACGTAGGTTCGCTTTTTTCGAACTTCAACCGTTACGGTTTTTGACTTACCTGTCGCACCGGTCACCTTAAGTGAGCTTTTGGTTGTTCGCTTTAAGGTGATCCGTTTTGGTTCAGAACCTTCTTTACCACCATGACTTTCTTTTAAATACTTGAGCAAAACCTGTTTTTGCTCATCGGAAACTACATCTTCAGGCCCAGACAAGCTGAGGCCGGCACTTTTCATCTGTTCCAGTAGTTTTTCTACCGGAGTGCCAACGGTTTCAGCGAGCTTTGCAACTGTGACTTCTGACATTCGTTATGGCCCCCAGACTTATGATTCTTCATTTTCAAACCAGGGAGCCCGAGCGGTCAGAATTAACTGACCGGCTTTTTCTTCGGTCATCCCCTCGATATCCATAAGATCATCGACAGATTGCTCTGCCAGATCTTCCATTGTTTTTACGCCCATCGCAGCCAGCTGAAAAGCAAGTTGCTTTTCCATACCTTCCATATTTAACAGGTCGTCAGCAGGCTCAGCGGCGTCTAACTTTTCTTCAGTCGCGATGGCTTTGGTTAAAAGCACATCTTTTGCGCGAGCACGCAGCTCTTCAACCAGCTCCTCTTCAAAGCCGTCGATTTCCAGCATTTCAGCCAGTGGTACATACGCCACTTCTTCAACGGTGGAAAAGCCTTCCTGCACCAAAATGGCTGCCAGCTCTTCATCCACGCCCAGATCATCCATAAAGCCTTGAATGATACTTTCGCTTTCTACGCTGTTTTTCTCATCGAACTCCGCTTCAGTCATGACGTTCAGCGTCCAACCGGTTAACTCACTGGCCAGACGTACATTTTGACCACTTCGACCGATGGCCTGTGCGAGTTGATCTTCGGCTACCGCGATGTCCATGCTATGGCTGTCTTCATCAACCACAATCGACACTACCTCAGCGGGTGCCATTGCATTGATAACAAACTGTGCGGGATTATCATCGTAAAGCACAATATCAATTCGCTCGTTGTCCAACTCACCCGACACGGCCTGCACACGAGAGCCTCGCATACCGACACAGGCTCCAACCGGGTCAATGCGCTTATCATTAGTCTTAACGGCGATTTTTGCGCGTGATCCTGGATCACGTGCAGCACCTTTTAATTCGATAACATCTTCTGCAATTTCAGGAACTTCAATTCGAAACAGTTCAATCAACATTTCAGGACGTGTGCGACTAACAAATAGCTGCGGTCCACGAGCTTCCGGCTTCACCGCATATAACAATCCGCGAACGCGGTCACCGGTACGAACTGACTCACGCGACATCATTTCTTCACGTGGAATAATAGCTTCGGCGTTATTGCCCAGGTCCAGTATTATGCTGTCGCGACTGGCCTTTTTAACAACCCCTGTCACCAGCTCACCTACACGGCTTTCAAAAGCACGTACTACCTTGGCGCGCTCGGCTTCTCGTACTTTTTGTACGATAACCTGTTTTGCCGTTTGGGCAGCAATGCGGCCGAACTCGATTGACTCGATTTGCTCTTCCACATATTCCCCAACTTGAATTTCGGGTTCTTCCACTTGTGCCGCAGAAAGACTGATTTGAGTATAGGGCGACTCAAGTCCGGCATCGGTATCATCCACGACTTCCCAACGACGGAACGTATCGTATTCGCCTGTTACACGATCAATGGCCACACGGACTTCAATTTCGCCGCCGTGTTTTTTCTTGGTCGCTGTCGCTATTGCCGCTTCCAACGCCTGGAAAATCAGCTCTGGCTCTACGTCCTTTTCATTCGAAACGGCATCAACCACCAATAAAATTTCTTTGCTCATACCTTAAACCTCGGTTTCAAACCTATTGATCGCCAAAATCAGGCACCAAGTTTGCCTTTTCAACGTTGCTGTGAGCGATGGAGTATTCCTGCCCGTCAGCCAACACAACAATTGTTTCGCCCTCAACACCCTTCAATAAACCTCGAAAATTTCGACGTCCATCCACCGGTGAGTGGGCACGTAGTTTAATTTCTTGTCCAACAAATCGTTCAAAATGAGCCAGCTTAAACAGGGGACGATCCATACCGGGCGAAGAGACTTCCAGGTTGTAATGTCCTGAAATAGGGTCTTCAACATCCAGTACCCCGCTCACCTGCCGGCTTACCGTAGCGCAGTCATCGACCGTAATACCCTGCTCGCTATCAATAAAGATACGAAGCACGGAATGACGCCCCTGGGCAATATATTCCAAGCCCACAAATTCGAAACCAACAGCTTCGACCGCCGGTTCTATCAGGCGATTAAGCTCTTCTATCATGGCCACGGCAGGCTCCTGTCTTACCAATTCAACTGACTACAAACAAAAAATGGGCACGATTGCCCATTTTTATCTCTATCTGTGGGCGGCATCTGTAAACAATAAGTTCACTACATACGATGCCTGGGCTGGAGCTAGCTCCAAATCCCTAACAAAAAGCCCCATGAAACGGGGCTTTTCGCGAAAAAACCTGTTGGTAGCGGGGGCCGGATTTGAACCAACGACCTTCGGGTTATGAGCCCGACGAGCTACCAGACTGCTCCACCCCGCATCAAAGTGACGAAATTCTAACGAATACGGCGCCGAATCACAAGTGCTGACCTTAATTCTAGCGTTTACTGGGCAATCTATGTGGAAAACATTAAACTTCATTACTCAATGATATGAAGGTAATTATGGCACGTTGTTTACTGATTGGTTTGTTTATTGTTTGCTCACCTCTATTGGTGGCAACGGAACAGCCGCGCATTCAGCATCCCTATTTTAATCAACTGTCGGTTGACGGTGGTTTAAAGTCACGCTGGATAACATCTCTGGCGCAAGACGAACATGGGTTTGTCTGGATAGGCTCGACCAATGGGCTGATGCGCTACGATAGCTATCAGATGACCGAAATCCGGGGTCCTAATCACATGCTGGAAGGTGTGGTTATTTATGATTTGCTCAACGACAGTCAAGGGAAGTTGTGGGTAGCCAGTGAGCTCAGTGCGTTTCGTTTTGATCCTGACACTTTAAAGGGATACCCAATTACTTTTGAAGGTGAAGCAAACTTACAAACCAGTGCCAATCCCGTCAGCCAGATAAAACAAGACCATGAAGGTACTTTATGGTTCGCGCGCTGGAATGGTATTTACTATTTATCTCCGGGTCAAACCCAGGCACAAAAGCTAAACATCAGTATTGCCGATCTGGATCAGGCTTCCGATGGGATCATTAGCCTTGAACGATTTGATGACATAGTCCTTATTGGCACCACTCGCGGACTCTTTCTCTCCAATATCAACCAAGAACATCTTCGGCGTGTCGTTTTTGCCGAAGAAAACCAACGCGGACTCAATGATCAGCCAATCAACGACATTGTTCGAATTGCGGACACTGTCTGGCTGAGTACGGATAAAGGAGTCTACCAAATCCCACAGCAGAACTTAGTGGAAGAAACTCTGCTCGCACTGGAACCCAAACTACCTCACAAAGGTTACTCTTTCACTCAGCATAGCGATGGTTACTGGTTAGCTACCAATAATGGTATCTTTCGCATTACTCATGATGGTCAGACAATTGAAAAACAATTTAATCTTAACCAAAGTAATTTGAACAACAACAATAACACCGCTTATCAGGTCATGTTTGATAAGACTCAACATCTTTGGATTGCAACTGCAGGTAGTGGAGTCTATCAGTGGTCCCCTCGCAGTCAATTGATCGAAGCCTATCTGCATCAACCCACATCGTCACTTCGATTTGGTCAAGAGTCCAATATTTGGGCGATTTCCGAAGCTCACAGCGCCATCTGGGTGGGTACAGAAAATGGACTCATTCAGTTTAATGAAGAATTTTCATTGCAGAAAAAATTTGATCCCATGTTTGATTCCAGCTCACCCACTGAGCAGGCAATTTATGAAATTTTCGACTTGGGTGAAAAGCTTTGGTTAGGTACCTATTATGGGTTAAGAGAATTCGATCCGGTCACAGGGAAGTCGGCCCCCCTAGGCAAAAAGCATCGGCAATTACAGCAGCGCCTTTCAGAGTTAAATATTCTACTGTTATATGTTGATTCCGAAATGAATCTGTGGATTGGTCACGAAAACGGATTAATCCAATACCAAATTGATCGTGGTAGCTTCGTTAATGACCCCATAAAGACATCGGAAGAAGATGTTTTCGCCAGTTCAGTCCGCTTTATAAAGCAAGACTCGTACGGTGATTTTTGGGTGGGTGCCACCGATGGCCTCTATCAACTCGACAGAAACACCTACACTTTACATAAAGTTTTTCAGCAGAACTTTAAACCGGCCGATCCATTATTGTCAGCAACAGATATTCATCGCGAAAATACCAACACACTTTGGGTCAGTTTTAGCGGAGCCGGCCTCTATCAACTGGATATTTCAAAGCCTAACGCCAAGGTCATTCATCATTACAATAGTAAAAATGGCTTACATGATATGACCTTGTACAGCATAAAAACTCATCAACACTATTTATGGTTGACTAGTCACGATGGATTAATCATTCTCAACAAAAGCAGTGGCGCTATTCATCAACTCTCACCTTTTAACGG
>JBFHVL010000155.1:0-8195 GCA_041589565.1 Kangiellaceae bacterium | reverse complement strand
TACTACTTTGGTAGCCTCGATTATCGCAGTGTATTTGATAAAGCCGAAACTATGGCGATGATCCAGCCGGTGATTTCATTAGGTTGGGGTGAATGGTCGGCGATCACCTTTATTTGTATCTGTCTTTTTATTGGCGCCATGGGTAAATCAGCTCAGGTTCCATTGCATGTATGGTTACCTGATTCAATGGAAGGTCCAACGCCCATTTCGGCATTGATTCACGCCGCAACTATGGTAACTGCGGGAGTCTTTATGGTGGCGCGTATGTCGCCGCTGTTTGAATATTCTGAAACCGCTCTATCGTTTGTGTTAGTGATTGGCGCAATTACAGCTTTGTCCATGGGCTTTTTGGGCGTAGTGCAAAACGATATTAAACGGGTGGTGGCTTATTCTACTTTGTCACAGCTCGGCTATATGGTCGCTGCTTTAGGTGCATCGGCTTATGCGGCGGGTATTTTCCATTTAATGACCCATGCATTTTTTAAAGCACTGTTATTTTTGGCTGCCGGCTCGGTAATTATTGGAATGCATCATGTGCAGGATATTCGTCAGATGGGGAATTTGAAAAAATACATGCCAATCACTTATTTCACTTCGCTGATTGGAACTTTGGCGTTAGTGGGTATGCCATTTTTCTCTGGATATTATTCCAAAGATGCCATTATTGAGTCGGTGCATTTTTCGCAATTACCCGGCAGCGACTTTGCTTATGTTTGCTTATTGATCGGTGTGTTCTTTACAGCGCTTTACAGCTTCCGAATGTTTTACCTTGTGTTTCATACCAAAGAGCGAATGGATTCCCATACCAAACATCATTTACAGGAGTCTCCCAAAGTGGTTTGGGTGCCTTTAGTTGCTTTAGCCATCCCGTCCATTGGAGTAGCTTGGTGGACTACCGAGCCCATGCTGTTTGGTGAGTTTTTTAATGATGCAATTTTCGTGTTACCGGAACATCACACGCTGGCTATGTTATCACGACAGTTTGTGGATGTGTGGTCGTTTGGTGTGCACTCGGTACAAACCGCTCCCTTTTGGTTAATGCTAAGTGGTCTCGTGTTAGCCAGCTATGTGTACTTGGTGAAGCCGCAACTCGCAGACAGCATTGCTCGACGATTCGCTCCCATTAAAACGCTACTCGATAATAAATATTACTTTGATGACTTTAATCAAAAAGTTTTAGTTAACTTGAGTTTAATGACGGGCAGTGCGTTTTGGAAAGCGGGCGATCAAGCGTTTATTGATGGCGTTGCTGTCAATGGAAGTGCGCGTTTCGTGGGTTTTATATCGCAATTAATTCGAAAAGTTCAAAGTGGCTATTTGTATCACTACGCATTGGTCATGCTGATCGGTCTATTGTCTCTTTTACTGTGGCTTTACTGGCCGATGAAATAATAACGAGAATACTGGGAATTTTATGGCTCAACAGGTACCTTGGCTCAGTTTACTTATTTGGCTACCCGTGATTGGTGGTTGTATATTGCTGTTTACTGTGGGCGAGAAAAAAATCCAGCTTAGTCGTTGGTTAGCTTTGGCCATTGCCTTAGCAACTTTTCTTTTAACCATTCCAGTTTATCTTGCTTTCGATGCAAGTTCGCATCAGTTACAGTTCATTGAAAAAGACATTTGGTTTGAATCGCTAAATATTTATTATTACCTGGGTATTGACGGTTTTGCTTTACCGCTGATCATGTTGACCTCACTAATGACCATTGTTGTCGTGATTTCAGCATGGCGCTCGATTCAAGTACGCGTCAATATGTACATGGCAGCATTTTTGATCATGTGCGGTTTAATGAATGGTGTATTTGCAGCAGCCGATGCCATTTTATTTTATGTGTTTTGGGAAGCCATGCTGGTCCCGATGTTTTTGGTAATCGGAATTTGGGGAGGCCCCAACCGAGTTTACGCAACCATCAAGTTTTTTCTCTATACCTTTATCGGATCGGTGTTAATGCTCATTGGATTAATTTATCTGGGCATTGAAGCAGACAGTTTTGAAATTTCATCGATGCACCGACTGCCGGTAGCACTTTCTGTGCAGCACTATCTGTTTTGGGCTTTTCTGATTGCCTTTGCAGTCAAGGTTCCGATGTTTCCGGTTCATACTTGGTTACCTGATGCTCACGTTGAAGCGCCTACCGGAGGCTCGGTGATTTTGGCTGCCATCATGTTGAAAATGGGTACCTACGGATTCGTTCGATTTTTATTACCGATAACGCCTGATGCATCGCTTTATTGGGCTGACTTGATGATCGTATTGTCATTAATTGCCATTGTGTATATTGGTTTTGTAGCGCTGGTACAAAAAGATATGAAAAAGCTGATTGCCTACTCTTCCATTGCACATATGGGTTTTGTCGTCTTAGGATTTTTTATTGTTTTTGCGTTAACCGAAAATCAAAGCATTGATGCTGCAATAATGGGAATGCAGGGCGGGCTAGTGCAAATGATCTCTCATGGTTTTATCTCTGGCGCATTATTTCTTTGTATTGGTGTACTTTACGATCGAATGCACAGTAGGCAAATCGTTGATTACGGAGGCGTGGCCAATACCATGCCGCGGTTTGCAGCTTTGTTTATGGTGTTTGCCATGGCCAATGCGGGACTGCCCGGAACTTCCGGTTTTGTAGGTGAATTTATGGTGATTATTTCAGCTTTTCAGGCTGAAGTTTGGTATGCCCTGTTAGCAGCTACGACATTGATTTTAGGTGCTGCTTACAGCTTGTGGATGTATCGACGCGTTATGTTTGGTGAAGTTGCTAATAAAAAAGTTGCAGCTTTAGAGGATATTGGCCAGCGAGAATTTTATATGTTACTGGGGCTTGCCATTTTAGTGTTGCTATTTGGTGTATGGCCAGCACCTCTACTCGATGTGATGAATGCATCGGTTGAAAATCTGGTTAATTGCGGCATAAAAAGCAAACTTGTGGCAGAGGGGATGTGTCAATAATGAATGCCATTGAATTAAAACCTCTGCTGCCTGAAATTTTAATGCTGACATTGGCGTGTGTTGTCTTAATCCAGTCTCTGTTTACTAAAGACAGAGAAAAGCAAAGCTGTTACCTGATAACACAGTTGGGATTGGCGACTATTATTATTTATTTAATTGGCCATATTGGTGTTGAGCGCCAAGTGCTATATAGCGGTACTTTTGTGTATGATAATTTGAGCCAAATATTAAAAATCACGTTGTTGATCATGACTTCACTCGCTTTAGTATATGCCCGGGTATTTGTGAAAGAACGTCGGTTTTTACGGGGTGAATATTACAGTATCACCGTGTTTGCTGCTTTAGGTATGATGGTGATGGTATCGGCGTCTCACCTGCTCACTTTGTATTTAGGGCTTGAGCTACTATCGTTATCCCTGTATGCCATGATTGCCATGGAGCGCGATAACCGATTAGGTGTTGAGGCTGCGATCAAATATTTTGTTACCGGCGCTATCGCGTCTGGATTTATGCTATATGGCATGTCATTACTTTACGGAGTAACAGGACATTTGCAACTTGAATCGATTGCCGAGGCAATTAGTTCGCAACAAGATAACAGTCTGTTAGCGCGATTTGCTGTGGTATTTATGATCGCGGGATTAGCTTTCAAATTAGGATTAGTTCCTTTTCATATGTGGTTGCCTGATGTTTATCACGGAGCTCCAACGTCGGTAACTGCATTTGTTGCCAGTGTGCCAAAAATCGCAGGTTATGGTTTTGCCATTCGTTTATTACTTGAAGGGCTTGATGGATTCGTTGCGGACTGGGGGCAAATACTTCTGGTCGCGGGTATGTTATCGATAGCTCTGGGCAATATAGTTGCGGTAGCTCAATCTAACTTTAAGCGCCTTTTGGCTTATTCCGGGATTGCTCATATGGGGTATTTTATTCTCGGATTTTATGCCGGTGATTACGGCGGTTATGCGGCGTCCATGTTCTATGTTCTGGTTTATGCCATTATGACACTCGCAGCATTTGGCATTCTCATTTTTATGAGCCGTGTTGGATTTGAATGCGAAACGCTGGATGATTTTAAAGGGCTGGGCAGAAAAAATCCGTGGTACGCTTTGATGCTTACATTAATTATGATCTCCATGGCGGGTATTCCTCCCTTGATTGGCTTTTGGCCTAAGTTGGAAATTTTCCGCAGCTTAGTTGCTGCCGGACATTGGCCTATTGCGCTCTATGCCGTAATCTTTTCTGTTGTTGGACTTTATTATTATTTGCGAGTCATCAAAGTGGTGTATTTTGATGAACCGCATCAGGAGTTTGTATTTATATCCAGTCGCAGCATTCGGTTTGCGATTACCTTTAACAGCCTGGCATTGCTTGTTCTGGGTATTATGCCCGATACAATTTATCAGTATTGTTTAATGGCCTTTAGCTAAAATACTTTGGGAATAAGTATGGAATGGTTAAACGAATCAGGCGAATTATTAAAATCATGGTTGCCTAATCCATGGGTTCAGGCTTCGCTTTGGTTATTGGCCGGCGCTATTGCATCTTACTTGTCCTTATTTATTTTTAGACATTTACATTGGTTTGGAGCATCAAAAACCAAAACGCTCCTCGATGACATTTTGATTGATAATCTTCGTGCTCCTGTACGCTGGAGCATTTTGTTTATCGCCATTTACTTCGCGGCATTGCAACTACCCATTGATGCTTTATGGCTTGAAATTATTTTTTCCATTGAAGTAACCTTTGCAGTGTTTTTATGGGGAGCTTTTACTTACCGAATTGCTCATTTTTTGTTACGCCGGGCCGCGGCTGCCGAAAGTAAAGCGCGTTTTGTACAAAAACGAACATTACCATTATTTGAAAATCTACTTATTATTGTTGCGTTTGTTACCGGCACTTATTTTATCTTGGTAGCTTGGGACATTAACGTTGGACCATTGATAGCTTCCGCTGGTATCTTGGGTTTAGCACTTTCGCTTGCAGCGAAAGACACTATGGCCAATTTATTTGCCGGTGTATTTATTATGGCCGATGCACCTTATCAACTGGGTGATTATATTTTACTGGACTCTGGTGAACGTGGAAAAGTGACGCACATTGGTATTCGGAGCACTCGAATTTTAACCAGAGATGATGTGGAAATTACTGTGCCTAATGCCATCATGGGTAATACCAAAGTGGTGAACGAGTCTGCTGGCCCTCATGAGAAATATCGAATTCGGGTGAAAATCGGTTTTTCCTATGGTTCCGATATCGCTAGAATACGCGAAGTTTTGATGTCGGTCGCTGAAGCTAATAATGATATTTGCCAAGATCCTGAGCCACGAGTTCGGTTTCGAGAATTTGGCGATTCTGCATTGTTGTTTGAGCTGTTATGTTGGGTGCCAAACCCAGAGTTACGCGGAAGAATATCCGATCAACTTAATGAACAGGTTTATAACGCGGTAAATCAAGCCGGACTGGTTATTCCTTTCCCTCAACGTGATCTTCATATTTACACGGCACAAGAAAAAGGTATTTCGATTAATTCTTCTGAGCGCAAATAAACTCAGGTAACTGCTTAATCATTATCGGCTTGGATAGTAGGAAACCTTGTGCAAAACAGCAGCTTTTCTGTTTTAAGAATTCAAGCTGACTCTCATTTTCGATACCTTCCGCGACTACTTCCATGGAAAGATTTTTGGCCAGTTGAATTACTGTATCGATAATAGCTTCACTATTGTCATCCACTCCAATACCTAAAATAAAAGAATGGTCGATCTTTAGTCGATCGATAGGGTAGTTTTTTAAATGAGTTAGTGAGGAGTAACCGGTACCAAAATCATCGATGGTGATTTTAGCTCCTAATGAACGTAGCTCATGGATCATACTAATTGTATCTTCATGATTTTTCATTAAGGTGCTTTCGGTTATTTCTAACTCGATCATTGAATAATTCACATCGTGTTTACGCAAACACTCTTTTATTTTTAGCGCTAGATCATAATTTAGGAAATGATTGCTCGATAAATTAAATGAAAACTCGTAATCGCAAACTAAGTGCTCGTTATTCTTAATAAACTCACAAACATTATCCATTAGCCATTCGGTAAGAGGAATTATTAAGTTCATTTTTTCCGCGATTGGAATAAATTGGTTAGGTTCAACATGTTGCCCCGATGATTTACGCCAACGTAATAATACTTCGAATCCTGATAGTGTTTGCTCGTTAATATTAAATCGCGGTAAAAAGACCGGGTACAATTCGTTGTCGCTTATTGCCTTTCGTAGCTCTTGTTCCAAAGAAAGCTGCTCTTGAGCCAGTACGTTCATCTCTTGAGTAAAGTATTGGAAATTATTTCGCCCCGCAGATTTAGCATGAATTAAAGCAATATCTGCATGTTTAAGTAATGTAGCTGCATCGCGGCCATCATCAGGAAAAACACAAACTCCCAGACTCGGAGATACATTTATCTGCTGTTTTCCGACTTTAAAAGGTTGTCGTGTTATTTCAAGCAGACGCTGGCAAATCGAGTTTACTTCTTCATAGGATTCAATATTTTCCAATAGTACAACAAATTCATCACCGCCAATGCGGGCTAAAGTATCGTCGCTATTTAAGCAGTGACGAATGCGAGATGCTACTTCAATTAGAATATTATCACCGGCCTTGTGGCCAATAGATTCATTAACGGTCTTGAAATGATCCAGATCAACCAGAATAACCACTAGTTTACTTTTTAAATGGGAGGCGCGTTCCAGGGCATGTTCTATCCGATCATTGAACAAAGTGCGATTGGGCAGTTGGGTAAGTGGATCGTAATTGGCGAGCTGCCGTAATTTATATTCTGCTTCTTTAATAGCGCTAATATCTGAAAAGATAAAGTAAAACTCCGGCTGGCTTGGCTCGGAAGCTGTAATTTTTCCACATTTTAAATAAACAGGGATCTCGGGCTGGCCGTTGCGAACCAGCCAAGTCTCACCCTCCCAAAAGTTTTGTTCCCGAACTTGCTCGATCACCTGATGCAAAAAATCGACAGGCATATAAGAAGAGTGAATTTTATCAATGGTATGTTCTAATATTTGTCGCTCATTAAATTGAGTCAGTCCATAAAAGGCTGGGTTCGCATCAATAATCATTCGCTGACTATCAATGACTAATATAGCATCCGATGTCGCCTGGAATGTCTCCGAAAACACTGCCGCCTGATTAGCAAGAGTTTTGGAAGCGTGAATATCGAAATAGACACCTTCTATGAAAATACTTTCAATATTCAATTTTTTGCTTAAATCGCGATACCAATGATAGTTACCATTGTGATTTCGCAGTCGATAGGTAATATCGAGCAATTCCGAGTGTTGCAAAAAGTTTTGCCATGATTGTAAAAATAAACTTCTATCTTCGGGATGAACTCGATCGAGATGACGTGAAAGTGGAATCCAATCAGAATCGACCTGATCACGTCGATAGAAATTGTCTCCATCGCTGACTTTAAACTGCCAGCGACTACCATTACAGACCGCAAAAGACTGATTGAGCAAAGATTGAGTTTGCCTTAATTGCTTTCTGGTATTTATTTCTTGTTTTCGGTATCGCTGAATGAACAGCACAATCATGGCTATAAAAGCTATTGACCCGATAAAGTAGCTCACAAAAGCCGGTGTCGTGAGCCAGGTAGGTGGTGGTAGGTTGAGATCGATCGTGATGGTAGCATTTTTATCATAGCCTACAGTTTCTATATGCAGCTGGTAGTTGCCAAAAGCTAGTCCGGCCAAGGTAATTAGATTTTGTTGTGTGGTAATTGGCTTGATTTCTGAATCACCCGTAAGCCAGTAGCGATATGCCGTATCGTGACGAAAATAGCTATGATCGGTAACGAAAATATTAAAGCCCATATCGTCTGGCTCAAGATTGATCGTTCGTGTAATCGGGGAAAATGTTTCTTCTTCGACTTGTGGTTTTAGTATTTGTAAGCGAGTAATTTTGAGTGACGCGGGCTCTTCTTCAGGGTAAGGAAACTTGTCAGGTTGTATCCGGAAAAGTCCATTGATGCTGCCAAATAGTAGGTCACCCTTACGGGTTTTAAAGTGTGCACCTTGATTAAACTCTTCTTCGAGTACACCGTTAAAAGGTGAGAGTTGATGAATAGCGCCACTGCTTTTGTTGAGAATGATTAATCCATCGTGACTAGTCAACCATAAATAGTGTTGATGAGTTTTTATGCTGTACAAGGTCATATCATGTAAGCCATTTTTACTATTG
>JBFHVL010000154.1:0-8217 GCA_041589565.1 Kangiellaceae bacterium | reverse complement strand
TTAATAAATCCGGGGCCTGCTATTTCGACTTTGGTAATGGCCCCGGACTCGGGTAATGCGTCAATAATCATTTGAGCCACATCGCGCGGCGGCTTGCCTGCCGGCTTCGCAAGCATCATCGCCAGATTGGTCGCCAGATCGCCATGCGCTTTATCCTTGGTATGGGTCACCTGAACGCGTGGTGACACATCTTCAGGTAATTTGCCATCGGCTTTCAGTTGTTCAACAGCGGCTTGCAGCAGTTGCAGTAAAGTCTCTTTCATCGGGGAAACAGTCGAAATTAGAAAATTGATCGGTATTATCCTTGAATCTCAGCTGTTTTTCGATAGATGAATGGCATAACGAGCAGTATTTCATAGAAATGGCATCTGTTAATGAGGATACTCGGCAACAAGAATAATTTTTATAAAGGAGTTTCCGTCATGAAAGGTGTACTTACTCTAATTGGAGGTTGGATATTGGGAGCTTTCAGTTGGTACTGGATCTCGCAGGAACAATCCTCTCAATCTCACACAAGCGAGCATCAAGATATAAAGTTGGAAAAGCCGCTAGCCACATGTGATGAAAAGCCCTCGATTGAAAAAATAATCATTAAAGAAATAGTAAATGAGTGTAGTGGGGCTAGCGAATCACTGGAGACGGATATTTTGGAGCACGATCAAAGTGCCACGGTATTGGAACCAATTACGAACAGCCAGCAAGCTACCTCATTTAACGAGCCTCGTACCTTTTTACAACGATTTGATGATGAAGAAGTCGACGAGGATTGGGCGCTCGCAATGGAGGAGAAAGTTAAATATGTAATTGCCAGTGCATTGAATGAAGGTGGCGGAATCATTAAACGATTGGAATGCCGAAGCTCTGGCTGTTTATTAGATTTAAGCGGGCAGGAAGGTATGAGTCTCCCTCAGATGACAGCGAAAGTGATGCAAAGCTTTGGAAACAGTGAAGAATGGTCTAACGAGAACTTGGTGAATTTATTAGATATAAATATGGCGATGAGTTACTCAAGACTTTGTATCCCACGAGCGAAAGATGGGTGTGAAAAGCAGTAGTCTGTAGTTGATTCAAATTGATCAAACTACAACATATCTTGAGCGTCGATATCCAGGGACCAACGAACTTTAGCTGCGAGCTTGGATGATTCGATTGCAGGCAAAATCTGGCTGACTGCTCGATGGAGTGAAGCGCGATTTTCCCCATTAATGATCAGCTGAAAGCGGAAGCGGCCGGCTTTACGGCTGATGGTACAGGCAACGGGGCCTAAAATTTCCAATCGTTCACTAAAAGGTTCGAGTAAAGAGCGCACCTGGTGGAGAAAGTCGAGTCCCTGTTGCTTGTTATGGGCTTCGGCTCGAAAAAGAGCCAAATAACTGCAAGGCGGTAAACCGGCTTCATCGCGCTCGGCAAGAAGTCGCTGCGCCAGTTTCGAATAAGACTTGTGTTTTAGATCTTGCAGCAACGAATGTTCGGGATGGTGAGTTTGAATGACGACCTGACCTTCGACATCTCCTCGACCGGCACGACCAGCGACCTGTGTAATCAGTTGAGCCGCTCGTTCTTGTGCACGAAAGTCGCTGCTGAAAAGTGCGCCATCAATATCGAGAATCACCACCAGAGACACCTTGGGAAAGTGATGGCCTTTGGCCAGCATCTGAGTTCCTATGAGTAACTTGGTTTCGCCCGATTTAGCCGCTTTTACGTAGTCACTCATGGCTTGCTTTCGTCGCGTGGTATCGCGATCGATTCTCTGTAGCGGCACATCTTTAAACTCTTGCGCTAAAAACTGCTCAATGCGCTCTGTGCCTTGACCAATTGCCAATAGTTCAGTCGCAGAACATTGCGGGCAATGGGGTGGTTGGTTTTGATAGTGACCGCAATGATGACACTGCAAATATTCGCGGCTGCTTGATTGATGCAAAGTGAGGTAGGCATCGCAACGTCGGCAGTCGGCAATCCAGCCACAGCGGTGACACAGCAGCACTGGCGCGAAACCACGACGATTAATAAATACCAGCACTTGCTGGTCTCGCTTGAGGTGTTCGTTCATTACTTTAAGTAGTGGTGCTGAAAAACCTTCACGCATCGGCTGATTTTTACAATCAAATAATTGAATGGTCGGTAGTGTGGAGCCGGTTGCGCGCTCTGTGAGTTTGAGGTGTTGAAACCGCCCGAGTTCGACATTATGCAGCGACTCCAGTGATGGAGTGGCACTGCCAAGCACGACCGGTAAATGTTCCTGTTGTGCGCGTAAAATGGCCAGGTCTCGAGATGAATAACGTAATCCGTCCTGTTGCTTAAATGACAGATCGTGTTCTTCATCAACGATGATCATGCCGAGCTTTTTAAAAGGTGTGAAAATTGCCGAGCGAGTTCCAATGATCACCTGACATAGTCCGTCTCGAGCCCTTAGCCAGCTGTTCAATCGCTGCTGATCTGTCATTCCGGAATGAATCGTTGCGACAGCTCCCGGAAAGCGCTGCTCAAAGCGTTGCAACGTTTGTGGCGTTAGACCGATTTCGGGGATTAAAACCAGAGCTTGTTGCTGTTGCTCAATAACTTTGGCAATCACTTGTAGGTAGACTTCGGTTTTCCCGCTACCAGTGATCCCTTCAAGAAGAAATGGTTGGAAGCGCTCTAATGACTGAGTTATTTGGTTAACTACCGTAGCTTGCTCGTTATTTAGCGTGGGTGTTTGCCCGACGCTTACCTGAGGTGGTTTTGGCTGGCTGATTATGCTTTCGATCCAGCCTTTTTGCTCTAAAGATTTCAAGGTCGCAGCTGTGACTTCGTTCGCTTTGAGTTCTGCATCAGCAACAGGGGCTTTGGTTTGCTGTAAAAGCCTAAGAACTTGCTGCATGCGGATGGCTCGGGTTGACAGTGTCTCAAGCCCTAAAATCCCTGCATCGGTAATTTGCCACCATTGCTCGGGAGCCAATGTAGCTGCTGCACCTTTCATTATGGCATTGGGGAGAGCTGTGGCGAGCGTCTCGCCCAGAGGATGATGATAATAATGAGCGGTTTTCTGTAACAGTGACCAAAGCTGTGGGCTGAGAACCGGAGATTGATCAATAATTTCGGTTACAGGTTTTAATTGCTGATCAGAAAATTCTGATTGATTGCAATGTTCCGCCACAAGACCGATCAGCAGCTGTCGGCCAAACGGAACTTTGACCCGTCCGCCCACAGGAGGTCGTTCACCATGGGCACGATAGTCAAACAGTCGTCGTAAAGGAACGGGCAGCGCGACTTTTATCAGTGTGGCAGACAAGGACAGGACTCTTGGTTCATTGTTATTTTTAATAGAGCCACCATGTTATGCACTCAAACCGAGAAGTAAAGAGGATTTGATTGCAGTAGGTGGATTGTTCCCCGATTGGTGGTTGAATTTCAATCGATGGGGGAGTATGATCCCGCGTCCCCTAACTGGGTGGATGGTGTTTGGCCTATAAATTGGTGTGCTAAATAGCGATCCACGAAATACGAGAGAATTGAAATGAAACAAGGTATTCATCCTAAGTACGAAGAAATTACAGCGACCTGTAGCTGTGGTAACGAAATTAAAGTTGGCTCAACTTTGTGTCGTGACATCCACCTGGACGTATGTTCCGCGTGTCACCCATTCTTTACTGGTAAGCAGAAAATTGTTGATACCGGTGGTCGTGTGGATCGTTTCCGCAAGCGTTTCGGAGCTCGTGGCAGCAAAAAATAGTGGCTGCAAAGTGAGTTACAAAAAAGGCGTCAATCGACGCCTTTTTTATTGCCTGTCACTCAAGTGATAAGCAGAGGTCTATAGATTAAAGCTTAAAAGATATCTTCGTCAAAAATCACCGGAACCTGTTGTTGGTCTTCTGATTCTTTTTCGGGCAGGTATTCAGTACGAAAAATCTCAAAAATAGCATTTTCTGTTTGTGAACTGGCTAACTTACCGGTTTCGGGATTGATTCGTGCAGTCACAATCCCTTCAGGCTGAGTCATGGAGTTTTCTGGCTTGCCGGCCAGAGCCATTTCCATAAAGCGCTGCCACACGGGAAGTGCTGCTTTACCGCCATACTCGCGATTACCGAGAGATTTGGAGTAATCGGCAAAACCCACCCAGGCAGTGGCGACATAATCACCATTAAATCCGGAGAACCAGGCATCCTTGGCATCGTTGGTGGTTCCGGTTTTTCCTCCCAAGTCATTACGACGAAGTAGTGGACTTTGACTGTTGTTCAGGGTGCGCCAGGCTGTTCCCCGGTGGATAACGTCTTTCATCATGCTGTTGATAATGAACACATTTCGCTTTTCAACAACTCGAGGTGCCAGTTTATCAGGATCTACCGGCATGGCAGGCTCCGGAATAAGTGGTTGATGAAGTTCATCTAACTCACCGAGCTCGGAAGCTGCAATGATATCCGGTTCTTCAGCATTCGCTGAGTCTGGCGTTTGTTCGGCACTTAACAGCCGTTCTTCTGTTAGCAGTTTGATCCTTTCTTCACAGGGTTCGCAAACCTGAACAGGCTCGGCTTGAAACAGGATGTCTTCATCCGCGGTTTCTACCCGCTCGATAAAATATGGCTTAATTTTATAGCCGCCGTTGGCGAAAACGGCATAGCCTGAGGCTACTTCCAGCGGAGTGAAGCTTGCGCTTCCCAAAGCCAGTGAAGTGTAAGGTTCCATATATTCATCTGGAAAACCAAGTTGCTTAAGATAGTCTTCGGCAAACTTGGGGCCGATGGCATTCATCAATCGAACCGAAATTGAGTTGTTGGAAAAACGTAAGGCGTCACGTAATCGCGTCAGCCCCTTATAACGACCGCTATCATTTTTAGGTCGCCAAAAGTCTTCCGCTGTAATGTCTTCTTTTACGAATGGGGCATCATTTAGCACACTCGCTGCGGTATACCCTTTTTCCAGTGCTGCAGAATAAATGAAAGGCTTGATATTAGAGCCGGGCTGTCTTCTGGCCTGAGTGACCATATTGAATTGATTGAGATTAAAGTCGTAGCCGCCAACCAGAGCTTCTATAGCTCCGTTTTGAGGATTCAAGGCAACAAATCCACCGCTGACTTCGGGTACCTGGCTAAGTTGCCAGTTATTTTCACCGGCTGCTAGTAAATGGATCACATCGCCGGGCTTAAGAATATCGGTAGCGACTTCTGGTGCAGCACCCTTGCGATCTTCATTAATGTAAGGAGCCGCCCACTCCATGCCTTCCCAGCCTAACAGGTATTGGGATCCGTCTGGTAATAACAAGGTGGCAGAGTTGGTTTCAACTGTGAGAACCAAGGCTACTTCAAGCTCTGCGGCCTTGGGCAGACTGTCGAGCAGGCTTAAACGTTGCTCTAAGGATAATTCTTCCAAGCTTTCAAGGTGTTGAGCCGGACCTCGATAGCCGTGACGACGGTCGTATTCGCGTAGGCTATCTCTTAAAGCCTGTTGAGCAGCCTGCTGCAGTTTGTAGTCGATAGTTGTATATACTCGATAGCCATTGTTATAGGCCGCTTCGCGTCCATAGGTTTCAATCATTTCACGGCGCACCATTTCAGCGAGGTAAGGTGCTGATACACCAGCTTGAGTGCCATGCTTTTGTGAGTAGATTGGTTTGCTTGTCGCTTCCTGGTGCTCTTGTTCTGAGATGTAGCCTTCGGCCAGCATGCGACCCAGTACATGATTGCGGCGAGTTAGAGCATTCTCCGGGTTGGATATTGGGTTGTATATCGACTCTCCTTTGGGAATTCCCGCCAAGACCGCCACTTCATCAAGCGCTAGCTCGGATAGCTCTTTGCCATAATAGACCTGAGCAGCAGCGCCTAGTCCATAGGCTCGGTGGCTAAAGTGTGCTTTATTAATGAACAGTTCCAAAATTTCATCTTTGCTAATCTCCGACTCGATTTTCCAGGCGAGGAACATCTCTCGGAACTTTCGGGTAAAGGTCTTCTTGCGGTTTAAATAGACGTTTCGGGCAACCAGCTGAGTAAGGGTGCTGGCCCCCTGGCTTTTAGTTCCGGTTGTGATATTAGTCACAATTGCGCGAAATACTCCCCAAAAATCTACCCCTGAATGCTCGTAAAATCGCTTATCTTCTGTTGCAATAAGTGCGTGGATAAACGTTTGCGGAACTTCGCTTAGCGTTACCGGGATTCTGCGTTTGTCACCAAACTCAGCAATTAGGTCACCGTTTTTACTCAAAACTGTCATCGGCGTTTGCAGCCGGATCTCCCGAATGGACTCAACGTTAGGCAAGTTGGGGCCTAAATACAGGTAAAGAGCTGAAAAACCCATAAAACCAGCCAGAGCGAGTAAAGCAAAGGCGTATCCACCGCGATTGAGTGCTTTTAGTAGATATTTCATAGGCGAGAAACTATATATTTAGTGGTGATTCAGTAATTTGGACACAGTATATCGTTTAATAGTTGCTTAAGGATATTTTTTTTGAAAAATAGGTGAAATATCGGATAGTTAGCGCTATTATTTAATGTGAATTTATATATAAATGATGTAAATCTATAAAGTTATAGGAATTTTACGCGTATGCTGGCTCAGCTGATTGGGACAAAGAAGCCTGCTGTGGTTGGACTGGATATCAGCTCTACCTCGGTCAAGCTATTAGAATTGGGGCGTGTGGGTTCTCGTTATCGAGTTGAAGCCTATGCGGTTGAACCATTACCACAAGAAGCGGTTTCGGAGCGTGAAATTCGAGATCCGGAAGCGGTAGGCGAGGCGATTAAACGGGTCGTTAGCCGCTCAAAAACAAGTTTGAAGAATGCATCGGTCGCAGTGGCCGGTTCGGCAGTTATTACAAAAACCATTCAACTAGATAAAAACCTTTCCGAAGATGAAATGGAAAGTCAGATCCAGGTTGAGGCGGATCAGTATATCCCCTATCCGCTGGAAGAGGTTGCTCTCGATTTTGAAGTCGTCGGCGAGTCGGAAAAAGCTCCAGATAAAGTAGATGTACTGTTGGCCGCTTCGCGGTCGGAAAATGTCTATAGCAGGGTCGATGCGGTAGAGCTTGGAGGACTGACAGCCAAGGTCGTTGATGTTGAAGCTTACGCAATGGAGCGTGCTTTTCAACTGCTCGAAAACCAGTTACCCGACCAAGGTGAAGGAAAAATCGTCGCTATTGTCGATATTGGTGCGACCATGACCAGTTTAAGCGTCTTGGAAGATTTTAAAACGATATACACTCGTGAGCAGGTGTTCGGTGGAGCACAACTGACCGAAGAAATTCAGCGTCGATACGGACTGTCTTATGAAGAAGCCGGAATGGCGAAAAAGCAAGGCGGCCTGCCAGACGATTATGAGCCCGAAGTATTGGAACCATTTAAAGAAGCCGTTATTCAGCAAGTCAGTCGTTCACTCCAGTTCTTTTACTCATCCAGTCAATACAGTGAAGTCGACCATATTGTTTTAGCCGGTGGATGTTCTGTGATTGATGGACTCGAAGATATGCTGGAGGAGCGCCTTGGGGTTTCCGCTTCAATTGCCAATCCATTTGCCGATATGTCAATTGCTAACCGTGTCAATGCTCAGGCCCTCAGTGTGGATGCTCCTTCTTTGATGATCTGCTGCGGACTTGCCTTAAGGAGTTTTGACTAATGGCTAGAATTAACTTACTTCCATGGCGGGAAGAGCTCCGTAAAGAGCGGCAACGCCAGTTTTTAAGCATTTTAGGATTGGTGGCGGTTCTTGGTATTGTCGTAGTGTTTTCATACAAATACACAGTTAATCTGAAGATTGAGCGGCAGCAAACTAGAAACAGCTATTTGCAATCACAAATTAATGATTTGAATGCTCAAATTAAGGAGATTGAAAAGCTTGAAGAAGAGCGTCGAAAATTAATTGAAAGGATGGAAATGATTACTAGCCTTCAAAAAAGTCGACCCCAAGTAGTTCGAATTTTTGATGAGCTTGTCCGGGCGATTCCAGAAGGGTTAAACTTAAAATCGATCACTCGCAAAGGGAATGTACTAACTATCGTAGGTTCTGCAGAGTCTGCGCAACGCGTTACCGCTTTTATGCGTAAAATTGAGTCATCCAAATGGTTTGTGAATCCTCACTTGAAGGATATAGATTCAGATAAAGATTTCGGTGCAGGTAGGAAAGCATTTTCATTGACAGTATCTGAGGCTTCACAAGGCTCAGAAGATCAAAAGGGAGAGTCTTAGAATGAGTAGCTTGCAAGACTTTAATGTCAATGATTTAGATTTTAATAATATGGGTTCTTGGCCG
>JBFHVL010000153.1:0-8417 GCA_041589565.1 Kangiellaceae bacterium | reverse complement strand
GATATCTTTATCCATACCTAGGTATTTTGCACCATCAAAGGTTGCACCACGCAGTGCTTCCCATGAGCTAAAGCCACCCTGATGCATCATCCAGAACTCCCAGTGTGCAGCCAGACCTTCACGTTGACCATGAGCACCAATCACTACGCGTACGCCTTTGTCGCGCAATTCTTTGGCAAAATCGGCAACTTTAAAGTGGTTATAGTGATCATCCGGTGCGGTGGTACGACGAATGGCCGCAGGCTCTACTAAATATTTAGGCGTCCAGCGCAGGAGACGTTCGTTTTCCCAAACGTTAGTGCGATCGTACCAGTAGGTTTCGCCACTTAAACCACCGTAAGCCACAACAAAGGTCGGCGAATAGCCGCTTTCGGTTTGTGACCAAAGTTGCTTAACATCGTCGTAACCTTTTTCCAGTGGAATGGCATGCTCAATACCGGTATGACCATCGATCACCTGTGTCATATTGGAATAGAACTTAGCGCCACCTTCGGGCACAACCATAATACCCAGTTCGTTACCGGCAGCGATAACCTGCTGACGTTGATCACGTCGTGGCTGGTTGTAACTTTTCACCGATATGGCGCCAATATCTTTTAAACGCTGCACGTGGAATTTGGCATCGTCATAGCTTTCGATTTTCGCGGTGTAACCTGGCGCTTTGGCGCCATACAAAATGGTTCCCGTTGAGTAAATACGAGGACCAACAATGATACCAGCGCGTTGCATTTCGGCCGCCGAGAAAATAGAACTGCTGTCGTTCGACGGATCGTGAATAGTGGTAACACCAAAGGCAATGCTGGAATAGTTACGCCAGTTTTGCTGAGGCGTTACTTCATCACGCGCCTGCGCGCCATGAGCATGCACATCGATGATTCCCGGAATAATGGTTTTACCGGATACATCAATTTGTTTGGCGCCTTTTGGAATAGCAACGTCACCTTGCTTACCGACCGCTTCAATGCGATTACCATTAACAATCACCACTCCGGTTTCGATCACTTCCTGAGCGGTGTCGGCATTTTTCATGGTGATGACTTTGGCACCAACCAGAGCAATGCGGCCCTCGGGTTTATCCGCTTTTACTTTAAAGCTTAAGTCGATACCGGTTGCCACAGGCTCGGGCATTTCTTCTGGTGCACCCGCCATATATTCGTAAGCGTCTTTTAACTCACGACTAAACAGTGTTGCTCCGTGAGACCAACTCAAGCGTTTGCTGTCGGTTGACCAATGCAAAAACTCACCGCTACGTGCCGACACTTTTTTCACTTTAACCGCACTGGCGCTTGATCCTAACGACTCTGATTTACCGGTAAAAGTAAATGGCGCAACGTAAGCATTGAACTGCTCCATAAAAGCAATCCAGTTGCCATCGGGTGATACGCGATATTCAACGATGTCGTTACTGGAGAAATGCTCGCGCACTTCTTTGCCATCTAAATCGACACTGTGAAGTTTTGCGCCTTTACCCCAACCAAAGGTGGTGAAGTAAACGCGATCGTTACGCGCTCCAAAGTGTGGTTTAAAACCTTGCTCGTGTACGCGGCGCATACCGTCACCATCGGCTTCGGCAATGTAAATACCAGGCTCCATAGAATATTCAGGTGAAGTCAGATAGCCGCCGGTAAAACGACGGAAAACTATTTGCTTACCATTGGGTGACCAGTCTGGCTCTACAAAGTGGCCTGGCTCAGTGGTGATGACTTTGCCGCGACCGCCCGATGCAGAGACCACACGAACGGTACCGAGTTTTTCATCATCCCAGGTAACATAAGCAATTTTACGGCCGTCGCGAGAAAAGGTTGGATAAAACTCAAAGTGATCGTCCTGACGAGTTAAGCGTTTACGCTTGCCCGACTTAACATCGCGCACATAAATTTTACCCAGCGCCTGATAGGCAATTTTGTCGCCCTTAGGTGACATTTGCGCCCAACGGATCATTTTGACGTCAAACTCATCAGGAGCAACGTCTACCGGAAAACGCAAAGCTTCGGTAATTTTCTTTTCTGCCTTGATGTGCATGGGTAAGGTTTTTAGCTCACCCGATTTGGCATTCACTTTATGAATTTTTCCGCCTGCCCAAAACACCAATGACTTGTTGTCTGGCGTCCAGTCAAACTGAACAAAGTTACCTTGCGAGCCGTTGGTTTCTTGTAGGTCACGATCAAGTCCGGCGAACACTGGATTTTCCATACCGGTTTTAAGATCTTTAACAAACAAAACGGTATTGGTATCAACACGTCTTACAAAGGCGAGGTATTTTCCATCGGAGGATGGTGTTGGTGCAATTGCCCCACCCGGACCGCCAGCAACGCGAATATCTTCACCCGTTTCGGTATCGTAACGCTGAATCGTGAAGATTTGCGTGGTTGGGTTTTTGTTATATTCCCAAACGGTACCCGGAGTTGAATCTTTCGAGTAATACACATAACGACCATCAGGCGAAAATGCCGGTTCAGCGATAGTTTTTTGAGCCTGTTCGCCGCCGATACGTTTACGCAATTGGAAGCCATTACCACCCGCTTTATGGAATAACCAGATTTCGCCCGCAGCAATACTACGCGCAGACACAAAGCCCTTCTTTACCGCAATATACTCACCGTCTGGAGACCAGTTAGGGTTATGCACCAAATTACGTTTTTCTTTACTGATTTGACGCGGCTCAGAACCGTCGGCCTTCATGATCCACAAGTTGTCAGCACCGTCACGATCGGAAATAAACGCAATTTCTTTACCATCTGGGCTAAAGCGAGGCTGCATGTTCCAGCTCAGGCTATTAGTCAGTGCTTTGGCTTCACCACCATTAATCGGCATGGTGTAAAGGTCACCGAGCATATCGAATACGATAGTTTTACCGTCTGGGCTCACATCAACGTTTGACCAGGTAGATTCATTGGTATCAATAACAATGGTCTTTTCTTCACCGGGAGGGTTTTCCACATCCCACTTTTTGTTATCTTTTGCGGAATCGTCTGTTTTGGCTTCTGCAGAAATGGCTTCGGCAGCTTCTTCCTTAACGGCTGCTTCTTCCGCTGCCCAGCCCGTGATCTGTGTCAGGGAAACGGCCAGTGCCGCTGCCACACAACGAGTGGTTAGTTTCATTTTGTTCTCCAATTGGTGTTACAGCTTGTACCGCGGCACTTTAGTAGCGCGGTACTGTACTTTTTTATTCTATTTTACGAGGTTTGGCAGACTAGCTTTAACTGGTCGGTGAGTAAAGAGAGGTTTTGTTTCAAAATCTTTGCAAACCGGCTTTGTTGTCCTTTAGCGTCATTACAGATTCAACTTGCTTAATATTTAACCACTACAAGCTGCACTTAAGTGCATCGGTCCCCTTTTCCACCACAGCGTCGGGATTTTGTAAAATGGTCATAAAGTCATCCATAAGGGTGTGGCTGCACTTATCGAAATAACGACGTGTACGATCGACACATTCCTCTTCCGAAATACCAAATCGTTGTGAAAATTCGGGTCTGCCACATAGTTGGCTAATCGCATCGTTCAATGACTCTGCAAGCTGGTCGTTACTGATTCCTTCCAGTCCGGGGATCGTTAACTCCGTTGAGCGGCCACTTTCTCGAGCTACCTGCTCATTCCATTGCTTTAAAGCTTCATTTTCTCGCGCTGCATTAAACAAAGTCATTCGCGGATGCTCATCGTCTTTAAGAAACAAAGGCTCAATCCAGAAAAACCAGGTCACCGTGGCTAACAGAGCCATTAATGCAGAATTAATAACGATATTGACGATCTTCATAAAGTCGAAGGTAAATAATAATGTGCGCCTAGTATGTTCGATTTTGTTTAATTTGGCTATTATCGGGCCTTATTTGCCAAATAGTCGCAAAATATGACCACTTCAGATGGCTTTGATAGCTTACACCCTGACTTAATCAAACAACGCAAACTGGCGCATTCCATTTGCCGAGAATATTCCCGCGATCCCAGCAAAGGCAACCTTAAAAAGTTGCGTCAACTGTTTGCTCAATGCGGTGAGCAGGTATTTATTGAATACGGATTTCATTGTGATTATGGCGATCGGATTCACCTGGGCGATCGCGTCTATATTAATTGCAAGTGTACTTTTCTTGATGGCGGGATCATTTCGATAGGTCATGATTGTTTAATTGGCCCCAATGTTCAGATTATCTCTGTGTACCATGACAAAAATGCCGCTCGTCGCCTTGATAAAGTCAATTTTGCTCAAAATGTGACCATTGGTAACAATGTATGGATTGGCGCAGGAGCAATCATTTTACCTGGGGTTTCAATTGGACATAATGCGATTATTGGAGCCGGAAGCATAGTGACCAAAGATGTATCTGAAAATACGACGGTTGTAGGAAATCCAGCAAAAGTAATTTAGGTAGCCTTTAAACTGGCAAGATCGCATAGATTGTACCAATATTAATAGGTGGTGCTTAGTCATTCGAATGGAGAAACTGTTTGCTGGCCTCCTTTCTATTTCAGATCGCTCAAAATTACGATGAGGATACCTCACACGATAACAAAAAGAACCTATTGGAGACCCTGGTAGCACAGCTCAAGCCGTGGTTTTCAGCCAGTCTCTTTATGTGTTCCATTGTTATTGCAATACCTGTCTATGCGTTTTCCAGCTCATCCATTCAAAATACCACACAGTTGAATTTTAAAACCTACACCGTATTTGATGGCCTGCCCCAAGGGCAGGTACTCGCTTTACAAGTTGATCAAGCCGGTTATTTATGGACCGGGAGTTATGCTGGATTAACGCGATACGACGGGCGCGAGTTCGTCAATTTTAGTGATGATTTACCTCACCATTCAATCAGTGCTATAACCCGAACTCCGAGCGGTGCCCTGCTGATTGGAACTGCCGCCGGATTTTGTCGAATGGAAAACCTAACGTTTCACTGCGAAAAGTTAGGTGAGCGATTGCCTTTTCATAACATTGACGCGATTGAAGTTAACGATGACGATGATTACTGGTTAGGTGCCGATGGTGGCTTAATTCACTTTCAGGCAGATCGCTCTCGCGCCTACACTAAGGCAGATGGTCTTCCTTCTGCAAGTGTGCGATCGGTTACCAAAGACAGCACCGGCAGAGTTTGGGCCGGAACCGATGCCGGTCTCGCTTACCTTAACGATGATCAGCTCATCACTTTTCGGCCCGATATTTTTAAAAACCGCTCAATCCGCGCATTACTAAGTACTGACGACGGTTTATGGGTAGGTGCGAGTGGCGGATTATTTAAAATCAATCCTCAAACGTTTGAGGTTGACTCCGTATTTGACTCAGTATTCGAGACACACAGCCTTCTATCTTTATTTAAAGACTCTAAGGGCCATCTTTGGATAGGTACCTACACTGCCCTATTTCGTTTAGTCGAAAATGATCTGACTCAATTATCACCGCAAAATGGCCTGCAAAGTAAAGCCATCTATGTCATTAAGGAAGATCGCGAGGGTGTCATCTGGATGGGCTCGGATGCAGGTTTGGTTAAATATGTTCCTAGCGCTTTTATTGGATACACCGGAGAAAGTGGCTTGGTGCACGAGTTCGTCCGCGCCATCGACGTTGGTCCTGACGGAAAAATCTGGCTAGGAACTCGCGAAGGGCTTTCAATTTTAGATCCGACTACCAATCAATTTAGCAACTTTAAAGAGGTTCTCGGTCCTGGCTTATGGCGTCTTTATGCGATCATTGCTTTGGGTGAAAATGAGGCCCTGCTTGGTAGTCAGGTTGGCTTAATTCATTGGAAAGATAATGCCGTTTACCATATCTATCGCGATGAATCTCTAGATGATCCTTTACCAGCTTCATATGTCAGTGCCTTTACTCGAGGAAAAGACGGACAAATTTGGATTGGTACACGACGCGGCTTAGCACAATGGAAAGATCACCAATTATCAAAAGTAACTCAGTCCAGTTATAACTTTGGTGGCATCTTTGCGCTAGAAACCGATAAATTGGGGCGCGTCTGGATTGGCTCAGGCAGTATTGGACTGGTCATTTTTGATCCTGAAACAGAAACCTATTCACAACCCCGCACCACATCGAATGCAATTGGATTAAATATTTGGGATATTGATCGCGACCTCAATGACAATCTATGGGTCGGTACCAATGGCAAAGGGTTAGTCGGCTTTAACCAACAGTTCCAACAGATCGCCCATTTCCATCGTGACAATGGACTTAACGATAATTTTGTTTGGCAAGTTCTCGCCGACAGTCAAGGTAATGTTTGGAGCTATACCAACACAGGCATCAACAAGTTCGATGGAAGCCACATCGTTCATTATGATGGTGGCGACGGACTGCTCGACCTGGAAGGAGCAGCCACTGCAATTGCTGAACATCCCAACGGCGAGCTCTGGTTCGGCACGGCTTATGGTGTGATGCGTTATTCGCCTGAGTCGGACATTCCACCCCAACTCACGCCACCAGTCCTGATTGAAAGTGCCTGGCAAGGCATACGGCCAAAACATCAAACCACGACCAATCGTTTTGATGAGGGCTCTTTAACCATAAAATTTTCCAGTTTATCTTTTCGTGACGAACGGGACATAAAGTTCAGCTACCGACTGCTCGAAACTTCAGAAGACTGGTCAATTCCGATAAAAGAAAATCAGGTACACTTTGCCAACCTTTCTGCAGGCAACTACACCTTTGAAGTTAAAGCGGTTAATGGGCGACTGATGGAAAGTACAGAGCCTGCACAGTATTCCTTTGTAATTAATCAACCCTATTGGAAGCAATTATGGTTTATAACATTAATGATAGTGCTTGTAATGATGCTCATCTATCTGATTTTTCGGCTCAGACTGAGACATGTGGAAGCTGAAAAAAGACGATTAAAAAACCTTGTCGCAGAGCGAACGGCAACGATTGAAGAAGTGAACAAACAATTACAGAAGCTGGTCATTACTGATGAACTCACTCAGCTATACAATCGCCGTTATTTGATGGAATCGCTCGAAGGTGCCATGCACCGATTGCAACGAGCTCCCAAATCTTCCCACCTATCGCTCATCATGATTGATGTGGATCACTTTAAGCAAATAAATGACACTCTGGGTCACCTCGCGGGTGACTATGTATTAAAAGAGATAAGCGAGCGACTGCAATCGAGTCTTCGCAAAACAGATATTGCGACTCGATACGGTGGTGAAGAGTTTGCGGTACTTCTCCCTCACACCGACGAAAGCGGAGCAATTAACATTGCGGAAAAGTTCAGACAACTATTTACGGAAAAACCCGTTCAATTGAGAAACGGAGATCCCTTAATTATTACCTTAAGTTTGGGAGTCACTTCGATTAGTCAACCTGAACTTAGAGCAAATCCCATCACAACCAGCCAATTTATTAGTCAGGCTGATAAAGCATTATATATTGCGAAAGAAAAAGGCCGAAATCGCGTGGTCAATTACTCAAGAGCAAAAGTACTTGAGTAATTGATTTGAAACTTCGCGCTTTCCTGAAGTTAACTAAATTAAAACAGTCTGTTTAATCCGTTTAGCGCCGCAACGCGGTAAGCCTCGGCCATAGTTGGATAATTGAATGTGGTGTTGACGAAATACTCGATGGTGTTGCCACCATGTCTCTGTTGCATAATCGCCTGGCCGATATGAATAATCTCAGAGGCACGTTCACCAAAACAGTGTATTCCCAATATTTCTTTACTCTCTCGATGGAACAGTATTTTTAAACTGCCCACGGTAGTATCGGCAATTTGCCCGCGCGCCAGATCTTTAAATCGAGCGCGCCCTACTTCGTAAGGAACCTGTTCTGCCGTCAATTCTTGTTCTGTTTTTCCAACCGAGCTTATTTCAGGGATGGTATAAATGCCCGTTGGAATATCTTCAATGAGCCTGAGATTACACACTTCTTGAAGGATATTGGCAGCAGCAATACGACCTTGATCTAAAGCCGCACTGGCAAGACTAGGGTAACCAATGACATCGCCAACGGCATAAATATTAGGAACCGATGTTTGATAACAACCATTCACTTCAAGTTGCCCTCGGCTGTTCGCTGTGAGTCCAACTTTGTCGATATTAAGGGTATCAGTATTACCGGTTCGGCCATTGGCAAATAGCATACAATCCGCTTTAATTTGTTTGCCCGATTTTAAGTGTACGACAACTCCATCGTCACAACCTTCGACACGATCATATTCTTCGTTATTACGAATAATAACTCCCGAGTTCCACAGGTGATAACTTAAAGAGTCGATGATTTCTTTATCCAGAAACGAGAGCAGTTGATCACGCATATTAACCAGATCAACCTTGACCCCCAGGCCACGAAATATGGAAGCATATTCACAACCGATCACCCCTGCTCCGTAGATGATAATACTGCGAGGATTTCGCTCCAGGCTTAAAATGGTATCAGAATCGTAAATTCGCGGATGATTGAAATCGATATCATCTGGACG
>JBFHVL010000152.1:0-8452 GCA_041589565.1 Kangiellaceae bacterium | reverse complement strand
CTCCTTTAAACTGACAGCTCACGGATTCTTGGTTATCATTTTGCCATAATAACAAGAAACAGGAGCTGATTTTGTCGGACGCTACCCAAAAGCTACGCTACGGGCCTTATCCCGAACTTTCCCTCCCCGCTGTATTGGTAGGTTACCTGCTTGGAGCCGTGATTGCGCTCAGTATTGGTTACGCCGCATTAAAGCTCGGATTTTCCATTGAAGGCTCTGAGCTGGCTGCTATTTTAGGTTTTGGTATATTGCGCGGCATCATGAGGCGCAACTCCATTATCGAAAATAATGTAGCTCAAACCGTTGCCAGTGCGGTTAATGGCGCCTCAAGCGGCATGATGTTTTCGGTCCCGGCGCTGTTTATTCTTGGCGAAACCAATTTCGATCCTTACCTGATGGTTTTTGGCTGTGTGGCCGGAGCCTTTTTGGGTATTGCTTTTATTATCCCTCTGCGCAAGCAGATGATTGATTATGAGCGTCTCACCTATCCGGGTGGTGTTGCGGTAGCGACCATTCTTAAAGCCCCCGGAGCCGGCATGAAAAAAGCGGCTCTGCTAATTGCTGCGGCGGTGGTAGCGGGTTTGGTTCATGCCATCAGTCTATCTTTTGGCGTGGAGTACTTAAATATTGGCGATGCGATTGGAATGCCCGACTTTATGAACGGTATCTGGTATGTGTCTCTGCTTACCATAGGCGTGGGCTTTATTGCCGGTAAAGGTGGGGTCGCTTTTATTGTTGGCGGCTTCGTATGTTACTGGGTGTTGGCTCCGATGCTTTCGGCGACCGACTTGTTGCCCGTGGTCGACGGTCAGGCCATAAGTGATCCTGAATTTCTAAGAAAGCAGCTGTATCGTCCAGTGGGTATTGGCATGATTATCGGTGGTGCCATTACCGGCATCGTACTGGCTTTACCATTGATTGTCGGGGCGGTACGCAGTATGCAGGATGCCGCCAAAAGTGGTGCTGCCATGTCGAAAGACGAAATGCCGATTAAATTGCTGTACATAGCGATTGCAGGAGCCGCCATTTTATTGATGATTATGGCGATTTTGTCCACCGACAAAATGGGAATAGGGCGCGGGATCATCATGGCTTTGGTTGGAACGCTCTGGATCTGGATTGCTGGCGTAATTCTTTCCGAATGTATCGGTCGTACCAACTGGTCTCCACTCTCTGGCATGACCCTGATAGCCATCACTATTTTAATTTTTATTGCCAGTGGTCTGGGGCGAAGTGATTCCATCATCGCAGCCGTTATGGTTGGTGCGGCAGCTTGTGTAGCTATGTCGCAAGCCACTGATTTAATGCTCGACTTAAAAACGGGTTATTTGGTTGGTGCAACACCGCGAATGCAGCAAGCTGGACAGTTTTTGGGCGCCTGGCTGGGGCCTATCTTAATCATGGTGCTTATCTTTGTGCTTCATAAAGCTTATGGATTGGGAAGCGATCAGTTACCGGCGCCTCAAGGGCAGGCGCTAGCCAGTATGGTCAACGGAATTTTGGGTGGTGATGTTCCGATTGAAAAATATCTGGCAGGAGCCGGTTTGGGTGCCTTATTAAGTTGGGCATCCGGTGGCTTAGGGATAACCGCGGGCTTAGGTTTTTACCTGCCATTCAGTATCATTTTGACCTATAGTATAGGTACATTACTTCGTGTTTTGGCCAATCGATACATGGGAGAGTCATACGTTGAGAATAAGGGGATACCAATAGCTGCCGGATTGATTGTAGGGGAAGCCCTGGTTGGTGTGGGTTATGCCGTTGTCAAAATCATGGAGGGGATTGGATGAAATCCTTAGGCGTTGTTCTAATTTGTGTAGGGTTTATTGGTGGTGCTTTTCTCGCTTCGCTCGATCCAAGAGAGATGAACTGGTCATGGTTTATTCCGGTTTTATTCGTTGGCTTTGTGGGCGTCTATTTGTTAAAAAGGGCAGCCCATGCAGAAGCGCGTGATGAAGCTAATTTAACCGGCAATATTGCTATATTGCACCAGAGTCTTGATAACATTGTTCGAGAGTTACATGAGTTGGCAGGTCGAAAAGATGAGCTGCCTACCTATGAAGCTCGTTTTGAAATCGATAAGCGCTTTCGTGAGCATTTGACTAATTTTGCTGAAGCCCGAGAAAGTATTCGTCACGTGTATGGCTTGAAGGCTTACGCCGACATTATGAGTGCCTTTGCAGCAGGGGAGCGTTATATTAATCGTGTTTGGTCAGCTTCTACCGATGGCTATGTAGATGAAGTAAAAGCTTATCTGGATCGTGCTCGAGATCAGTTTGATGAGGCACAGGAGAAATTTAATCAATTACAGACAGGATGTCCTGAGTTAGTCCAAGGATAAAAAACAATGATTGTGATTTTGACTTAGGTAAATGAATGAAGTTAGTTCAAAAAATTAATTTATTGTTATTGCCGATTATTATCGTATTTGCGGCATTTTTTATTTTTGTCACTTACAAAAGTATGTTGGACTATCAAAAGCGACAGGTTCAACATACGGTAGAACTGCAGCTGGAGTCTTTGCAAAGAGAATTGAGCAACGAGTTAAACTACCTAAAGTTAATTCCGTTAGAAGTTTCCACCTATTTACATGCCATTATTTCTGCTAGGGCTCAATATCAAAATCAGTCTTTGCAACAGCTTATGGTTCGGCTGAATCAGTCCGGAGCCAACCTCCAGTGGATACAGTTGTTCGATTACAAGGGTAATCTGCTGGTGTCTTCTGATATTGAAGGGCATTACAGTCAGCTTCCGGTGCAAGCAGTTGAGTCGATGACAGACAATTTGGGTGGTGCGCCCATTGTGTCACTGAACGCTGGCTTTTTCTTTGGTGGAAATCAGCAACTATTTTATTACCGTAGTTATCGTCTAATGGTTAATAAAACACAACGTTCACCAGGTGCCAGAGCCGTGGTTGTGCTTGTCAGCCGGGTTGATTCAGTCGCCAACCGATTTTTGCGATTAACTGAACAGTTTGGACAACTGACCGAAATTAAATTTGAGCCTCGCAGTGTTGTTACAGGCTCTGTTAATGATGCGCAGTTTGAACACAGTTTTGAAGACGGCGTTAACATTCGTATGTCAAACTCGGAATACCAAATAACGGTAGCCGTTCCTGAGTCTGTCATAACCGACCGATTGCCCTATTCACTCGCTGAATTGTCGTTTTTTATTTCAGTTGTGGTGGTGGTGTCTTATCTGATTCTTATTGGCTTACTTCATTTTCAGGTGTTATCACCAATATCACTATTACTCGACAAAATTAAGAATACGCGCTTCGGTGATAACGTTGATATAAAACAAATGAAAAGCAAATCCGAAGTTGCGGAGTTACATAATGCCTATGTGATCATGTTGAAAAAACTCAATCGACTGGCATCTTTTGATTACTTAACCGGGTTATCTAATCGCGTAAATTTTCAGGTTCAATTCGAACGTCAACTCAGTCGCGCTCAAAGAATTGGAACCAAAATGGCTTTGTTGTATATCGATCTGGATAACTTTAAACACGTGAATGACCATTTTGGCCACGCAACGGGCGACCGTTTGTTAAAGCTGTTTAGTGAACGACTGCAAAAATCCATTCGACCGACCGATGTGGCAGCATCGTTAGGCAAAGGCGAAATTGCTCGATTAGCAGGTGATGAATTTTCATTATTGTTAACTGATGTTGAGAGTATTGAAGCGGCGGAAAAAGTCGCGGCTCGCGTTCTTAAAATGTTTGAAAGCGGATTTTTAGTGGACGGTGTTAATCATAATGTTCAAGCCAGTATCGGGATTGTCATGATTCCGGATGACGGTACCGACGCACAATCCTTATTACAATGCGCTGATGCCGCAATGTATCAAGCAAAAATGAAAGGCAAAAATCGCTATCAGTTTTATAATCAACAAATTGCTGGTGGAATTCAGAAAAAGCAGTACATAGAAAAAGTACTAATAAAAGCCATACACCATGGGCACTTCGTTTTGGAGTATATGCCAATTTTCGAAGCAAAGACTCGCAATCTTGCGGGTGTTGAAGTATTGGTGCGTTGTCCTGCCTTAGCGAATAAAGGCATAGGTCCTGATGAGTTTATACCCGTTGCTGAGTCAACAGGATTAATTAAAGAGATTGATGTATGGGTAATTAATGAGTCCTTGACCCGCATGAATTACCTTACTGATAAGTATGGTTTTAATGGTTTTTTTGCTATTAATATATCTGCCGCAGAGCTCCATAACCGAGAGTTTGTGGGGCAGGTAAGTGGTCTACTTTCAAAACACCAGGTTGAACCTTCGCGTGTTGAGCTTGAAATAACCGAAACCAGTTTTGTGGATAATATGTCCAGCAGTATTGAAATGTTAAAGCAGCTCAAGTCGCATGGCGTTAGTTTATCTTTAGATGATTTTGGTACCGGCTACACAGCGTTTAGTCAGCTTATGGAGTTTCCAGTAGACCGATTAAAAATAGATCGATCTTTTATCCAGGGACTCGGTGGCTCGGCATCGCAGAAACAAAGAATGGTTGATATCGTTTTAGCGTTAGCGGATCTTTATCAGCTCGAAGTCATTGCCGAAGGCGTTGAAAACGAAGAACAAATTCAATACCTCAAAGATCGTGGCTGTGAATATTTACAAGGCTATTATCTTTCGAGTCCACTTAATTGGGACGTATTGCAAAGCCGTGTTTCTGATAATGACTCAAAGCACTCTATTCCATCCTGATTGACGCACAAGGAGCAGTTCTGGTGCTAAGTGATTCCGACTGGCTGGCGATATACGTTACTCTCAAGCTTGCATTGACTGTTACACTGCTATTACTGTTGATTGGCACCCCTATAGCTTGGTGGCTGGCACGTAGCCAATCGCTCTGGCGTCGTCCTATAAATGCGTTAATTGCGTTACCTTTGGTGCTTCCACCTACTGTCATTGGGTTTTATCTTTTAATCGCTATGAGCCCATCTGGTTTTATCGGTCAAGTAACGCAAAGTTTGGGCTTGGGAACCTTAGCATTTTCTTTTTGGGGGCTAGTCATAGCCTCGGTGATTTACTCATTACCTTTTGTTGTTCAACCGTTACAAAACACATTTGCATCTATTAACTCCGGTTTACTCGAGGCTGCGGCTACTCTGCGCTCAGGTCCGGTAGACCGTTTTTTTAAACTTATAATTCCTATGTCACGTTCTGGTTTTATTTCCGCGTCGGTATTGGGATTTGCCCATACTCTTGGCGAGTTTGGGGTTGTTCTAATGATTGGCGGTAGTATTCCTGGTGAAACGCGCGTGATTTCAGTTCAAATTTATGATCGTGTTGAAGCTCTGGAATACACACAGGCGCATTGGTTAGCCGCTGCGGTGTTGCTGTTTTCATTTTTCTTACTACTGCTGCTTTATGCCTTCAATAAATCTCCGCATGACCAACGCTCCGTTTTTTAGGATTTTTTAGGTGGATAAACCAACGCTTTATATAAAACTGAATAAACCGTTAGCTGAGTTTTCTTTGGAGATGGATGTTCACATTCCACTTAATGGGGTTACCGTAATTTTCGGTCGTTCCGGTTCTGGCAAAACCTCGCTTCTTCGGTGCATTGCCGGACTAACAGAAGCTCAGGGGGAGTTGCATTTCGGTTCAAACGTCTGGATGAGTGATTCCCGTTTTGTTGCACCTCACCAGAGAACAGTCGGGTTTGTTTTTCAGGATGCACGATTATTTCCACATTTATCGGTGGGGCAGAATTTGGCGTTTGCTCGTAGTCGCGCAGAACGTGCACTACCAATACCTGAAGACGAAGTTATCAAATTGCTGAACTTGGAGCCGCTGCTAAATCAAAATGCCAGTTCGCTCTCGGGCGGCGAACAACAGCGTGTTGCTATCGCTCGTGCACTACTGATTTCGCCGGAGTTATTATTAATGGATGAGCCTCTTGCATCGCTTGACTATGCTCATAAGCAGGAAATTTTAAGATACCTGGTGCGACTTAAACAGGAGCTTAATTTACCTATTTTGTATGTTACCCATTCGGCAGATGAGTTAGCCCGGCTCGCTGATCATATGCTGGTGCTAGAACAGGGAAAAGTTGTCGGGCAGGGTAAACTGAACCAGGTTTTGGCACAGATGGACTTTCCTATCAGTCTCGGGGATGAACGAGGTGTAGTCATTTCCGCTAAGGTGACTGCGGAAAAAGATCAATGGGGTCTGGTCAAGGTTGCCTTTGACGGTGGCGAGCTCTGGGTTAAGGATAAGGAATTCGTTTCGGGAGAATCCGTCAGGATTCGAATACTGGCACGTGATGTGAGTGTCGCGTTGAGTCCAGCAAAAGATTCGAGCATTATCAATATTCTGCATGCTGAATTAGATCATGTCTCTGAACAAGAAGGCTCATCTTTGGCACTTGTTAGAGCGAAAGTCGGCAATGAGCCGATATTGGCAAGGCTTACGTGTCGATCCTTGCATCAGCTGAGATTAAAAAAAGGTCAGAAACTTTGGCTGCAGATAAAATCTGCAGCCCTGATCAGTTAAGCGTACACCTGAGTAGTAATCGCTTTACGGTCGTATTTGCCGTTCGGAGTTCGGGGGAAATCTTGCTCGCTCACGCGAATCAACGTAGGTACCATATAAGGAGGCAGCCGTTGCTGCAGGTGCTGAGTAAGATCTGAGAGTTCAAACCCGCTTGCTAACTGCACCAATGCGCCTATTTCATCATTACCGTGTGATGGGTTTTTACCAAAAACCACAACACCCTCGACCACGCCGTCAATCTGAGTTAACGAGGCTTCAATTTCACCCAATTCAATACGATAGCCCAGGTATTTGATTTGATTATCTGCTCGACCGATAAAGGTGTAATCTCCGTTATCATCGATTTCGACCAAATCGCCGGTGCAGTAGAGCGGATCATGATAAATAGAATGGTGTGGGTTCTGAATAAACGCACGTTCGGTTTTTTCATTATCACCCAGATAACCATAAGCAACTGAGGTACCTCGTACCAACAGTTCACCACGAGTGCCGGGTTGCTGGCTTAATTCGCCAGATTCTGTACGTACAAAAAGCTCCATATTTTTGCGCGCTTTGCCAATGGGGATGGCTTTGGTTGACTCATCGGGCTTTTGGGTAACAATATGATAGCTACAATCAACGGTGATTTCGGTCGGGCCATACATATTGGTGAACTGAATGTGAGGGTAAAGGTCCATCCAGGTTTTCAGCACATCGGGTGGCAGCACTTCGCCCGCAAAAATGACATGGCGTAATTTGGGAAAACTGTCTGGCTTAATGCGGCGGGACTTGGCCAATAGCGTCATCACCGAAGGTACGCAGAAAAAGGTAGAGATCTCGCGCTGCTGAATCCATTTCACCAATGCTGGAATGACGGCATTGAGCTCATCGTGTACCAGATGCAACGTAGCCCCCGTTTTAAAAGCGGTGTAAAGGTCGAAAGTTGAATTATCGAAATAAAGCGGCGCGTGGTTTGAAATGACATCCTGATCGGTTAGTTCGTAAGTTTCGACACACCAGTCGATATAATCAATGATGGCTTTGTGCGGAATCATCACGCCTTTGGGTGTCCCGGTAGAACCCGAGGTAAACAGCACATAGGCAATATCGATGGATAAGTTTTGGTATTCAATTTCCGCGGTACGACTATTATCAATCGCCTCAACATTAAGCAAGCTGATACTGCTTTCGGAGCCGAGTAATTGCTCCAGAATTGGCTGGCTGTGGTTATCGACCACAACCAGCGAAGCATGGGTAGCCTTCAATATGCTTTGCAGCCGCTGTGCAGGTGAGTTGATATCGAGTGGCACATAGGCGCAGTCGGCTTTCAGAATTCCAAGTATCGATAAAATGGAGTGCGGACTCTTCTTTAGAAAGAAGGGAACAAAGGAGCCTCTCTTAACACCGGCTTCTTTTAAAGCATGGGCAAGCGCATTGCTGAGATTTTCCGTTTCAGAAAAGGTTAATTCCGTCTGATCGCAACTTATGGCGATTTTTTCGGGGAACCGGGCTGCAGACTGCGAGAAATAATCTTGAACTAGAGTGATCATCGAACCAATCCCTGTTACATACAACGTGATGGCCGAATGTTAGCAGTACCCGAGTCGATTGAAAAGCATCAATCCTCTGAGAGAAGCTGTTTCAAGTCGACAAAAGCCTGACGATATTCTTCATTCATACTGGCAAACTTGCGGCATCGGTTCGCGCATCTATACTTACTAAAATCATTGATTCAATGGGAGATTCTAGTGATTGGCTATATTTTTAATACATTGGAAAGTGTGGTCATTGAAGAATTTGGAGAAGACGTATGGGATGAGTTGTTGGAGCAGACAGGCTCGGAAGGCGTTTATCACAGCTTGGGCAACTACTCGGATGAAGAAGCCATCAAGTTAGTTGTGGCGGCTTCAGAAAAGCTGGGAAAGCAGCCTTCAGATATTCTACGCTGGTTTGGCGAAAGAGCTATCAGTCG
>JBFHVL010000151.1:0-8457 GCA_041589565.1 Kangiellaceae bacterium | reverse complement strand
TCTAACCAGCCACAACAAACACCGAATATTTTTTGGTATCACTGTCCACCAACACCCGTTTCAAATCCTAAGCTTATTGCTTTCTTTGACGAGGTCGCCACAGCAGTAGGCTTAAGCGCTGACGATATGCAAAGTGACTTTGTCCGCGACTGGCTAGCGGGTAATGCCGACTTACCTGGAGCATTGCCATACGCATCTTGCTATGGCGGACATCAGTTCGGACATTGGGCAGGGCAACTCGGCGATGGTCGTGCCATTACCATTGGCGAAATCGTCAACAACGATCAACGTTGGGAGCTACAACTCAAAGGCGCAGGCCGTACACCTTACTCACGCGGTGCCGATGGTCGCGCAGTATTGCGCTCATCGATTCGCGAATTCTTGTGCAGTGAGGCTATGCATTATTTAGGGATCCCGACGACTCGTGCATTAAGTCTGGTGCTTACGGGTGATTCAGTAATGCGCGATATTATGTACGACGGTCATCCGGCACCAGAACCAGGAGCGATTGTCTGCCGAGTATCTCCTTCGTTTATCCGCTTCGGGCACTTCGAAATATTCGCTGCGCGACAGGAGTTTGATCGATTAAACCAGCTTATCGACTTTACTATCGAAAGAGATTTTCCAGCTCTTAAAGGTACTCGAGATCAAAAGATTGCCGCCTGGTTCAGCCAGGTTTGTACAAGCACTGCAAAGCTCATAGTCGAGTGGCAGCGTGTGGGTTTTGTTCATGGCGTAATGAATACCGACAATATGTCGATTCTGGGACTGACTATTGATTATGGACCTTACGGCTGGATTGATGATTACGATCCTCATTGGACCCCTAATACCACCGATGCACAAGGTCGACGTTACTGCTTTGGTAATCAGCCTTCTATTGCTCGCTGGAATCTGGTTTGTCTCGCCAATGCGTTGGCTTCGGTAGTCGAAACTCATGAAATGTTTAAACTCGGTATCGATCTCTATGACTCAACACTTAATCAGGCGATGTTAGGAATGCAGTGTGCCAAATTCGGTTTGGAAAACTCTGCTGACATGGCACAGGAACATGCCGGTCTCATCAATCGCGGCTATCAATTAATGCAACAGTCCGAAGCGGATTTCACCCTGTTTTTTCAAAAGCTGGCCGAATGTAATGAATCGTCAATCAATGTTGAAATATTTGACGATATTTTTTACGACGTTACAAAACGAGACGATAATCGAGCGCAATTTATGGAATGGCTTAAAACCTATCAGGACTTTTTAAGACAACAACCCTTATCCAATGACGGGCGGCTTGAGTTAATGGCTAAAACAAATCCCAAGTTTGTATTACGAAACTATCTGGCACAACAAGCGATAGAAAAAGCTGAAACCGGTGATTACAGTGAACTACAAAAACTCATGCAACTACTGAGAAGTCCTTATCAAATATCGGACGAAGACAAGCACTATATGAACAAGCGTCCTGACTGGGCCAGGCAAAAAGTTGGTTGCTCAATGCTATCTTGCAGCTCCTGATTCAGGGTTGAATTGGAAAAGGATCGCAAGGTGTACCTTGATGAAAGCTAAGCCGCCATTGTCCTTCTTGAAAAATCCAGGTTGAACAACGCAAGGTATAGCGAGTTTTATTGTTGAGCTGTATGGCCGCGCGGTAGGTCAATTGCACGACCGAGTCAGTTAACGTGCGTAACTGGAAGTCCTGACAATAAAACTTAGGATACACCTCGGTAGCCAGGCGTTCAAAGGCATCCGCTTTAGTATAACGAATGCCTCGACTAGTAAACTCCACAAAATCATCGGTTAGAAACTTGTTTAATTCTTCGCGAGAGACGCGCACCTCTTTTTTCAAAAGGTGCAACTCCAAATTGATAATTTCCTGCTCTAACGATTGATTGTGGTCTTCATTCATAAGGCTACTGCTTTTTCTGTGTTTCGATGGTTGCTTTTAGTATCACAATTTGCTCCTTAGTCTTACCGTAAGGAGAGCCTAATTGTTCCATGGTTTTTAGCGTATCTTTACCTTCAACAACCTCTCCAAAAATGGTGTGTTTACCATCCAAGTGAGGAGTTGCCTTAAAAGTAATAAAGAACTGGCTGCCGTCGGTATTGGGGCCACGGTTGGCCATACTTAATAGGCCAGCTCGGTCATGTCTGACTTTATCGGAAAATTCGCCTGCATATTCGTAACCCGGACCACCGGCTCCAGTCCCTGTGGGATCGCCACCCTGTGCCATAAAGCCAGGGATCACACGGTGAAAAGTTACGCCATCATAAAAACCAAGCCGCGTTAAATAGATGGTACTGGTGACATGTATGGGTGCGACATCAGGCATTAACTTCAACTTGATATTGCCCTGATTAGTTTGCAGATTCCAAAAGTATTCGGTGTTGCGATCGAAAAACATGCGTGGCGGCTTGGCCAGATTTTGTTTCCAGCTCGGTTGCGACTTATCAACTTTCTGTTCCGCTATGAATTTATCCAGTGAGTCTTGTTTCACTTCCTGCTCGGAACATCCAGTTAGCAACAAACAGGCAAACACTGCACTCATCAACAATGATTGAAATCTCATGGTAAGACAAACCCTCTTGTTTAATTAGTTAGCGCATCAATGCGCGCTTCGAGTTGTTCAATATGTTGTTTTAATTCGCTCACTTGTAGCTCCAAAATCGCTATGCGATCTTCGCTTGCAGCATCGGTACTCGCGGACGCAGCTACGGTAGCTGTATCATTATACGTTGCATCGCCTAATAAATGCATCCAGCGAGATTCGCGCTTTCCTGCTTCGCGAGGTAATTGCTGCACCAAGGACTGTTCGCGAGTAGCCATATTTTTAAGAACTTTATCGACTTCACTTACATCCACAAACTCGCATAAACGATTGGTACGAGTTCGAAGTTCTCCTGGTGTTTGTGGGCCGCGTAAAAAGAGAACGCATAAAATGCCTTTTTCCTGCCCGGTAAGCTTGAGCGAACCAAACTCGGTATTACAGAAACGATGCCTATACTTGGCAACTCGGCTACCACGCTCTGATGCAGCGGTGACCATGTGTCTCTGCTCCAGTGCGGTTAAAGTATCAAGCACTTCCTGCTCCGACACCGACATCACCGGTTCGCGATTACTCTTTTGATTACACGCCGTAGTTAGCGCATTTAGAGATAAAGGATAAATATCGGGTGTGGTGATTTCTTTTTCTAGCAAGCACCCAATAATCCTTTGTTCAATAACACTGAGATTCATCAGTAATTCCCGATAACTGTTATAAATGAAGTAACAGGTTATAGCAGTTTTTTAATTAGAGCAGTACTCATTCGACAGGTAATTCTAAATACCCCGTCAAATTAATTCGGTTTGGCAAATGAGCGACATGGTGTAAGATCGCGCAACCCATGCAACCCAGTTTCGACTAACAGTTGTTCGCTAAATAACAAACAAATTCTCGTTATCGAAGCTTTATTGGTTGCTCAAAAGGAATGCCGTGGTTTAATAAGCGTAATGAAAGTACTTGAGTTTATTCGAGAAAAAACCGAACAGCTGCAAAAAAACAATGCAGAGTTTCGTGCGAAACTGGAACCCCAGTTTAAAAACTGGTCGGATAAGTTTTCGCAAACCATCGCTAATACCTTAAATAACCCCTGGATATCGCTGTTCAAACCCTCTGACGATGAGCAACAGTCGGATGAAAAACCGGTTGTTCAAATTCCCGAAGCGGCCAAGGTATTTGCTGAACTTAGTGAAAAAATGGGAGAAGAAACCTTTGTCGGTGAATGGTTTACCGTCGATCAGGCCTGTATTGATCAATTTGCCAAAGTCACCGGTGATGAGCAGTGGATCCACACCGATCCGGAGCGAGCAGCCAAGGAATCACCATTTAAGACTACTATAGCGCATGGATTTCTCACTTTGTCGCTTATCCCAACCCTAACCGATGCCACTAATCCTGAGAACAACCCCTACCCTGATGCCAAAATGATCGTTAATTACGGACTCAATCAGGTACGCTTTCCTTTTCCAGTAAAAGCAGGGTCGCGTGTTCGTGCGCGGCAAAAACTGCTGGAACTGGTGCCTATGAAACGCAGTATTGAAGTGGTCAATGAGGTCAGCATAGAGGTAGAAAACAGCAAGCGGCTGGCTTGCGTAGCACAAACGGTTTTACGGCTCTACTTTTAGCCACATCGTCGAAAAAGCTTTCACCTCATTAACCAAGGCTTGATTGAGATCAACTCCTTCTACGCCTGAGATGCTAGTCTCAACTTCTGATAACCTGACTAGTACACGCCATGTCCAATTTTAAAAAGCTACTTGATGCCGCTAATTCGCAGCCGCACCCGCAACGCCTGTTATTTTTGCTGGCAAAATCAGAGCGCAGTAATAATAAAAAGCAAGGTATCGCCAAAGGAACGCTCACCCCGATTATGTGTGTTGATAAACTACCCGAAGAGCTGACTGACTTTAATTCTCTGGTAAAGGAAGCAGATAACATCAACAAAGACTGGAATATGATGCTCATTGCAGGGCTTAATGGTGATAAGGGGATTCCACCGTCTACTTTGGATGCAGAGCCTTTATTGAACAAAATGGTCAATGATGTGATGCAAGGACAGAGTTTGTCACGTTATCTCATCCTCGATAAACAGGAAAACATCATAGAAATGGTGTCCAGTTAATTCGTCATTTGCACGCCTTGACAGAGAAGTTGCGGCGACCCAATATCTTTACTGTTACAATAGTCAACATTAAGCAAATTTGGGTACCTCTACAATGCCGCAACCGGGCGAAACACTACAACTGACCCTTGTCGAAAAATCGGACACTCTGGCTTACTTTAACGCTGGAAGCCAGCTAATTGAAATTAATGTTCGAGAACTTCCCGATGATGCTGACATTGGAGACAGCCTAGCCGTCAGTTTTTATATTAATAACCAAGGCAAAGTGGTTGCAACGACCTGTACGCCAAAAGCTAAATTACACGAATTCACCAAGCTCGAAGTCAAAGAAGTCAATAACATTGGCGCTTTTCTCGACTGGGGTATGCCGAAAGATTTGTTACTTCCCTTTGGTGAGCAAATGCGTCCGGTTAAACCAGGGCAGTGGCATTTAGTGTATGTTCATCGCAATAAAAACGACGGACGCGTCGTTGCCTCTTCCAAAATCGATAAGTTCCTGGATAAAACACCTGCTAATTATACCATTGGCGAACAGGTGAATTTAGTGGCTCACGAGCAATCTGATTTAGGTATGAAAGTTATCGTTAATCATGCTCATGCTGGTTTAATCCACAATTACGATTTACATAAGAAATTACGCTACGGCGAAAAAACCCAAGGCTACATTAAACATATTCGTGATGACGGAAAGATTGATATATCTCTACAAAAAATTGGTTTTGAAGGACGCGATGAGTTGGCTGATAAAATCCTGCAAAAGCTCAAAGAAAACGACGGTATACTTGCTATTTCCGATAAAAGTTCACCAGATGTAATTGCTAAAGTTTTTGGAGTTAGTAAAAAGCAATACAAAACAGCGTTAGGAAAACTTTATAAACAGCAGTTAATTGTGATTGAAGAAAAATTGGTAAAGTTAATTTAATCCAAACGATAAAACCGTCTACTCAAACAAAACGGCCTTCTATCGAAGGCCTTTTTTTATCTGGTATAACTAACTCGCTTCTTTTTTATTGAAAAACAATTTTTTACTAAGCCAAGCAAGACCAATTAAAATATAGATTCCAAACTTTTTTAGAAAGAGTAGTAGCGCGGCCAGAAAACCTGTTTTCGCCAGCACTTTACCCGCCACCAGCGCTCCAACTCCGTAAGCGGCCATTTCATCTACACTTGGATCAAAGTCGGCATATTTCGAACCTTGATTGAAGTTAGCCATTGCTACCACTTGTTCTAATTGGCTATTAATTTCATCTAGCTGGCTCATACCGGCAATAAAATTTAATACCAATACACCTTTTCGGCCAAGCACTCGAATATTGTAATTCAATGTATTTTCTTCCATTTCACCAAACTTGAGCTCCTTTGCCCAGTGTAACTTATGAGAAGCTTGATCATAATAAGGTGCTTTAGCCCAACCAACCAGCTCGATAGGTTCGTAACCCTGCGCTATTCGCTCTTTAGACTCCTCACGAGTCGAAGACTGCATTTCACTTAAAAGCTCAGAGTAATCTATTGAGTCGGCATCCTCATCCGATACGTAACCGTCTTGCTCATACTCTACAGTGACGGCCCAACCGTTTTCATCGAAGGGTGTAGTGTCCGCGGGAAAGAGCATTCCTAATACCGGACTACCGGGAGGATTACCCCAAAAGTCGACCAATACGGTATTGGCATCTTGCGCCCCTAAAAAGAAATAGTTATCCGGTACGCTGATATTAGCAGCACCATCAGCAATAGTGATTTCACCGGTTTGCTTTTCCATTGAGTTCCATTGCTCCAATATGGCCAACCACATTGCTTCCTGTTCACTCATAGCTGAATCGTTCTCAGATTGTGTAGGCAAGTCGGTTGAATCAGCTTCTTGTTGAGAGGCTTGCGCTGCCACATTAAAGCCAAGCCCAAAAGATATGAACAAACAAAATAAAAAGTGCTTCATATAATTTTCCTTTTATTATTAGGATGAATAATGCTGTACTCGCTTTTGATTACCGAAAAAATAAAAGCACCTCAGTATATACAAACATTGCGAGATCCAGTAGACATAAAATGCTTTAGTGCCGAACAAAAAATAACAGCTAATTTCTGCACTTTAATCAATCAATATTCTTGTTTGCACTAATCTAGCGCACCAAATCTCAGCCCTCGAAAGATACCTTAAAAATATTTTCATTTAAAACAAAGAGTTATCATTAATCAGTGCCTGGCATATTTTTTGTTTATTTATATTCCATGGATTGTTGCATTCTGGAGCTTTCGCATGTGCTCTCTTAAAAGAATTATTCGTAAAATTGATTACGAACTTTACATCATTACCCACCTTGGAATTAGTCAAATTGATGTCGAGGAAAAATAAAACAAATAGGCTCTGTCTTTTTCGTCGAGATTAATCGTCTTTGCGAGCATAGCGAAGTAGTCTCCTAAGTCAACGTTGAATACCGCTCAGAGCTAGGAGCGGATAGTAATAAATTTCGACCCCTGAATTATTCGATGGACGCTCCTCGACCGGATGAGTCAAACTTACTCTTTCGTAGGGTTTGCACGAAAATCGAGCGAACCAAACAATATCGATTTTTTGTGCGCAATATGCGCACACTAAGACCGGATCCTGCGGTCGCGCTGCAGGATGACAGAAGAAACTTTATAGTTTGTCATTCTGTGACTTGATCGCAGAATCCAGCTGTCATTGCGAACGAAGTGAAGCAATCTCCTAAATCAAAGTCGACTACCGCTGTGAGCCAGGAGCGGACATAAAAATGTACTCTATTACAAAAAATTATTTTTATTTATAAACTATTTCTTTACTTATAATTTCACAGTGCGCAATTACAACACCCGATACTTCAATAGGTATTCGAGTTTCATTTAGAAAATCATCTCCCAATAATTCAGGCCCTAAAATAGTTACCTTTCCACTTCCAGTCTGACCCGGCTTGATAGCTTTTTCAGTCATATCATGAATATTTGCAAGAGTACTTTTTCCATCAAACCGAACCGTAAATCTAGTATTATTACAGATCTTATAATCGAACTGATCGGCTTGAGTATGATGATGTGTGATTTTCACATCAGCAATCAACTTATTAAAATTAGACATAATTAGGGTAACTCCTGTATTCCACCTAGTTTACGGGCTCTCACATTTACACTATTTAGTACAGCTGGTGTAGGGGCTGTTAAATATAAAAATGTTCCATGATTTGGAATAGAATCAGTGTTGGGTAGCAGCCGTGTAGCTATACGAGTAGATACTCTAGCACTGAAAATACTGTACTTTAGACTTGTCCCCTCTAGCTCAGGTAGAGCTTCCTGAAAGGCCTTAGCATCAGCATACGTCAAGGTAAACTGCTTCGGAAAATTCGAAGGCCCAGGCCTAAATACTCCGGTAGCTCTGATATCAGCAGCCTCGGCGGGTGAAGCCGTTCTAAACAATGTGATGAAATTTTCTCCTCTTGCCTCGGCCGCGTTAATCAAGAGCCCCAATTGCTTACGATACTCTTTTGACGTAATTTTATCCTGTGAATCAGATAAAACACTTCCTCCGATTGGAGGAACTAATGCCCCTCCAAAAATATTTCCGCCTGCCATTTCATGTGCAAGCTCGGCTACTTCTTCTGCCCCAACATACACTGCCGCTAGCAGCAACCCAATAGCAGTACCTTCTGCAACGACAGGAGCAGCTTCAATTAGTAATGGAAGGGTTCTAGAACTTGCAACAACTAACGTACCAGCGCCAGCTGAAGTCCCTACTTCCGATGTCTGCTCATTGTTTGATGCTGTCTCGAGCCCAGGTTACACGACCCCTCTGGG
>JBFHVL010000150.1:0-8507 GCA_041589565.1 Kangiellaceae bacterium | reverse complement strand
GGTGACTCGCACACAGCGAAGCGGTGCGAAACAAATGAATAGAAGTTTAGGAAAAAGATCTTTCACCTTATGGCTCGAAGCTGCCCCTATCCTCAGAGTCTGAGATTGCTTCGCTGCGCTCGTAATGACACCTAGACTCTGCGATCAGGTCGCAAAATGACAAACTTGATGAATTACGAATGCTTATGGATGCAAAGAACTCTAAGACAAGTAAGATGTGATCTTAGCCAGTAGCGACAGCTATGTCAGGCGAGAACAAATCTACCAATTGAAATGACTCATTATCAAAAAATTCTGAACGAGTGAGCCAGCGCAGCGTCCAGTATTTTTGGTGACTTTTGGGACGCTTGCCAAAAGTCACTCGCATAAAGCAAAGCGATGCGAAACTCAAAAATCAATCATTTCCATCGATATTCAGTAGCACTCACCTTTTGATACAACTCATTAAACAATGCCTGAGCGACTTCAACGTCAAGATAACGAACATTAACGTGATGTTGAGTGGTATCCACCCCTGCAACATCAATGGATACACCTGCCATTCCGTTACGCCGATCAAACGGTGATTGAGTAAAACTCACCGACTGAATTTTATTAATCGGCACCATGGTTTTATGCCTCACGATCCAACCGCTCTGGTAAACCAAGGCGTTGTGGGTAAACCCATAGCGCATACTGGCAACTTTACGGCGCGCATTGACGACAATAAGAGGAACCAGTAACAACAGCCACAACGAATGCCAGTCAACCGCAAAATAAAGACCCGTCATCGTCACGACCAAAATAAAGCTATGTACGCGTGTGACCCGACGCCAGGCACGAAACAGTACAGAATGCCATTGCTTTACATCGCGTGACATATCGGGCTGAACACGACCGACAAATTCATCACTTTGGTCGGAAGGGATGATAGGTGCAATCCACTTTAATGACTTACCACCTTGCGGGTTATTAGCCATTCCTCCTGCTGTTGCTATACGTATCGCCGCACGTTGAAAATACGAATGCAAAAGATTTTGGGTAATCGAGATTTGCTGAACGCGCTGTTGCGGAACAGTAGCATTAAATTGAGTTAATAACCCATAAGATGCCTGCAGTTTATTATCAGATTTAGTTAGCTGAAACCCATAGTAGGTGAACACCATAAAAATAATCGACAGAATGCGAATAAAAATAAAGAAAAGTACAATGCCGAGTAGCGCCATAAAGGCAATTGAAACAGGCTGCGACATGTCAAAATTAAAGCCGTTAAACAAGGGTTCTAAATAATCTTCGAGCTTGTTAAAAAACTTATCGGTTGCGCGCGTTTGTGCCATTAAACCAAAAAAGAAAGCAACCACCAGCATTCCCTTGTTAGAAATAATTCCGGCTTTCACCAGCTCACTTAAAGGAATGGATAAAAGTTCTTGAGCTTCTGAGGTGGTCGTGGACTGCGGCTCATCATTTTTCAAGGCATCACCAACCGATTCTGCCTTAGCTTGCAACACCTTGCGCCGTATCTCTTCAACAGCGGCCAAAGAAACAACCCGCATCACGGCCTCGGGTTTTCCACCACTGGCCGACTCAAGCTCTAACTGAGCCACGCCAATTACACGGTGTAATGGATTGCGAGTTAAATTTAAGTTTTGAATACGCTCATACTTCACATGACGAATATTCTTAACGAAAACTCCCTCTCGAATAACAATTTCATTATCCAATAACTGATAGCGATAAACTGAGTACTGTAACAAAACGATAATAGTGCCAGGAATGACAAATAGCGCACCGATTAATTCATAGCGATCACCTCCTCCTGCAAACAATGCAAGCAACAGAGGAAAGAAAAAGCTTTTAATTAACTCAATGATTAAAAATAACGGCGACGAAGGATGGAGTCGAATTCCGGCGGTTACTTCATTCATTAAACAGCATCCGATTGGTCTTGAATCAGCAATTGGTCGCGAATATTACAGGCCCGCTGATAGTCAATTCCGGTCAAAGTTACCGATGCATTGCTGGTTCCCGCAGTGTGTAAAATAAGTGATGCGATATCTAACTTGCGTTGAATAGGCCCTTGTGCCACATCCATGTGCTGTACCCGACTTCGAGGTACTGCATATTGTTTCTTCCACCAAATCCCCTGATAAATATGCAATCCAAGTTCATCAAAACGCCACCGCGTATGTATAAATTTTTTCTTGGGGTAGATTACAATTATCCATACTCCAAGCGCAGCCCATAACAGTAATAACGCCGCCAACATCCACAGCGATGGTAACTGCCAATGCGATATGCAGTAGCCGATGGTTGCTATGACCGACATCAGCCACAGCACAGTAAAAGATATTACACCGCTGATACGAAAGTACTTTAATGCGCTATCAGCCAATGGCTGAGTATTTTCTATTACCACAGAGTTCATAAATTCCTACAATCTTTCGATTATCCGCCGATAGGCGATCCTGGAGGTAAATCAACAGGACTTCGATTCATTTCCAGATGTTCCAATTTGTTATCTAACAAACGCTTCAAACTCAAATAGTACCCGTAACGCTGATTTTTCTTACGCGTACGCCCCATTTCGCGTGAAGTCCATGCTCTGAGCGCATCCAACTCACTCATTATTGCAGCTTCTGCTTCAATAGCTAATCCCGGCTGCTTTGCCAGATGAATCAGCTGTTGTGCATAGGCTACCAACACGCGCATGGCAATTTGCAACTCAATGCCATGATGCTGCCGAACATCCGTTAACTGTTGCGTAAGCTGACCTAACACTTCAGACGCCGAGAGATTTTCAAAAGCGCCTTGTTGCGCCAGTCGCGTAAGCCGCTCTTGGTGCAATAAATTTTTTAAAGTATGTGTCGCACTTGCCTCGGCAATCGTCAACGGATCCATTGATAAACCGGTTTTAGAGGGAAAGCTTTCTCGAGTTCGTGAATATCCATACGCCTTAGGGGGGATCAGCGATACAATCGTAGGATCGAGTTTTAAAAACTCCGGCGACAGTGTGGTTGCCAATGCTTTCAATGCGTGTTCTTGTTGCGGGCGCACCACCGGTTGCATGACAAAATCATCTTCGCCCTTTACGGCATACTGATAGTTTAATCCGGCTATTAGTTTAACCGCAGCCTCAACTTGATAGCGGTGCAGGTTATAGATTGGGACCAGGACTTCTTCGAGTTGTGAAAATGGCCTACCGTCAGCAATCGCGTCTGCAGAAAAATTATTGAGTGCGACTTTGCGTACTTGAATAATCCGATTAAGTTCATCCGCCGGGTTACTTCCATTATCCCAAAGGTGTCCATCTACATGCAGACCGCCGACAGGTCTTGCATCGGGATCACTGATAAATTGCAAACCTTTTGCTTTAGACTCAGCAATGATTTTTCGCAGCATTGTCTTTTCGTTGTCACCAAAATCACCGTAACCATATTTGACCACCTGCTTATCCCATTCACCGATCCCTTCCGCATAAGCATTGTTCAAGGAAATGGATTGGTCATCATTTAAGGTAACTAGCGGATGAGGGTAATCCATTACCGAAGCTCGATTAGCAACACTGGCTGCAAAATTGTGAGCAATCCCCAAGGTGTGACCAATTTCGTGTGCCGAAAGTTGGCGAATTCGAGCTAATGCCATTTCCTGCTGCCGTTGTTGTTCCACTTCATTTGCAAAAGGCAACGTCAATCCCTGCGCAATCATCAGATCCTGCCTAACGCGAAGCGATCCCAAGGTCACATGGCCTTTTATGATTTCGCCCGTCCGCGGATCAGTAACACCCGCACCATAAGACCAACCACGCGTAGCTCGATGTACCCACTGGATCACGTTATAGCGAACATCCATGGGATCGGCATCATCCGGTAACATTTTTACCTGAAACGCATTTTTATATCCGGCCGCTTCGAATGCCTGATTCCACCACAGGGCACCGTCAAACAGCGCGGACCGTACCGGCTCGGGTACACCGTTATCCAGATAATAAATAATAGGCTCTACAGCTTCGCTAACGGCCGCGTTTGGCTCTTTCTTTTTCAAACGATGTCGTGGAATAAAACGCTTGGTCATTGGCTCGGTAAGCGATGAAGCATAGTCTTTATATTCAAAAGACCAAAATCCGGAGAAAGGGTGAAACTCTCGTGGCTCAAAGCCTTCATCCGGCAGCGCTACCAAAGATACACGTTGGCGTAAGGTAAAGTTTTCATTATTGGGAGCAACTGAACGTAAATATTGACCGGCGTCAGAGCCACTGAAAGTTAAGATCGATTGCAGTTCGGTATTATTGGGAAAAGACTTGACCACCGACTCATCAACAGCCGACAAAGCCGAATTTAATCGAAAGTTTCCCTGCTTGGTTTGAGCAATACGTTTTGCAACCCCCATTAAGTCTTGTAATAAATAGGGAGTTATATCGATCAGAAGTTTTTGATTGTCACCTTGTGTTTCTGCGGCAATATTAAATGAGGCAAGAACGGATTCAGCGAAAGCTTCTTTGATTGACTGGCGCTCTGCAGGATTATTTGAATCCGCACGATAATAGGTATTCTTTTGTACCAAAAAAACTTTGTCACCTACTCGACGGAACTGCACCAGTTTCGATCCGCCCTGTAAACCACGGTCGAGACCGATGTCGTTAGAGCCCAAACCATAAGGCAAACTTGTGAGTAGTATAAACTCCTGCTCAAGATTATCGACTTCCAGGTAAACATTGGCACTCTTCTTATCGTAATAAACATCAAAAAAACCCGGGCGATGTTCTAGTGTTTTTATCGCGTCATCGAAGGTTGAGGCCAAGCTGGATTTCATCAAACCAACAGCTAGAAGCCCACATACAAATGAAATACTTTGTATTAGTTTCACCAGTACATCCCCTTAATTGTATAGTTTCTTATGTATCTAGTTATTAATAGCTATAAGTTAGTCAGTGGAAGACTCGTAAGTTCCCGCCAAAAATACTGCATTGGTAAACAACTTGCTGGTTCCCCACCAAAAGGCCCTAAAATTGGTGTTATCAGCAAAATAAACAATGCTACCTCGCTTTTTACGTACTGCGACCACGGCAGGCGAAGACGCTAGATTATTTTGATTTCCCACCGAGGCGTAGCCGGATAAAAGAGGCGCACTTGCATATCGCGCTACTGTCGCAAAAGGATTTTTTTCCGTACCATAAACATAAGTTCCTCGACGAAACACGGGAAGCTCTTCTGACTCCAATCCAAAAGTCAGCGGATGTGAAATATCAAGAAGAGTATTGAAAATTGCGCCACCGATGAGTTGATCAGTAATAAACTTTTCTCTATCGCTATAACTCATATCGCTGAGTAGCTCATCATCTTTTTCCTGCTTGACAATAGGTGACCACTCTTGCGACACCAACCATTTCCCTGCTGTACGAGTTGCAATTAAGTTGCCACCCTGATCAATCCAATCTGCAATTTTTTGATTAACCTCATCGTTAAAGGAATAATTACCAGCGACCATGATCAGGTGAGTATAATGGTGCAAAGACAGCTTCTCCAATTGGCTTTGTTCCACTTTTATCAACGGCAGATTAAGGCGCTGATCAAATAAATGCCACACCTCACCCGCCTCATAAGATGACACGCCCTCACCAACAATCATCAAGGGTTTTGGTAACTTAAAGCGTTCCATATTCGGGCTGCCCAGGTCGATGCCTTCATTGGCCAAACCGGTGGTAATTTGCCAATGAGAAACCTGAGTACCCGCTAAACTATCACCGATAATATAAGCTACCTCTTCGCGTGAATGAGTTTGCAATCCCAACGGCATAAAGAACGTTCCTGCAGGCAGCTTTCGAGCACCTTCTGAGGTTTGCCACTCGCTGGGCTTGGTAGCGATTTTTAACTTAATACCCTGCTTGGCGAGTTCTGCAATCACTTTTGCACTAGCGGAGTCGCGCCAGTCAAAGGCAACGGCAATCGCATTATCATCGAGTAGAAATGCCGCTTGAATAGACTCTTTTATTCCTGGTTTGCCCAAAATTCTCGACGAATAATCTCCAGAATCCAGTGAGCTAAATTTCAGGTTAAATGCCATCGCCAGATTCCAGGTCGACACATCGTAAAAAGTGTTATCTTCAAACTTGGTGCGCGTTTCAAATAGCGCTCGGATCAACCGATACTGCTCCTGCTGAACAGGTACAACATAAGCGTCACCACTCTTATAATGTTTATTGTCGACTTTTAGATCACGCCCGAGCTGATAAAATTTTATCTGATGATGTTTTAATATTCGATTGAACTCTGCTAATCGTGTCTTATCATTTCCCGAATCATAAACATACGCTTTGACCGAAAAGTCTTTGGATTCTTTTATCGCAGATTGATAAAAATCGCGCTGATAATTCATTAAGTCCTGTTTATGCGCCTGAACCGCTTTTAGCGTAGAGAACGAAGCGGTTAATTGATTACGAACCGCAAAGGGAAAAGTCACGACTCCATTTTCAGAGTCCTGAGCATGACCTCGGGCGCTAGCCTGCTCAAACAAAATGCCAATCGAGCCGTTAATATCGGGATAAGTAGAACCTTTTCCGTAGTAGTAGTCGTCAAATCCTTCTTTGGTGTAATAGCTACTGCCAATCGCATCAAGCGCACCGGCATGAAATTTGGCAATACTGGCCGTTAAATCAAAATTACGTTCGGGTGTTAACGGATTATTACGACTGGGAACACCTGGCTGGAAAAAGTAACTGCTGTTGGGTCCCATTTCATGAAAGTCGGTTAGCACCAAGGGCTTCCATTTATGAAAGTTTTCCAGACGAGCGCGCGACTCTGGATGCTGCGCGAGTAACCAATCTCGGTTTAAGTCAAACCAGTAATGGTTGGTACGACCTTGAGGCCAATATTCTTCATGCTCAATATCATTGGGATCGGTTACGACCTGATAACCTTTGCGCGCATTCACCCAGCTGGCAAAACGGGCTAAACCATCGGGATTTAGCATAGGGTCAAGCAAAACAACTGAGTCACTCAGAAACTGCTCAACTTTTTCACCTTGTGCAGCAGCCAAATAATACGCCAGTAACACCGCCGCATTGGCTCCACTGGCTTCATTGCCATGAACACTGTAGCCCATCCAGACAACCGCCGGAGTCGTTCGGTCGCGTTTGACAAAGTCGAGATGTTGTTTACGAACCTGTTCGAGCCGATTGATGTTTTCAGGAATTGAAAAACTTACCAGCAGCAGCGGCCGTTGCTCCCAGCTACGACCGATTTCTTCAACCCATACGCGATCGGACGCTTTGGACAAGGCGTACATGTATTCGGCGATCTGCTCGGGACGTACATGCCACTCGCCAACCTGATAACCCAATACCGACTCGGGCGTCGGCACATCAGGATCAAAAGTAACCACATCATCAAAGGTGGCTCCCGTGCCAAAATAGTAATCCAAGGAAGGTTTTTCTGTCGCAAAACTAATAGAAATTGAACTTATTAACAGCAAACTGACCAGATATTTCATATAACCCATCTATACACCTGTGAACTTGAAGCCTTCTTATAGCAAATTAGCAACAATTCCGCACCCAGAGTCCCTACTTTCTTTAAGACTACTCGGATAAATTACCAATTAATTGCATGTAGCGCTTTAGACCGGGTCGGTGCATCTGTTAAAATTGCAGCAACTTTGAAAAAGCGCTTAAGAATATGATTGAAATTACCGAGTCTGCACAAGAACACTTCCGCAAACTGCTAAGTCAGCAGGACGATCCTGATGTTAACATTAGAGTCTTTGTGGTTAATCCCGGCACCCCACATGCAGAATGTGGTGTTTCTTACTGCCCAAAAGATGCGGTAGAAGAAACAGACACCGAGTACAAATTTGAAGGATTTTCTGCCTTTGTAGATCAAGAATCTGAGCCTTATCTGGAAGACGCAGTGATTGATTATCAAACTGATAAAATGGGTGGTCAGTTAACACTTAAGGCACCTAATGCCAAAGTAAAAAAAGTGTCTGACGATGCTCCCGTCGAAGAGCGTCTTAAATATGTGCTCGAATCAGAGATTAATCCACAATTGGCCAATCATGGTGGTCGCGTAAACTTAGTAGAATTCACCAAAGATGGATTGGCCATTCTGCAATTTGGCGGTGGCTGCCAAGGTTGCGGTATGGTAGATGTAACTTTAAAAGAAGGGATCGAGAAAACTCTGCTCGAACGTATTCCCGAATGTAAAGGCGTTCGCGATGTAACCGAGCATGCTGAAGGCGAGAATCCTTATTATTAATTTTTCACCAAGGTCTTGCCCGGCACTCTGTATTTGAACCCCACCTAACCTCCCCTTAAAAAGGGGAGGAATTGCATGACGGCAAACCGGAGACAGCCTTTACAAATAAACCGGAGACATCGTTTACACAGCTTCAACTCTCCTCCTTACCAAGGGGGAGTTGGAGGGGGTTGTCCCATCCCTTTTGATGATTGTCAAATCCTACCCACCCCTCCTTTAAAAAAGGAGGGAGCTGTTAACGCACTTCTCAACCCCACCTAACCTCCCCTTAAAAAGGGG
>JBFHVL010000149.1:0-8558 GCA_041589565.1 Kangiellaceae bacterium | reverse complement strand
TTGATGCATTGCCAGTCTTAACTTCAATTAAAGGTCTTACTCGCAATGTTAGAGTACTCACTTTCAACACCACTCGCGTTAAAGGCCGTTACCGCGAAAAAGTAAGTGCTATTTCCATTTAAGTTTTCGATTACCCAGCTGGTAGCTGCCGGATCGTCGATGGTCACACTTTCGGTCAGATCATTTTGTGCTATTCCGTAATAAATTTTAAAGCCCGCGAGATCGGTCAGCGCAGTATTATCGGTGTATTCGGATGGAGCGACCCAGGTAACGGTTGCCGTACCGCTGACCTGATTCACGGTTAAAGAAATGGTTTGCTCATCGGTCAGATTACCTGCGTCTGTAACAATCGCAGTAATCATATGTACACCGGAGGATAGTTGAGCATCCAGTGAAGCTCCGGTTCCTAATACACCATCGAGATCTGATACCCATAAAATATCACCACTTAAATCGCCATCTTCAACATCAGATGCTTCACCCGAAAGAGTAACCGTTTCGTTTTCATTCACGTTGGTGCCGTTTGTAGGAGACAGAATGGAAACGGAAGGCGCGACGTTCACATGATTCACTATAATGCTAATGCTATTTTCACTGGTCGCGTTATCCGCATCGGTTACACTCGCGGTAATTTGATGAGTACCTTCTGTCAGACTCACAACGAGATTGCTTCCCGAACCCAACTGCCCATCGATGCTAGACGTCCAGATAATCGATTGCGACAGGTCTCCATCTTCTGCATCACTGGCCGCGGCAGTAAAGGTAACGGTTTCATCATCGTTCACTGAGCTACCATTAGCCGGACTGGTAATATTAATTTCGGGTGCCTGATTTATATGGATTACCTGAATGCTAACCGATGCTTGCGCCGACAAACCACCAGAGTCGGACACCACAGCAGTTAAGTTATGACTACCTGCGCTCAAATTAACTGACAAATTGCTACCGCTACCCAGTTGACCGTCAATACTCGAACTCCACACAATGGATTGACTGATATTGCCATCTTCTGCATCAGTTGCTGTAGCAGAAAGAGAGACGCTTTGTTGATCGTCATAGTTTCCACCATTGCTCGGTGAGCTAATGGTTAATTGCGGCGCGGTATTCACCGGAGGAGCTGCAGTCACACTAACGATTACACTGTTGCTCGATGACAAATTACCAGAATCGGTCACGGAAGCCGTTAATGTATGGTCACCTTCAGAAAGCATTACTTGCAAACTGGCACCTGTGCCTAGCACACCATCAATACTCGAATTCCACACAATATTGTGACTTAAGGTACCGTCTTCATTATCAGAAGCAGTACCCGCCAGCTGCACCGTCTCATCATCTTGAAAACTGCTGCCGTTGGTTGGCGACTGAATAGTAACTTGTGGCGCACGGTTGTCTGGTGTTGCCGGATTTACATTGATAAGAATAGAGCGACTGGAAGATAAGTTACCGCTATCTATAACGGTGGCAGTAACTGTATGACTACCAACGCCTAAACTGCTTTGAACACTCGCTCCATGACCTAACGCACCATCGATACTGGAGTACCATTGCACGTCAGCGCTTAAGTCGCCATCTTCATTATCGAATGCAGATGCAGCAAAAGTAATCACATCACCTTGTTCAAACAGGGCATTATTCGATGGTGAGTTTATTGATATTTGCGGTGCAGTGTTCTGTGGTTCTGGTGCAACAACGGTGATATTCACTGACGTTTCTCGAGATTGATTACCCGAGTCAGCAATTGCTGCGGTAATGGTATGACTGCCCTCTGAAAGCGATACCGAAAGGCTTGCTCCTGATCCCAGATTGCCATCGAGACTGGAACGCCACGCAATACTGGCACTTAAGTCACCGTCTTCATCGTCGGAAGAAGAACCGAACAACGATATACTTTCACTACTTAAAAATTCACTGCCATTAGCAGGTGAGTCGATAACAATGGTAGGTGCATTATTAACACCGCCGCTACCGCCATTATTGCCAACCAAACTGCCCGAGCCGTTATCCGTTTCGTTATTTCCTTGTTCTTTACAGGCACCTATCACCAAAAAAAGTGATGCTAGTGCTAACTTATACCAAAATGTTTTAGAAAGTAGGTTTGAAACGTACATCATTTTAAACGTCACCGATAGTTGAGAAACTGCACCTTGTATCGGCACTTTTCAGAGTTCTTAACAGTAACGTGTTAAAGATAGGGCGTGGTTCGCACTGAACTTGTGAGGGCTTTCTCAATGTCTATTTAAATATTGTTACACCCCGATATTTAATGCTCTTATCCTTTCTATTGCATGAGTGAGATTAAAAATGAGATGCGGCAAACGACTTCACAAATCGGAGAAAATCGTTATTATGGACCGCCAATAGCAAAACGTAATCAAGAACCGAAGATCATGAAAAAAAGTAACTTTGCAGTAATAACGCTATTACTCTTCATTTTGGCAAGTACGACGGTGCTCGCTCAGGATATATATATCGTCCGGCATGCAGAAAAGCAGACCGATAAAAACGGAGACCCGTCACTAACGCAGCAAGGTCACGAGCGGGCACGTTGGCTCGCACGCTTTTTCTCAGATAAACAACTCGAACAAATTTTCTCGACCGACTACAAAAGAACTCGGCTCACCGCTTTACCGACCGCCAACTCTTATCAGCTTGATATACAAATATACGACCCAAACAAACCCGAAGCCTTAGTTAAGCAAGTGCTTAAAAGTGGAAAGAGTACTTTAATTGTTGGTCACAGCAATACCGTTCCTCACTTGGTAAAGCTGTTTAAAGGTGAAGCTACGGATGATATCGAACATGAAGAATACGATCGTCTTTACTGGATAACTGCGACAGACGGTGAAGTAAAAACACGGCTATTAAATAGTGAAACCTTAGCTAAAAAATAGTACTACCCTATCGGCACTCAGTTTACCTAAATTTAATGGTGAGTTAGTTTTCATTTGACACTGAAAACTGATAGCTCAATCTCATCCAGTACTCTTTTGAACTCGATGTGTTAGTCGGAGCAGACTTCAATCTTACAAGACCATTATCAGAATCAACGATATACATTACCTGTCCGTTGACCGAAATATTTAACCAATTTGGTTTCGGTTGATGCTCTGGATTAACCAGCCTGCAGCTTGCTGGCTCAATGGTGATTTCATCGCCGTTTACAAGGAACTCCCAGATTGGTGGTGAAGCAGCGCCTTCAGCTAATCGATAACTCCAGTGATTGCCTCGAACACTACAATCCGAATCATAATATTGCACACATTGATAGCGATAATGCTTAGTTTCAAAACCTTCGACCGTCAATGCAAGCTCAAATTGATTTGGTAATTTCCTAGGCTCTCGCTCTATCTTTGCATCTAAGCAATTAATCCCCATAAGAACACCCGTACAGCCACAAAGACAAAACATTAAGGTACAAGCAATAACTTTCATAACCAGATCCTTAAGACTGAAGTTTTAACATCATTGAGAGCCGTAGAACTAACATGACTAAAGACTTATCGAGCCCTAATCATCTTTTTTTGACTCACCGTCATTACCCTTAAACTTCTTCTTATAGCTTATCGAGGCACTGACCTCTTCACCTGATGTTGCTTCAAAAGATAAATTCTCCGAAAGTCGATACTCGATTATCCAACCTGCCTGCATTTCATTATCTGAGTCGATACTGGTTCCATACCCGACCGAAAGACGCTCGTTAACTTGAGCACCAATATCAACGCGCGATTTATCGGCACTGGTTTTGCTGGAGACTTTTAAACTCTTAATTCCCAGTACATCGCCAATTTTCTGTGCGATTTGATTTGCACCTTCAACACCTAAACTCAGTGCAGCATTGGCCAGGGCATTACCTTCATTTTGGTTTAAGGATTCAAGCGAACGCCCCGTTAGCAACAACGCCAAAATGTTCTCTTCCGCCATTGCAGGATTAGAATAAAGTGTTAAGCGCGGATTGAGTAAAGTGCCATCGGCAACCACACCGACAGACATATCATCAATGGTTCGAGTGGCTCTAAACTGAATGCCAGGATTTTCAGGGTTCCCTAAAAATAATAGCTGGCCCTGCTCTATCGTCAGTATTTGTTTGTAAGCTTCGAACTTACCCTGATGCAGTTCTAACTGCCCGGTTAATTTAAGTGGCTGCTGGCTAGATGCAAGGGCTGATAGTTTTCCACGTATGCCGCTTTCAATCCCCATCCCTTTAAAAGATACCTTTTCGCCTGCGTTCAAATTTATAGCGATTCGATAGTTGAGCGGTGACTCATCTTCTATATTTGCTTCTCGACCAATAACTTTAGTGTCGTCCGAAACAGTGACTGCTTGCTCGGGTATCTTAGTCATCTGTATATGCGCTTCATTAAAATTAACATCGCCTGTCAGCTCAAATAATTTATCAGCGTAACGAGCCGTTAAATCTGGGCTAACGATGACCTTTGCTAAAGCATTATTAACCACTTGTACATCTGTACCTGTTAACTTCACCTCTGCTTTCAAACTCGGCAACAGGTGAGCTTTCCCATCAACGGCTAACTGACCTTTCTGGTTTTGCAATAATCCTTGTAATAAGATTTTGTCCCCCTCTGTATTTAAATCAAGGTAACTGTTTTCAATATCCAGCCCTATTTCTTCCATAACAAGTTTATTAACCTGCAAAACCCCATTACCCTTAAGTTTTGGCTTTGACCAGCTTCCAGAAACGCCCATTGAGAAATTTAAGTTAGCGTTAACGTCATCGAGTCTTGACTGCCAGATTTTTAACCACTCAAAGTTATTAGCGTTGATTTTTAAATTCGCAGATAACTCTGAGTTTTCGCTGATTGGTAAGCGGGAAGTTATATCGCCTGCAATAGTATCGCTGTTGTTATAATTCATAGCAAAACGGCTACTTAGCTGCTCATTACTCCCATCAACATTGAGTAATAGCTTAGAAATTTTCAGCTCTTCAAGCTTATCTGTTGCAGTCACTCTGGAGCTTGTTTTAACTTGTGGAATGGTCCATGAACCATTTCTAAGTTCAATCTGGCTACTCCATTTATCAGCTTGTCTATTAATATTTGCGAGTCCGTGAGTAAACTGAAGTGGTGGTAACGCGGCACCTGCAGGAACTAGTTTGAATTGTGTCCATTCAACATTAGCAGCACTTCCTGCATCCGATGGAACAACTTTTAAATGATTTAGTTGAAGCTGTCCTTCTGGTATTGTCACTGTTGCTTTAGGAATCTCAAGTTTGCCTGTCAATGCATTGAGTTCAGACAAGCTTCCAGCGGCGGCGAGATTTCCCGAAATTGATGCTTCCAAATTTAGATTTTCTTGATTTAGCCAGGGTTGGACAAACTGCCAGATAGGCTTTAAGTTAAAAGTCGAAAATTGAGTTTCTGCCTTCCAACTCGACATAGTGTTTGAAAAGCTTACACAAAAACGCCCTTGTTCACTCTGATATTGAACACAGAGATTTTCAACACTTTGAGAATCATGTGCCAGCTTAATGTCTGGGCTACTCAATAAAAGCTTGAGCGGCTCATGATCTAACTTTCCTGTCAGTTGCTTCACTCGCCACGTTAATATATTTAGAGAGTCGAGTGCTCCAACGCCTTTCAGGTTTATCAATTTGTTATCTGCCAACTTCACAAATAGTTTGAACGGATGATTCTGTTCTGTTCCACTAACATTTAACGTCAATCGCTCTAATACAATATCCAGTGCCTCGATTCCGTAAGAGTCGAGGTTTATTTGTAAAGTATCTTGCTTAGCCAGTGACCAGCTGGCTTTATTTAATGCCAACTGCGGTAATTGAATATTTTTTCCGCTTCCGTCAACTTGAATAGATAACTTTTCATCCTGGAATGCAATGTTGCCTTGTGTAATAACCTCACCTAGCTGATAAGGCTCAGCCAGAGGTGCGTTCATCAACTTAAAACCAAATTTTGAATTAAAAGTTGTAAAATTGCTCGATGATATATCAGCCTTTAACGCCATAACTGTGGAGTTATTATGTCCAACCTGAGCTTCTAGCTCAGAAGTAAGTTTATTTCCTTGCAACTGAGCCTCAACATTTAATGCCAGTGGCAATGTAATGTCGGGTACAAACTTTAACGGCTCAAGTGCGGCAACTTTACTTAGCTCGATATTTAGTAAATCACTTGACCAGTTACTGGTTGCTGAATACTTTACTCTGGCATTTTCAATTCCCAGAGTGACGTTGGGTAAATTCAGTTCAATGTTGGCGTTAACCTGAGGTAAAGACTGCCATTGCTGAGCACCCTTTAATTGCACTGCAACCGACGGCCATTGAAAGTCCCAATCGCCATGCATGGTTTTTAAAGCCAGTGCAGGATAAAAAGGTAATGATTGCTCAGCAATTCTTAGCCTTCCTTTCGCTTGTGGTTCTCCATTTTTCCAGCGCCACTGTCCGGTAACACTTAGATTCACCGGCGAGCTTAGATTAACCTTTAAATCAGCACCCTTTACCAGAGATCCCTGAGAATTTAATTTCAGGTGTAGCGCAGCTAGGCTTCCCTCTTCATTTTTAGGAGAGCTCATTGACGATTGTTGCTGTTGAATCTTTGCGTCGAGCTGGGCCAAATCCAATGTCAACTGGTGCTGCCACTGATCATTCAGTTGCACCTTGCCAGAAAGCTGCCAGTCCATTTGTTGAAATTGCATGCGCAGTGACTTAAACGAAATTAAAGATTGCAGCGCTTCAGCATTCGCAAGTTGAAATTGCTCTACCTTTATTTGCTCGACTTCACTGTCCTGTTCGTCTATTGATACGAGTTGAAACACATTTAAATTAAACTGCTCAATACTTACAGGCAGAGGAATGTAAATATCGGGTAATGGCGGCAACGAAATATCGTCAATTGGCTCAGCATTCTCTTTTGCTAGCAATCCAAGTTTAACCGAAGCAATATCAATCGAGTCGCAATACACTTCCTTAACCAGAAGATCAAGCCAGTTACAATCTAATAAAATACGTTCTACATCTAGCGATTCGTTTTTTGATAGTCGATATCGCAATTGCCCCACAGATAACTGATGGCTAAGTCGTCCGTGCACGTTGTTAATGGATAGTTCTGAAGGGATGAATGGTTTAGCATGTTCCAGTAGCCATTGCAGTCCGGCTTCCGTACGGTAAACCCAGGTCAGAAAGCTTATTAGCAGTAGTAGAACTGCAAACAGAAGCAGACCTATCGCTTTTAACCACTTCATAGGTCAGGCCCCAATGTTATATGCAGTCGCCACTTTTCGGGGGAGTCCATTGCCCGGGCATAGTCGATACGTATGGCTCCAACAGGCGTAAGCCAACGCACACCGGTGCCAACGGAACGCTTTAGATCCATGTTAGAAAAATCATTGAAGGCATTACCGGCATCGGAAAACCATGCCCAACGCCAGTGCTCGGCGAACTGCCAGTCCAGCTCCACACTGGATGTCACCAGATGCTTACCACCGACTAAATTCCCATCATTGTCACTCGGTGATAAGGTTTGATATTTATAGCCACGAACAGACGCGTCACCGCCTGCCAGATATCGATAATGTGTCGGCATTCGAGTAATAAACTCATCTGTATCCATATCGGTGTAAGCAATATTACTGCGCAACAACACCCGCCAGTTGTCAGATACCTTCCAAATAAACTTAAGCTTTTGCTCGAGTTGAATAAAGTTGAGATCCGGATCGCTTAAACTCTCATTACCAATTCGAAGCTCACCTTGCCAGCGCCAACCTTCATTCGCGGCAAAAGGATCAATGACGCTCAAATAATTAACTTGCACCGAAGGGACTAAGTACTCCAGATAACTGATAATGTCTGTATCCGATGAAATACTTTGCGAGGACAGACTACCTGCCCATTGAGTTGACCAATGGTCGGTATGCCTCAGTATTAAACGCGACTCGATGGTTGAGGTTTTACTGATCGCAACCTGATCGTCTTTGTAACGATAACTAAACCGGTTAAGCCATTCATCCTGACTGTTGGCTATGGGTATTTTGTATTGAAAACTGGTCACATTCTCAATTTCATTTGTAGTGAAACCAACCAGATAATTATGCCCTCGATCATTTACCCGTAAATCCTGCCAGCTGATACCAAAACGACCACCAGAATCGGTTCCATAACCAATGTCTGTTTTTAATACATACTTTTCCGTATCTTGAAGTCGAATTTCTATTGCCACCAAATGATTTTCATCATCCAGCGTTTGCTCAACGTCAACTCGATTAAAATAGCCAGAACGGTTAAGAGCTTGTTGCGTTCGCACGACATCTTGCTGAGCGTAATGCTGCTCTGGCTTGATTTTTATAAACCGCTTTAAAAGCTCTTCAGAGTATTCGGTTTGCGTTAGACTTACACTAGAAATTTTATATTGTGGACCGGTATCAAATGACCAATGAATCCTTGCCTTATTACTACTCGGATTGATTTCCAGTTGAGCTTTTAAAAATCGTGCCTGAAAATAACCATTATCACGAGCAATTTGAGCTAGCTTTCGCTTCTGCCGTTCATAGTCGTCGTGGCTAATTCTTTGTCCAACTGACATCGGCCAACTAGA
>JBFHVL010000148.1:0-8617 GCA_041589565.1 Kangiellaceae bacterium | reverse complement strand
TCACTCACGCTGAAGCTGACTCCGACGAGCTATTGTCGCTTAGCTTAAAAGAGCTACTGGCGATACCCGTGGATCGACCTTATGAGGGCGAGGGTGTTTTTCAGTCTGAAAAACACAAAGTCACCAAAGGGTCAGTAAATGTAGGCCTTCTGGTACCTTTAACTTCCTGGCCAAGATATTCAGCCCAACTCATTGCAGCCGCGGATCTCGCCGTTGAATATGTCAATGAAAACGGCGGCATTAATGGCAGGCCGTTAGCCATTATTCGAGCGGATACCGATAACACGGTAAATCAATCCTATGTGTTTGCCGACGAGCTGGTTACGAAATATAACGCGCAAGCATTAATTGGGCCTGTTGCTTCGGATGAAGCAAGTCAGGTTTTAAAAAACATAAACCTGAAACATAAAATTCCAATGTTTTCCTATGCCTCGTCGGCCAATTCACTGTCGCAAATTTCAGGAGGTCAGTATTTCTGGCGCCTGGTTGCCAGCAACGATCAACAAGTTTCGGTATTGGCTCAAACAATAAAAGAAAACCCAAGCCTTAATAAAATATTTATCATTGGGTCGACTGATATTTATAGCCGGGAGATCATCAGTGGAATCAAGCAGAAGCTTCCGAATGCTAAACTTAAAGAGTGGATCTTTAGTGCCAAAGTCGATCCAGACTTGTTCGATATTGAAGCCGAGTCTGAGGCCATTCAATCGTTTAATCCTCAAGCCATTTTATTACTCACTAAAGCTCGACATAGCGATATTTTGCTCGCAAAACTAATTAAACACTGGAAAGGCAATTTTCCACTGATTTTTACAGGTGATAACTTTCAGTTTTACGACTTAAACGATGCTTTGGCTAAAAGCACTCGGCTATGTGTTAAAACACTGATTTCGAAAAAGCCCATGAATGCTCAGTTTAAACATCAACTGGAAGCTCTTACCCAACTCAATATTACTGATTTGGATTCCGCCTATGTGTTTGACTCGATAGTTTTATTTGCGATGGCAAAACAACTGGAGTTTGAGTTAAAAGTGAGTCACTCACAAGCGATTAAACGCTTAACCAGTGATGGACAATCTGTCGGCTACGAGAATTTTTCAGATATCAAAAAACTATATCAACTGCATGGCGAGCTTTCTTATCAGGGAGTCAGCGGGCAAGTCAAATTTAATCAAATTGGAAACAATGTCACTGCAAAAATGGACATTCAAAAGTCCGGGCTGGGCTGTCATTAAGCTTTCGTTCGAGCAATAAAAAAGGGAGACCAGCTCCCCTTTTTATTGCGACATTTTGCAAAGTTACGGATACACGTAGCTCGACTGAATTCCGAGTGGAATACCTAACGCCCAGTATATCAACAGGAAGATTGTCCACCCCACCATGAGCACCACACTATAAGGCAACATAATGGATATCAAGGTGCCAATACCAGTAGACTTCACATAACGCTGACAGTAGACCACGACCAGTGGGAAGTAAGGCATCAAAGGAGTAATGATATTGGATGTCGAATCCCCTACCCGATAGGCTGCCTGCGTTAAGTCTGGCGAGATTCCTAGCTGCATTAGCATAGGCACAAAAATAGGAGCAAGAAGCCCCCACTTGGCGGAGCTGGAACCTACAAACAAGTTCACAAACCCGGTTAAGAAGATAATTCCGATAATGGTTAACCAGGTAGGTAAAGCAGCCGCCTTAAGTAGCTCGGCTCCCTCTATCGCCAATAAAGCACCAATATTGGACTTATTGAAGGCATCGATAAACAAAGCACAAAAGAACGCCATCACCACGTAGTAAGCCATAGAATTCATTGACTTGGTCATGGCATCAATCATGTCTTTCGAGGTTTTAAAACGGCCGGTTAAAAATCCGAAGATCGTTCCCGGTATCACGAACAATAAAAAGATTAAAGGCACAATCGATTGCATTAATGGCGCTGTGAAACTGGCTAGTTCGCCATCAGCTGAACGCAGAGGTGAAGTCTCATAACTGGCCGCAAAATAAAGCAACACCAGTCCTAAAATCATTACTGAGGAAGCAATAAAAAAGCTCTTACGATCTTTCTCCGTCAGGTCATCAAAACTGGGCAACTCATCATCATCGCTTGTTTCTACAGGAGTGCTGGCAAGCTTCGGCTCGATTATTTTATCGGTTATGTACCAGCCCAATAAAATAATTAGAAAACTCGATGCTGACGTGAAAAACCAGTTATTCAGCGGATTAATTTGAATATCGGGCTGAATGATTTGTGCGCCACTCATGGTAAAGCTTTGCAGTAATGGATCGATGGCCGATGGAATAAAGTTAGCGCTAAAGCCCCCGGACACCCCGGCAAACGCAGCGGCAATGCCTGCTACCGGATGGCGTCCCATGGCAAAAAAGATAATTCCCGCGAGCGGAATTACCAGTACATAACCGGCATCAGTCGCAGTATGGCTCACAATGGCAATAAGAATAATCGATGGCGTGAGCAAAACTTTAGGCGTGACTCGTAGCATAAGCTTGAGACCCGCATTGATAAAACCGGAATGCTCCGCAACACCAACACCAAGCATTGCCACCAAAACCACCCCTAAAGGAGCAAAACCAGTAAAGGTTTTCACCATGCCAGCAAGAAAGCTGGCCATAGAATCACCGGTCAATAGATTGTTAACAATGATGGCTTCGCCGGTACGAGGGTCGATCGCATTAAAACTGACATGTGATAGCCAAAGCGACAGGCCCCAGATAATCAGCATGGCAAATAAGAAGATCATCGCAGGGTCGGGCAACTTATTACCTGCTCGCTCAATAGCGTTCAGAGCCCGCATCACCAGCGTAGTTTGATTCGCTTCAGACATGAGTGTTCCTTTTAGTTATATTCTGACGCGGTTAAAGATGCCAGCGCAGCTTGCGGATTGCAAGTCACGGATCGCCAATCGGACTGATCTTGCTTCATCTGAATCGACAGATGACACATCTAAATTCAACTTCGCAGCGTATAAATGCTTAACCGTCGTCTAGTTATTGCTATGTCAATTATGAATATTTTCATCCTCGATACCGACATCGAACGCTGCGCACAATACCATTGCGATCAACATGTCACTAAAATGATATTAGAAAGTGTGCAACTGCTGTGTACTGCTCTGAACAAGAAGGGGTTTTCGACTCCCTACCGCTCAACACACATGAAACACCCCTGCGTACTCTGGGTCGAAGAATCCTATGGCAACTTTTTATGGCTAAAGGAACTAACGCTGCAATTGAATCGCGAGTACCGTTTTCGCTTCAATAAATCAGTTGATCACAAATCCATTGCCGTGCTGGACCAAATTAATGACCTCCGGTTTGAAAACAACGGGCTTACCGAATTTGCTCAAGCGATGCCGGATACATACAAAGTTCCTGGCAACGCAGTGGCAGCCTACCGAAAATTTTATATTGCGGAAAAAATGCGGTTTGCTCGCTGGACTAAACGTTCAATGCCGTCCTGGCTTCCTTCACGCTTAAAGTCAGCGTAACTCAATACTTAGAACAAATTATAAATCGCGAACCAACAATCCTACCTCACCATCCAGGTCGGCCGGTTTACGAATCCACACTTTATAACCCGAACCAGGCGCCACCAGCTGATCGACGCCTTTATCGTCATGCATTTGCGTCAATTCAAATCGATGATTTCCTGATGGCGATAAGAACTCGAGTGAGTCACCCAATTGGAATTTGTTTTTAACTTCAACTAACACACGGTCACCCTGTTGCTCAATAACTTCACCCACAAACTGCTGAGAATTGCCTACCGAGTTTCCGGTTAAATAGTTTTGGTACTCGTCATGAACATGACGGCGATAAAATCCTTCGGTATAACCTCGATTGGCCAACCCTTCCGAAACATCCATTAAGCTCATATCAAAAGGTTTACCCATTAACGCGTCATCTATAGCTTGCCGATAGATTTGCGAAACTCGCGCTGCATAATAAAAAGACTTGGTGCGTCCTTCAATTTTTAAGCAATCAACACCAATCTTCATCAACCGCTCGACATGCTGTACTGCTCTTAAGTCTTTTGAATTGAAAATATAAGTCCCGTGCTCATCTTCTTCGGCGGTGTAATATTCTCCGTTACGATGAGGCTCCTCCAAGACAATCGGCTGCGGGTGATCATTTAAATCAGGCGAACGATGTTGCTCTGGTGTGAACTTCTGTACCGGCGATGCTTTCTTCACAATATTGCCTTTGTCATCTTCGGTGGCATCAGAAACTTTGTATTCCCAGCGACAGGCATTAGTGCATGTACCTTGGTTAGGATCGCGTTTATTCATATATCCAGACAATAAACATCGTCCCGAATAAGCAATACACAAGGCGCCATGAACAAACACTTCCAACTCAACGTCGGGGCATTCCTGGCGAACCTCTTCTATTTCATCAAGAGACAGTTCGCGCGACAAGATAACTCGCTCAATCCCAAGTTTTTGCCAGAATTTAACCGCAGCATAATTCACAGTATTCATTTGAACCGACAAGTGAATCGGCATATGGGGGTGCGTCTCACGAACAAGATCAATGAGTCCTGGATCGGACATGATCAATGCGTCGGGATTCATCTCCACCACGGGTTTTATATCGTTTAAAAAGGTCCGCACCTTACTGTTATGAGGCGCAATATTGGCGCAAACAAAAAACTGCTTACCTTGTGCATGAGCCTCATCAATACCAACCTGCAAATTGTGGTGATCAAACTCATTATTGCGGACTCGCAAACTGTATCGTGGTTGACCGGCATATACCGCATCAGCCCCATAAGCAAAAGCATAACGCATGTGTTTAAGCGTGCCCGCAGGCGCAAGGAGTTCAGGTCGTTTCATGTTTTTTACTTAAGATAATAGAAAATGCTATCAGGAACAGGTAACGGCAATTACCATTAAAATTTGTAGGGGTATTTTACCAATAAAAAACCCGGTCGACTATTCATCGCCGGGCTTTTCGAGCACTCTTTGTAGGTAGATTAGCCAACCTGTTCAATATGACAGCGTGTCCCCGCCAAATCACTCAGAGATTTAATATCAGCGATTTCAATTTCTTTATCTTGCACGCCAATGTAGTCACTCTGCTGAAACTTGGTTAGTAGTCGGCTGACCGTTTCAACTGCCAGCCCGAGGTAGTTACCTATATCGCTACGAGTCATGGTTAAGCGAAACTTGAGTGATGATAATCCGCGACGACCAAAGCGTTGAGAAAGATTAATCAGAAATGCTGCCAGTCGCTCATCTGCTGCTTTTTTATTTAAGAGCATTAAAAGTTCCTGATCTTCTCGAATTTCCTGACTCATTACTTTGAAAATTTGCTTTTGCAATGCAGGCATCTCGCCAGCCAATATTTGCAGTTTGTCGAATGGAATAGAGCACACAGCAGATGTTTCCAACGCTTTGGCAAAGCTGGGGTGATGACCGGCGTTAATGGCGTCGAGTCCTACGATTTCTCCGGGTAAATGGAATCCAGTGATTTGCTCTATGCCATCTTCAGATATCGTATAAGACTTAAGACTTCCGGAGCGAATAGCGTAAACACACTCGAAATCGTCTCCAGCAGAGAAAAGATGTTCGCTTTTATGTAACGGGCGGCTCCGCTGAACAATTGCGTCCAAGTGCTCTACTTCGGACTCAATAAGCATTACCGGTAAACACAGTTTACTGATGCTGCAGGATTGGCAGTGCACCTCATACTTATTGCTAACATCTTGTTTTGTCATGGAAATTTACAATGTCGAGAAAAACAATCGATATTATAGTCCATGCACAACCACTAATCACGCATAACCACGCAAAAGTCGTCCTTCAGCGCTACTTGCCGAATAATCTAGGATTGATCCCAATTAAGCACTTTAACTGGGTTTTTGCCAAAAATGTTAAATGGCTTTTGAATAAGTAATCAGTTCGGCTTGAGCTCCAAGATAGGCATCAAAAGCCATGCAAACATTACGAACAAACAGTCGGCCTCTATCTGTGACTTGCAGCTTATCATCGGAAAACTCAACTAAACCATCGGCAGCCATTTGCTTTAAACGCTCCTGAGAGTCAGAAAAATAGCCCCAAAAGTTAATTTCAAATTGCGTTTCGACATCTTCAATATTCAACTCAAAGTTACAGATAATCTGAAAAATGACCGCTTTGCGAATTTCATCATCGCGAGTGATTCGTGCGCCACGCCAAACTGGTAGTTTTTCGTGTTCCAATTGCTCCAGATACTCTTTTAGCTCTCTCTCACTTTGAATGTAATCACCATTAATCGAGCCAATTGACGAAACACCCAGACCTATCAGATCGCAATCTTTATGCGTGGTATAGCCTTGAAAGTTACGGTGCAACTTACCTTTTTCCTGCGCCTGCGCCAGCTCATCTTCGGGTAATGCAAAGTGATCCATACCGATGTAAACGTATCCCGCCTCCTGCATCTTTTCGATAGTTAGCTGTAAAATGGCGAGCTTTTCTTCTCCAGTCGGTAAATCGTCGGAGTTAATTCGACGTTGCGGCCTAAATCGATGAGGCAAATGAGCATAATTAAACACCGACAAACGATCAGGGCGTAACTCGATCACCTGATCCAAAGTTTCACTGAATGACTCAACCGACTGATGTGGTAACCCATAAATCAAATCAAAACTAATGGAACGAAAACCTTCCGTTCGAGCAGCTTCAACTAATGCACTTGTATCTTCCAGCGATTGCTCACGATTCACTGCTTGTTGTACTTTCGGATTAAAATCCTGAACTCCCAGACTGATACGGTTAAAACCAAGTTGCCGTAGCTCACTTATTGCATCGGGCGACACCGTTCGTGGATCGACTTCAATTGAGCACTCCAGTTCGGAGTCTTTAGCTATATTAAAATTTTGCCGAAGCAGCGATACCAGTCGAAGACGATCCTCTGCATTTAAAAAAGTCGGTGTTCCACCACCCCAGTGCACCTGTTTTACTGTTTGGCCTTTCAGTTGTTTGGCCACTATCGCCATTTCTTTCGCTAATGCATCAAGGTAAGGATTCACACGAGCATAGTCGCGAGTGACCACTTTATTGCACGCGCAGTAATAACAAACATGCCAGCAAAATGGGATGTGAACATACAGAGACAAAGGCGCATCTGCTGGAATTTGTTTTAGAGCTTGTAGGTAATAATCTGCATTAACTGAAGGATTAAACTGTAATGCGGTCGGATACGAAGTGTAGCGAGGGCCGCTAACATTGTAGCGCTCGATTAAATCACTATCCCATTGAATTTTTTGAATATTTGGCATTAGCTGGCCATCAAAGCAAACGATTTATGATGACCATTGTATCGATTTGACTTAAGGACGTTTTGATCGAGATCAGCTCACCGGGATCAGTGAGCTGCCGTTCAGCCCTTCTACCTTAGTCTCAGGAAGTGCTGGCAGGTGCTTTACGAAGTTTACCAATCAAATTAACGCCGCCCAAAACCATAGCTCCAGCAACCACACCCACAATCGCGCTATAAAGTAATGGTATAACATGCACCATCACAGCTCCCACGCTCGGAATATTTTCTGCCCAGTGAGCAATTCCGTGCTCCCATTGGGTAAATAGCGGAACTCCGTGAATTAATATGCCTCCGCCAACCAAAAACATCGCCAGAGTACCAACAAAAGCAAGGGTTTTCATAAGAAACGGTGCAAAGGCAAGCAGTCCTCGTCCCAAAGCTCGTTGGAACTTGCCCCACACAGTTTGCGCTTTAGTTTTAACTAAATAGAAGCCCGCATCATCGAGCTTAACAATTCCGGCAACCAGTCCATATACTCCGACGGTCATTAACAGTGCAATACCACAAACCACACCCACTTGAGTAGAAAAGGGAGACTCTTGTACCGTACCCAATGCAATCACGATGATTTCTGCTGATAAAATAAAATCGGTTCTTATCGCGCCTTTAATCTTTCTTTTTTCGAACTTAACCAAGTCCATTTTCGGGTCATGGAGTGCTTTTAAAACTTCCTGTTTTTCTTCAGCCTCCTCTTTTGGGTGAAACAATTTATGGGCAACTTTTTCGACACCTTCGAAGCACAAGTAAGCACCGCCAAGCATTAACAGTGGGATGATAAGCACTGGCACAAAAGCACTGATCAAAAGAGCCGAAGGAACTAAAATTAACTTATTCTTAAAGGACCCTTTGGCTACAGCCCAAACCACCGGGATTTCACGTTCAGCGCGAATGCCAGATACTTGCTCTGCGTTCAATGCCAAATCGTCGCCCAATACTCCAGCAGTTTTTTTGGCCGCAACCTTGGTCATTACGGCTACGTCATCGAGTACCGTCGCGATATCGTCAAGTAATGCTAACAGGCTGGTTCCCGCCATGAGTGTTCCTCTTAATTGGTTGTCTGTGGTAAAACTGTGCCCATCATACCGAAAGTCGATCAAATGAACAGGCCTACTCAAGTCCATGAAAACATCCTTGTCTTACAATTTGTTTAAGCTAATCGCAGTTACATTAGGTTGTGGCTACCTGATAATCGCCTGCGGCGAGTCCCATAGCTCTGCAGAAGGCAATGAGCAGCAACTGGCAAGCACAGCAAACTCATACGGCTCAAATGTTGAAGAAAATAACAGCAAGCGGTCATCTCCGC
>JBFHVL010000147.1:0-8619 GCA_041589565.1 Kangiellaceae bacterium | reverse complement strand
CGAGTGCCTTGATTTCACCCGGATCATCTTCGATACCCAGTGCATCATGAATACTCTCACCAAGCAGTTGAAAACCGCCACAGATCCCGAGTAGCTTTCCACCATAACGCAGATGATGTTTGATCTGCTTGTCCCAACCACAGTCAGTCATCTGTTTCATTTCGGCGCGCACATTTTTACTACCCGGTAAAATAATAAGATCTGCCCCCGTAAGGTCGTCACCAGGGCCAACAAAGGTTAACTTCACCTGAGGATGGGCGGTTAAAGGATCAAAGTCCGTATGGTTACTGATACGCGAAAATACGGGAACCTTAATGTTGATTGAGCCTTCAGTGTTTTGATTGATCCGAATGGCGTCTTCAGCATCGAGTTTTAAATTGTGCAAAAAAGGTAACACACCAAACAGTGGTTTCCGGGTGTGATCGGTCATCCAGTCGAGACCATCTTGCAGTAACTCGAGACTGCCGCGAAATTTATTGATGATAAAACCTTTCACGCGCGCCTGTTCGGACTGCGACAGTAGGGCCAGCGTGCCGACGATATGCGCGAACACTCCACCACGATCAATATCGCTGATCAAAACAACCGGGCAATCGACGGCTTCGGCAAATCCCATATTGGCGATATCGTTTTTGCGTAAATTAATTTCCGCCGGGCTGCCCGCACCTTCAACGATGACAAACTCATATTGATTTTTCAGTCGATTAAATGCAGCCAATACCGAGTCGAAGGCGAGTTCTTTAATCGATCCAAATTGCGCGGCATCCAGTTGGCTAACCGCTTTACCATTTAAGATCACCTGCGACTTTTGATCGGCACTGGGTTTTAGCAATACAGGATTAAAATCAATGTGTGGTTCTAAGTCACATGCTAAAGCTTGCAGCGCCTGGGCGCGTCCTATTTCTCCACCTTGAGTGGTAACGGCACTATTAAGTGCCATATTTTGAGGTTTAAAGGGCGCTACAGAATATCCGCGTCGACGTAACAGACGGCAAATGGCTGTGACGGCCAGACTTTTGCCAGCATCTGAGGTCGTGCCCTGTACCATCAAGGTTTTTGCTGTCATGGAAGCGGCGACTCGGCGAGGTGAGTGGTTTGATTTAATTTCACCAGTTGAGAAAACCAGCGTTGTGATTCGTCATGAAAAATCGATAAGTGAGTGACGCTGGCGTAGTCTACGGAAAACTTCTGAAATACCGCATTCGATAAACGACTCATTCCCAAACAGGCTCCCACCAGCGAACGGATCACTCCGGCGTGGGTTAATACGACGACACGTTTACCCGGGTTGCGTTTTACCAGCTGCGAAAGTGCCTGATCAACGCGTTGATTAAATTCGGTAAGTACCTCGCCATTGGGTGGTGGAAAGCGCGCCGGATCATTAAAAAACTCACTTACTGCTTCTGGATGACGTTGGTGCAGTTCCTGATAACGTCGACCATCCCAATCACCAAAATGACATTCGCGCCATTGCTCTTCAATTAAGAGCGGCACATTATACTCGCTGGCAAAATGCTGCGCGAAACTGGCGCAACGTGACAAGGGACTGGCAATCAGTTGATCGAATTCGCCCAGGTTGGCAAAGGTATTTTCCAGTTGCTGCCAGCCTAAATCGGACAAGGGTGAATCGGTGGAGCCGAGCAGTGCATTTTTTAAAACCGGTTCGCCATGACGAACGAGTAGAACTTCGGTATTCATGATTGTTGTGCTCTCGATTTTAATGACAGGGGCAAGCCTGCCACCACTAAAGATACTTCATCAGCCAATGCCGCTATGGACTGGTTGAGCCATCCTGCCTGATCAACAAAGTGTCGCGACAGTTCACCCAGTGGCACTATGCCGCTGCCCACTTCGTTACTCACCATCACTAACGGCTGTTTCAATTGGCACAGCAGATTAAGAAACTCGGTTTTCTGTTTTTGCCACAAGGAGGGATCGGCTTTGCATAACCAGTTACTGAGCCATAAGGTCAGGCAGTCAATCATGATCACATGATCCGGTTCGACCTTGCTTAACGCGCGGCTAAGAAATAACGGCTCTTCAATCACCTGCCAATGATCGGGTCGGCTGGCCTGATGATGGGCAATTCGGTTTGCCATTTCATCATCGTCGGCAGTAGCTGTGGCAATAACCGTTACCGGACGTTGATGATCAGCAGCCCATTGTTCGGCATAGCCACTTTTACCACTGCGAGCGCCGCCCAGAACCAAGTGAATCACAGGGCACCTCCGTTCGCTAATAGACATAAATAAACGGCGAGTTCAGACAATTGCTGAGTGGCGCCCAATGTATCGCCGGTAAAGCCGCCAATTTGTCGTTTAAATAACAGGGCCAACAGTGCGATGACCGCCACTAATCCAAATAATACGACTACCGGACTGGCAACCAGTAACAACGCCGCGCTTCCGATCAGCACACTGATCAGGGCATCGGTGGACGACTGCTTTTCGGCCAGTGGTTTCGATTTGGAAACATCGGGATCGCTCACGTAAGGCAAGAGCTGCATCATCATGGTTGCCGCCAGTCGGCTTAATGGATGGGCAACCAGAAGTGCAATGATGACATCGGTCATTTGCCACAGCGCGATAAACTTTAAGGTTAAAGCAAACCAGATGGCGAGCGCGCCATAACTGCCAAGGCGCGAGTCTTTCATAATGGTAAGCTTTTGCTCAATGCTCCAGCCGCCGCCCAAACCATCGGCGGTATCCGCCAGACCATCTTCGTGAAAACCTCCGGTCAGTAAAAAGCCGATCCCCATACTCAGTATTATGGCAATGGCGTTTCCAAACACCGGTGCCAGTAACCAGTAACTGGTCGCAAGAATGACACCAATTAACCAGCCGACCAGTGGAAAATATCGGCTCGCCTGATTTAAATGGTTTTGCGAAAAGTCGAGCGACGCAGGTACCGGCAAACGAGTAAAAAAGCCGAGTGCAATCCACCACAGATTGCATTCGCGCTTAAAGGTTTGGGTAAGGGTCGCTCGTGTCATTGGGCTTACCGACTCTAACTTCTTGTCACGTTGTCGACGCCAGCGTCGGCGAAGCTGGCCATATCGTTGTAAAAACTGGCTGCGGCTTTGAGTAACGGGATCGCTAACGCTGCACCGGTTCCTTCACCCAGTCTTAAACCTAAATTGAGTAATGGCTTACCGCCCATGTGCCGGATCATACGTTGATGACCTTGCTCGTTGGATTGATGACAAAACACCATATAGTCGATTACGGCAGGTGAGATTCGTTGGGCCACCAGTGCCGCTGCCGTTGCAATAAAGCCATCCACCAGAATTATTTTCTTTTGTTCGGCAGTGGCCAACATGGCACCCACCATTTGCACGATTTCAAATCCACCAAGGCAGCGCAGAATATCGAGCGGACAATCCAGATCATTGGCATGCCGCTCCAGTGCGGCAGCTACCAGTCGAGTTTTACGTTCCAGTGCTTCATCACTAATGCCAGTGCCGCGACCGACGCATTCATCGGCGGGAATGTTTAAGATAGCGGCCATAATGGCTGCGGCAGAGGAGGTGTTACCAATGCCCATTTCGCCAAAACCAAGTAATTGACTGCCGGCCGACACATGTTTTTCGGCCACCTTTTTACCCAGCAAAATACCTTCGACCACCTGATCCATTGTCATGGCTGCTTCGCGACTGATATTGCGGGTGCCGTTACCCAGTGATTGAATCGTGAGTCGCTCATCAGCTATCGGCAGTAATATACCGGCATCGATCACTTCCAGCTCGATGTCGTTACTGCGACAAAAACAGTTAATGGCAGCGCCGCCGTTTAAAAAATTAAGCACCATCTGCTGCGTCACCGCTGAGGGTGCAATGCTGATGCCTTCTTCGGCAATACCATGATCGCCAGCAAATACCAGCATCGCTGGTCGTGTCAGCTCAACGCACTCACTTCCTAAAATCAGCGCCAGCTGTGCCGCCAGTGGTTCCAGTTGACCTAATGCACCGGGTGGTTTGGTTTTCTGATCGATACGCTGCTGGATCAATTCTTCATTCGAACGATCCAGTGGAACAATGGAAAAAGTATCGGGAGTGATCATTCAGTGACGCCTTAACAATCTAACCAGTTAACTCACACCTTTCGGCTGCGAGATTTCAAAATAATAAAGAAGAACAGGCTACCCACTGCGGAGGTCACAACGCCCACCGGCAGAACCTGGTTATCGAGCAGTGAGCGGGCAATCACATCCACCCAAATCATAAAACTGCCGCCGAGCAGTACACACATCAGTAATACACGATCAATCTGCACGCCCACCAGATAGCGGCAAATGTGCGGGATCATCAAACCGACAAACCCAATGCCGCCAACATGAGCCACCAGCACCGCGGTTACCGCAGAACAAAGCACCAGCATGGATAATCGCAACGGCACTACTGGAACGCCGAGCGTATGGGCGCTTTCTTCACCGGCCTGTATGGCGGTCAGCCAGCGGCGAAAAATTAAAAAGATCCCAAAAGCCAAAATCACAATGCCGTAGGGCATCCAGAGTTCGTGCCACTGACTGTTGGAAAAACTGCCCATCATCCAGAACAATAAGGTCGCAGCGATTTCGGGTTTGGAGTAATAGAGGATCAAACTGGTAAAGGCGCTTAACATAAACGACACCGCTACACCGGAAAGCAGTAGCCGTTCGACCTGGGTGACGGAGCGTCCAGCCAGTATCAACATTAAAGCAACAGAGCAGGCGCCGCCGACTAATGCGCCAAAGGTCACGCTAATCACTGCCGTGGGAATGATCGCCATAACAATGACCGCCCCCAGTGCAGAGCCGGAAGAAATACCAAACAAATAGGGATCGGCCAGCGGGTTGCGGGTAACGCTTTGTAAAATAGCACCCGTTAGTGCCAGCCCTACACCCGTGACCAAAGCCATTAAAATGCGTGGCAGCCGAATGTCCCAGATGATCTTTTTTGTAATGTCATCAACGCTGCATTGATCAACGCAAAACAGCGCCTCCCAAACCTGCGCCAACGATAGATGCACACTGCCGGTGGCGGTGGCGAATAAAAAGGTAAAGATCAGTAACAGGCTGCTGCCCACCACCAGCAATAGATATTGCAGGTTAAAGCCACGTTGCTGGCTAAACAGAGATGTTTTATGGGAGCGACCAGACATCAAGGTTGTTCCTTTGGACTATTCACCACTGCTTCGTTAGCAATTTGCATATCGAAGGTAATGCGCGGCGTGGTGTGAAACGGATGTTGATCAATGCGCGCCACAACACCAAACACTTCACTTAAATGTTGCTCGTTGAGTACCGCTTTGTGATCGCCCATTGCGACGATTTTGCCGTGGTCCATCAAAATAAAGCGGTCGCAAAAAGCAGCAGCCAGATTCAGGTCGTGAATGCTTACTACGACCGTTATGTTCAGGCTTTTTGCCAGCTTTAACACATCCACCTGATGACGAATATCGAGATGGTTGGTGGGCTCATCCATTATCAGGATCTGCGGATTCTGTACTATGGCGCGGGCAATCATAGCGCGCTGCTTTTCGCCGCCCGACAGTGAATTGAAGTTTTGCTCCAGCTTATCGGCCAGATCGACCTGTTCGGCGGCCGAGGCAATGCGCTCACGATCCTGCTCCGAGTCAAACTCGAATAATGACTTAAGTGGGGTTAAACCCATGGCGATCACATCGGCCACACTGAGCTCAAATTGACCGGGTGGTTCCTGCAGTACTACGGCAATTTGGCGTGCCAGTTGATTGCGGGTATAGCTTTGCAGGGGTTGGTTCTGAAACAGCAGGTCGCCGCTATAGTCGATAATTTTGCGATACAGGCAGCGCAGTAAGGAGGACTTGCCAGCGCCGTTGGGTCCTATAAGGCCAACAAACTCGCCGGGCATAATGCAAAAGTCCAGATGATCGAGAATCATCCGGTCATTGACCTGCCAGCTTAAGTCTTTGGCTTCAAACACACATGAATGGTGTGACACGCGCACTCCAGGGTGCGGGAACGAGGCTCAAAGTGTAGTAAGGAATGGATCTGCTTATCTGCACGACGCCTCCGAGTAACCCGCTCGGACCAATCATCAACCTATCTGAAGCCAAGTAAAATAGGCTTCAAACCCCTTCCGGCAGGTCTCCTGGCTTGCAGAGTTCACCTCCAGACTCCTTCCCAAAGCGACTGTGGGTCACTTCAGTGGAACTGTCTTTTGCTCTGCTTACAGTTGCGGGTACAGCCGCGGAATTTCACCGCGTTCCCTTTTAAGCGCATCGCGCACCGAGAATTGCGCGCGATTATAGCACAGAAAGTGGGGGTGGATAGAAAGGCAGTTAGGGGGTTATAACCTGAAGTCAGCTAGGTACAATTTTGCCTGAAACTTAAAAAGCTCTTTTCTTTCGCACCGCTTCACTGTGTACGAGTGACATTTGGCAGGCGTCCCAAATGTCACCCAAAAGACTTGTCGCTGCGCTGGCTCATTCGTTCCAAACGTTGCGAAGATTAGTCATTTCGATTGATAGAATTAAAACTATCAGACAGAGCTGTCGCTACCGGCTAAGATCACATCGACTTGGCCGGTTAATCCAGTGCTTCCATAAACATGGTCATTGCGAACGAAGTGAATTCTCTTTAATTGTCATTCCGCGACTTGATGGCGGAATCCAGAGACGGTCGACAACTTGTTGATATAAGAAGTTTTTGAACTCAACAAGGTCTATTTTGTTGGCTTTTATACAAACCTACTGTCTAACTTTACTTAAGATTAAGTGAGATAATTTCTTGCTAATTGCATACGTAAATCCCAACAAAATGGGAGCCAAACTAAATAGCCAAGGTGATTTATCCTTTCCAAAACCATTGGCTCCGCTGGGTAAATTTGACTCCAGAGTGTAGAGGGTAAGTATTGCAAACGGAGCAACAAATAAAAAACGCAAACAAAGGTTTGCTATATATAGTTTCAAATCATTAGTAAGATCAACAGGCTTCTTTATTTTAATATTTACTTGATGAGCTAAAAAAACACCAATATAAAAAAGTCCAATTAATATTAGTATAATTACCATTCCCACAGTTTTTTCCTTAAAAATTAAATAAATACCTTTCTTATGCACCTAATAGGTTTTGCTTTAAATAAACTACTCTACATTACTTTTCTATTTACGCTAGTTTACGTCCAATCAGACAGTTCATTTTTGACTGCTTATTTTCTTCAACTCAAGGATACACCCCCGAGGATAATCGCTGTTTTCGTGCTTGAAGTATTTTACTTTGTAAGTTGCTCCAACCTCTAACTGAAATGTTCTAGCTATATCATCATCTCCAGGAAAGCATGAATTGGAACTCGCCGTCACACCTATATCTTCTCCATCGAAACTAAGCACTCTCATAGAGCCATACTTTGTGTACATATTGACAAGCTTCGCTTCTAAGTATTGATATTCTCCATTTTCCAACCTAATCTTATTTAAAGGGATCCTAAATGACGACATCGCACCGCCGACTGCACCCAATATCAATAGTATTGAAAAAAACAAAACAACCAATTTTTTTTGGGCTGCAGACTCAAACTCAATATTCTTGCATTGATAGAGTTTTACCACACAAAAAATAAACAAAGCCCAAGCAAAAAATATGTTCGAGACCGGAAGATCACTCCAGCTTACAACGTAATTAGTGATATACATGAGTTATCTCTATCTATTTTTTAGCATCCAGGCTTAGTGAAGCGTTCTCTCGCTCAATAACTTATTTAACTCTCAGAGTCGATTCTCTTTAATAAAGTAATATTTTTAGCCCAACTCCCCTCTGGTCGCTCAATAACGCGAGTTAACTCTTCTCCACTTTCATCCGAAATAATAACCGTGGGCGTGTACTTTATGGAAACGGGCAGGTCAGACACGTCGCTCACTTTTTTGTTATAGCCTACCGCGATCATTTGGTAAGTAATATTAGGATTGTTTGCTTGATGCAGTAGTTTTAACAGCCGTGGAATTTCTCGCTCGCTGTCGTGGCACCAGGTGCCGAAAACAATGAGTAGGTTTAATGGTTTATCGATGCTGGCCACTTGCTTTACATCGTCTTCACTGGGCTGATGTTTATTATAGTTACTGGCAAAGTGCGAGTAACGCGCAAACAATTGCGGGTGCGTTATTTCTCCGGTGGCGTAAGGTAAGTTTACCTGGTTAGCGGAGTGTTCGGTGGTTTCCAAATTATTATGCGAAGTCTGACTGGAGCAGGCGTATAAAAACAAACCCAAAAAACTATACGAAACAACTTCTAGTATTTTTTTCATCGACTGGGATCTCTTAAATAATCATTAGGATCAAGATAGAACATTTTCTTCCATCCCTGAGAAGAACTATCAACTTTCCAAAAATAGGGCAGCAAACTTAACACGGTAAAATGCAGGTGTGGTGGTTTACCTTTCGCGTTGCCGCTATCACCTAAAAAACAATGGTTTCACCGGAAGATACCAAAATAGGGGTTGAATCCGCAAAGTCGACGAGATGAGCGTAGTAATGAATTTTCCATTCCGGCCCTAGATACACCAATACTTTTCCGCCTTTTTTTAAACTGCCTTTAAACAACAATAAACCATAATTGGCTGCGGTAACGGGCGTACCTTTTGCGCCGAACACATCTATGCCTTTG
>JBFHVL010000146.1:0-8632 GCA_041589565.1 Kangiellaceae bacterium | reverse complement strand
GTGCTGATCAGTACTAAAACACGAAAATCATTTTCCAACCAATATTCTATTAACTGTTGCGTTACGTCTTCGTACATCACATCTACACCTTGCTCGCGGCAGGCATTAATAAACTGGTGATGTACCAGCGTCATTATTCGCTTTTTCTTTTCGGAACGCACCCCATCCACAAATAACGGGTTGTCTTTATTAACACACACAACGGCTTCAAAACCGCGTTGCTGCGCCGATAAACCTAACCCTAAGGGATGGCATCCTCCGTGTCCAGTAGTCATAAAAATGGTGGTCGCTTCTCGCCATAATTGCAGTTCTAAAGCCTGCTCGCAAAGTAACTTTTTATCCAGACTGGCCATTGCCATCATCAGTGCAGCAGGACCACAGGTAAATTCGGTACTTTGTTGATACCAGGGCATACTCAATGCGATACCATCGGCATGGCGACTGCGAATTTTTTTCTGCATACGTAAAGCATCACTGTGATCATCATAATAATCGCTGTACTCGCCAAACACACGATAACCGCAGGACTCATAGAGCTTAATTGCGGCGGTATTATTTCGACTCACTTCCAATCGCATATACAGTCGCAAATGTTTTTCGGCGACACGTTCCAAGGCGGTTAAAAGTTTCTGCGCAATCCCCTGCCCTCGCGCTTCGGGAGCAACCGCCAAGGAATACAACCGCGCCAGTCGCGTACCACGATGCAGCCAAATTAACCCATAGCCAGCAATACTGTTGGTTGCTCGGTTTTGATTAAGATTCAACTTAGATTCAGCGATCAGTACAGCGCTATGTTCAGACTGAATATGACGGCGCATACTGCGACGACTAAGACGGTCGGCAGCAAAGCAGCGTTGCTCCAGATCCATCAGGGCATCCAGATCATCTAATCCTGCACTACGAATTCGAAAGTCGTTCGAATTCAAACTCATGAGCCAGGGGTCTCGGAAAAATATTGCATGACTTGTTGCGTGCATTGCCAACTCTTAAATAAAACAGCCTGTTGCCACAGTCCATCATCAGGACAAAAGTGATTCAATATGGCATTACGATTAGTTAGATAATCAGAATTCGTTTTCAGTTCCTGCTGCGTATCGGCATTTTGCTGCACTTTATTCATCCATTGATTCGCATGCCAAATTTGATGATCACCCAGCAGAACTTCAAATAAACTTTCGGTGCCTAAAGTGCCAAATTCCAAAGTCAAAAAACAACCTCGTTGCTGCATCAGCGCATGCCAGCGATAATCAAGCAAGCCCGCCTTTGGAACAGAAAACGACATGCCTAAATCGGTTTGAGCTACCGCATGACCGAACACTTGTTGGGCATAGTGGGCGCCACGCGAAGTCGCAGGATGATCAGATATCAATTCGCCAAAGCCGTAAGGCCCCAAACCGGTGTGTAGATCGAATACCACTAACTCGCGGTCGGCCAACTGCCAGTCATTAATCAATTTGTCTAATACTCGACTTGAAAAAGCCGCTTGTCTCCCACCATAAAACGGCGCCCAGGAGTGTTGATATTGTCCACCACTAAACAGTTTTTCAAACTCCGTTTGACCCAATAACTTTTCAAGCTGTTTCAGTGCACGCTTTCGCTCTTCCGCATCACTCAATTGTAAAGCATTAAGTAGTTTTACCGTTTCTGGGTGAGGTTTTGGCAACGCTGAAAAATCAACAAAGTTACGATTAAGATCGATACCATCCTGATCACAGCGTCGCGCCCATTGCATACCCCACGGATTCAGAGCGTGGATCATCACCAGCGCTGTGTCGTTAGCTAAGCGCCATTCACCGTCGAGCAATTGTTGCAACAAAAACTGTTGCACCGCGCTGCCCGCATAACCTTCAACACCATGAGTACCACTGATCAAGACCAGCGCCTTGCGAGCATCTTTACCATTAACTTTTGGGTCAAAAATAAACGCATCGATGGCGCAATCGGAAAACTGAGGTATATGGCAACTGAAGCTACGAAGCTCAGACTTTGGCAGCTGACGCATTTGCGCCAAAAAGCCATCGCGACACTGTTGATACTGCGTCGAAAAATAATGCGATGTTTTCTCTGCCGTTTGCCACAGCTCACCTAATGTACTCATTCGCACGACAACTCAATTGGTATAGTTAACACTGTTTTTAACGACCGCGGGCTTCAAGTCGCCGTAAAAATTCCGACATAATTTGCATATAAAGCTCTTCACCTAAATAAACGTCTTCGACACCGTGATCGATACTCGGATTATCATTCACTTCAAGCACATAGGCTTTGCCTTCGACTTCTTTAATGTCGATGCCATATAATCCATTACCCACTAAAGCGGCTGCTTTAAGCGCCGCGTTTAATACGGTTTTCGGCAATTCGAAGGTTGGCAACGTGTCAAAACCACCGGAGAAGTTTCGTTTCGATTCGTGGTTATAAATTTGCCAATGGTTTCGCGCCATGTAATAACGACAAGCGTAAATGGCTCGACCATTCAATACTCCCACGCGCCAATCATAATCGGTAAACATATATCGTTGAGCCAACACCAATGCTGACTGCTCTAACAACTGCGATAAACTGGTCTTTAGCTCGTCTTTAGTTTTTACTTTAAACACCCCTTTGGAAAACGACCCTTCGGGCATTTTCAAAACCATTGGAAAACCGAATTGATGCGCCAATGCATCAATCGTTTCTTCCGAATCACTACTGACAAATTCAGTTTGTGGACTGGGCACTTTTTGATAGTTAAAGGCATCGTGCAAAAACACCTTGTTGCAACAACGTAATATCGAGTCGGGATCATCGATGACTACCAGTCCTTGCTTTTCTGCCGCACGCGCCAATCGAAACGTATGATGATCAATCGCGGTAGTTTCACGAATAAACAGGCCATCGAACTGACTGACGTTATGCAGTTCCTGAGCCGAAACCTGTGTCACACGGATACCCAGCTTTTCACCCGCTTTAATGAAGCGCGATAAAGCGCCACGATTGCTCGGCGGTACTTTTTCTTCTGGGTTCACCAGCATCGCCAATTCCCAGCGATATTTTTTTCGTCCACTGGCTTTACGCCAGGACACTTTGGTATGTTGCTTTAATTGCTCCAAACAAAAGCCACGCTCAGCGTCGCTAAGCTCAGCATAACTTGCTCGCGCTACAGCGAGTCGCGCACCACCAGCATCGCTTATCAAAGAGACACGCAATAAAGGAGCGGGGTAAGTCGCAAATACTTTTTGCGCCAGCTTTTTAAATCCGGCGTCAGCGACTTCGCCCATGCACACCAGCTGCGACTGTGCCGAAAGCTCATCTTGTAAAAAGGGCGCGATCTCTTTGACATCCATCCAAATGACACCGCCGTCACCGCGTAAGGCATTAATGTCTCGAATACTGGGCAAAACCTGATGGCTGCGAGCTTCCGCTAACAGCGAGCAGTAATAACCTTGGCTCAGATAGCGGTCGGTATCGCACAAGTTAATAATACGTAGCCTGGGTTCACCCAATTTGGGGTAATCATGTAAGTAACTGCGAAAGCTTATGGCGTTGGCCGGTAAATCAGCCAACTGAGATTCATCATCAACCACTAACAGTGTGGTTAGCATAAGGAAGTATCCTTGAATAAAAAGCGAGGTTTCATGTAATTGTAGTCCGACCACCAGCAAAGTGGGTAATGTCATTTAGCAGGCTGCTATTTACGCTTGATCCAAGCATTTGGCTAATGACATTTTCCTATCGTAATGATTGAAGTATCTTATCTTTGGTTGAGCTGCCCAACGTTACCCGCCGTTCATTGGAATAGCGTGTTTGGAAGACGTACGAGCTCTCACTGCTCCTTTGGGACAATACTCCCTCGCCTATCATTCTATTTAAGTTCATTGATAACAACGGGTTAAGTCTGCAACTTATCTAAGTATGGTCTACACTTTCAGCATTGGAGATATCTGACTTTGGAGTCTTTTTATGGCTTTCATGGCGATGAGCCGATTTCGAGTAAAAAATGATATGCAGGAGGCCGTACGCATTGCATTTAAGAGCCGCCCTCATCTGGTCGACTCGGTACCGGGATTTATTGATATGGAAGTTTATTCGCCTCAAGATGATGACAGTGAGTTTTGGCTCCTAACTCGCTGGAACAATGAAGAAAGCTTTTTACAGTGGCATAACAGTGACGCACATCACGCATCGCACAAAGGCATCCCCAAAGGATTAAAGCTCGACCCCAAAGCCACCTTTGTACGTCACTTTAATAAAATTTCAGATTAGCGAGCATGGTTATGAGTGATTCGACTAAACTAACTCCCGAGCTTTACTCTGCGCTCTCACAAGCCATTGTAAAAGAACACTACCGTATTAATCCCGAGCTACCCAAGCAGTATGGTCCCGAGGGCGAGCAAAAGTGTCTCGATGACGCAGTTATCCATCTTACTTATATGCAACAAGCCCTCGATAACGACAGCGAGCAGTTGTTCGTCGACTATGTCATGTGGGCAAAAACTCTGTTCGAAGGCATCAACTTGCCCATCGCTCATCTGCATGAACATTTAAAGGTCATGGGCGATGTATTAAGAAAAGAGTTGAATCAGGAAGACGCGGGTAAAATTGGAAAAATTATTGCCGCTGCGGAAGAACATCTAGGACAGAAATCCAATATTGCTCACACATTTTTAGAGCCCAAAGCGCCTCACTATGAAATGGCGAGAAAATACCTTGATTTACTCTTAGCCTCGAACAGGACGGAGGCCAGTCAACTGATACTGAAAGCCGTACGAGACGACGGTATTCCTGTTCAGGACATTTATCTCTCAGTTTTTCAACCGTGCCAAAGAGAAGTTGGTTTACTTTGGCAAACAGGCCGAATCAGTGTCGCTCAGGAACATTTTTGCACAGCAGCAACTCAATTATGCATGTCGCAACTCTATCCCTATATCTTTAGTTCTGAGAAAAATGGCAATGTTGCAGTCATCACCTGTGCTCAGGGTGAGCTTCATGAAGTCGGAGTGCGCATGGTTGCCGACTTATTAGAAATGAACGGTTGGGATGCATTCTATCTCGGAGCGAATGTTCCTATTAATAGCGTCGTAGATTTCGTAAAAGAAAAAGATCCCAATATGATCGGGATCTCGGCCACTATCACCTCTCATCTGCCTCAAGTAAAAGATTTAATTAATATGATCCGTAGCATCGAGTCAAAACATACATGCATCATGGTAGGCGGCTATCCCTTTAATGTATCACCAGAACTCTATAAAGAGTTGGGCGCTGATGCTCACTCAACGGATGCAAAAGTGGCAATAGAAACTGCCAATAAACTGGCAGCAAAGGCTAGCTAACAATGAAAAACATAAAGGGACTGGCACTAGAAGTTAACAAAACCGGCAAGATCGAACGCGTGTTATACAATGATGTTAACGATGCAGTTAAGGAAAATCAGCTGTTCCCCACCATATTACATCGAAGTGAATTTGCGTCTGCCCTGGACTTTCTCAATCGATTAAGAAACGAGAAAATGGTTTTTGACGTCCCGCTTTCATTAGAGGTAGATGGACAGGCGAAAAGTTTTTACTTTTCGGCGGTGTCAAAAAATGAAAACTATATATTGATGGCTTCTAACAATCAGGGTATGGACTCATCGATTTATGATGAGATAGCAAAAGTCAATAACGAACTCGCAAATCAACTGCGCGAGTCGATGAAAAATAATATGCAACGCCCCTCAACTTTGGGCGAACCTCAGCTTGAAGAGTTCACCAAACTTAATAACGAGCTTGTTAATATTCAGCGAGAACTTAATAAGTCAAACCGAAAACTGGCCGAACTCAATGAGCGAAAAAATGAGTTAATTGGTATCGCCGCTCACGATTTACGAAATCCACTAGGCGTTATTACTGGATATATTCAATTTATCAAGGGGACCAGTGACAACTTAAATGAAAGCCAAGTCCAAATGCTAGACAAGGCGGTTGATACGGCAAAGAAAATGATCGCAATGCTTGAAGAGCTGCTTGATATGAGTGAACTCGAATCAGGTAAGGTGGTCCTTAATTTAAGCGAAGTAGACATAACCAAGCTCATTGCTGAAAACGTCGAGTTAAATCAGGTTTTGGCCAATAAGAAAAATATTAAAATTCACTATTCATCACCTGAAAAAATCATTCTCCATATTGACGCCCCCAAAATAGAGCAAGTGATCAACAATTTTATCAGTAATGCCATTAAATACTCTCACCAGGAAACTAACATTTATATCACTTTAGAAGTATCAGAAAATCAAATTACGGTAAGCGTTCGAGACGAAGGCCAGGGAATACCTCAGGATGAGCTTTATAAAGTGTTTGAACCTTTCAAAACCACCAGCGTAAAATCAACGGGTGGAGAAAAATCGACTGGACTCGGTCTTGCTATTACCAAAAAAGTCATTGAGGCTCATAACGGAAAAGTGGGCGTCTCAAGCGATGTAGGAGTGGGCACTGAGTTCTATTTCAGCTTACCTTTAACGCTGAACACTTAGACAAGGTTATTATTAAATAACCCTTGAATATTCTCATATGGCAATACCAGCTTTATCTAAAGACTTTCATCTACTCAGAAGCCGAAGCCGCCATAGAACTATTGATATTTTGACTAACTCTTTTATACAATTGGGGAGTAATTATGGCGCAGTTTATATCTATTAAGGATTAACAATCGGTAAACTTGCCTTATCGACAGGTAAATCACCCAGAAGCTTCACTGGTCAGTTGACTGAGCAGTAATTACCTAGACTTTAAAAATGGTCGGTTTTTGATATACTGGCAGTACGACTTGTTCGAGTGATAGCATTCGAGTGTGTCAGTTCTCGAACCTAGCCTCTTCTGGTCATTTAGTTTAGCTTGCAAATTTCTCTAATCCTAGTAATCGAGCGTCGTTTAAAGTTGCGCAGATAGATCATTTATCATGGAGCTTGTTATGACCAGAGAAACGAGTGAAAGTATTCAAGAGTCCATTACTAACTTAAAAGAAAAGTATATTGCCCGCTTGTCAGCCCGCCTTGACGAAATCAAGGAGTTGACTTTAAGCCTGTTAGAACACCCAAGTCCTATTAAAGCTCTAGAGAGTATTAAGCTTCATTTTCATAATATTGCGGGCTCAAGCGGCTCGTTCGGCTTTAAAAGTCTGGGCGACTACTGTAAACAGGCAGAACTAAAATGCGCCGAGTTAATCTCGCTAAGACCTATTAAAGTTTCGGAAAACCAGGTCACCTCATTATTAACATATTGGGAGCAGGCCGGCGAACTCATGCGACAAGAAAAAGAAGAAGCAGCCATTCATTTTTGCTCCAGCATTCTTAACCCAAAGCGGGAATTAAATAGTATTTGGATAATCGATGATGATGTACTGCTCAGTAATGAGCTTCAGCGGCAGTTTGAGTCATTTGGGTTTAATGTTCGCGTTTTTAATCAACTGGAGTCAGCAAATCAGGCTGCCCGTTCAGATTCTCCCGACACCATACTACTTGATGTCATGTTTGATGAGGGACATTTGAATGCTACAGAAGAGCTAGGAGATTGCAAAAACCTACTTGAACTCAACGTGCCCATTGTGTTCATGTCTGCATATGACCACTTTGACTCGCGAGTGCGCTCCGTTAAGCTCAATGCAAAGGGGTATTTTTTAAAACCTCTCGTAGTCCCCAATGTCGTAAATTATTTAAGAAGTCTGTTCGATCGCCACAATATTCCTAAAGCTAAAGTCCTCATTGTTGATGATGACCAACTGTTAGCAAGCCGAATTAAAATAATACTCAACGCCGCCGGTTTCGAAGCACATTGTCTTAACGAACCACAGTCAATTATTGAAGAAATCGATCGCCTTAATGTGCAATTGGTAATCATGGATCTTCATATGCCGGATTACAATGGGATAGAGTTGGCAGGTGTAATCAGACAATATGAGCGCTGGTTAAAATTGCCTATTATATTTTTGAGTTCGGAAACCGATCCGGAACTACAAGCTAAGGCGCTAGCTCAAGGGGCTGAAGATTTTTTAAATAAACCGATTAATGACTTACAGCTGATCAATATTGTAAGAGCAAAAGTTCAGCGTAGCCGACTGTTAGAAGAAGATGTGGTGCAAGATAACTTTACCGGACTCTTGAAGCACTCGGTTATCAAGGAGGCGATAGAGAGAGAAGTGTTACTTTGTCAACGCAAGAAGGAGCCATGTACCATTTTGGTTCTGGATATCGATGAGCTCAACACGGTAAATACCAAGTACGGTAATGAAGCCGGAAACTTGGTGATTACTTCATTATCGAATCTTTTAAAGCAAAGCTTTCGACAAACGGACTTTATTGGCCGCTATGGCGGCGAAGAGTTTGCGCTAGTACTTCCGGGTTGCGACTCTAAAAAAAGCATGTTAATCGCCAACACCATTAGAGAGTCATTTCAATCCATTAAGTTTACCAGCGATGATGCGAGCTTTCACTGCACTCTTTCCGGAGGAATGTGCAATATTGAGGATTTTGAGGGAATTGACGGTCAAAACGCACTGGCTTCAGCAAGCACGGCACTGAACCATGCTAAATGTCATGGGCGAAACCAAATTGTCGATGCTAGCGAAATAATGACATCTTTTGTTTATTGATAAACACTTGAGCGTTTTAGCGATGCTTAAT
>JBFHVL010000145.1:0-8663 GCA_041589565.1 Kangiellaceae bacterium | reverse complement strand
TCTGAGCTTTTCACATTAATGGCTATTGCCGGACTAACTGGTGCAACTCTTCGTATCCCGAGTAGCTTTTTCATTCGATTGTGCGGTGGGCGTAATACCATCGTGTTTACCACGGCGTTATTGATTATACCTGCGTTTGGAGCAGGGGTGGCGCTACAAGATAAGAACACACCTTTGTGGGTTTTCCAGGTTTTAGCTTTATTGTCTGGTTTAGGAGGTGGAAACTTTGCCTCTTCCATGTCGAACATTAGTTTCTTTTTCCCCAAGAAGCAGCAGGGACTGGCTTTGGGGCTGAATGCTGGCCTTGGGAACTTCGGTGTAACCTCCATGCAGATTTTAGTGCCATTGTTTATGACCTTTGGTGCTTTTGGTGCCATGGGAGGTGACCCTATGACATTGGTTGCCTCTTCTGGAACTCTGATAGGAAAAATTGAAGCGGGTTCTCAAACATGGATTCAAAATGCCGGATTTGTTTGGCTGCTACTACTAATACCTCTTGTGCTGTTTGGCTGGTTTGGTATGAACAATATTCGGACTGAGGAAGTGTCTCCTGATATTGGTAATCCATTGTCTGCCTTTGCCAAAATTTCATTTATGTTATTGATTGGCTTTATGACCGCAGCGATTGGGTTGTGGCTTATGCTTCCAGAAAAGGCTAATGGTTCCGGTTGGGGTGTGCCAAAAGAGATCGTACTGGTATTGGTGATCGCGGCAACGGTATTTGCTTTAAAACTTATACCCGGTCGCATCAAAGAATCACTGAATCGTCAGTATAAAATTTTCAATAACAAGCATACATGGGTAATGAGTGTAATCTACACCATGACCTTCGGTTCATTTATTGGCTATGCGGCAGCTTTTCCATTGGCCATTAAGGTTATTTTCGGTTATCAACATATTATGGTTGATGGTGTTATGACCCACGATTTAATCAACCCCAATGGACCCAGTGCTTTAATGTATGCCTGGATGGGCCCATTTATTGGTGCTCTGATCCGGCCGTTGGGAGGATGGATTTCTGATAAAGTGGGTGGTGCCTTAGTGACTCAGGTTTGTTCTTTGGTGATGGTAGGCAGTGCTTTGGGAGTTGCTTATTACATGAAAGCGGCTTACGCATCGGCTACGCCAGAAGAGTTCTTTGTACCTTTCTTTGTACTGTTCCTTATTTTGTTTGCTGCTACTGGAATTGGTAATGGCTCAACTTTTAGAACGATTGCCATGGTATTTCCGAAAGAACAAGCTGGGCCTGTGTTAGGCTGGACTTCTGCGGTCGCAGCTTACGGCGCATTCTACATTCCAAAAGTTTTTGGGGAGCAAATTAAAGCCACAACACCTGAAGTTGCTTTGATAGGCTTTGCGATTTTCTACGGCGTCTGTGTGTTTATTAACTGGTGGTTCTATCTGCGTAAAAGTGGAGAGTTTTATAATCCGTAAGTTCCAATCACCGGAAAGCATTAAAGGTACCTTAGGGTGCCTTTAATGCTTTTAACTGAAGATTAATTAATATAACTAGGTTTGAAGTTAAAAAACACACCGGTTCCGGGCTGAAGTCGTTTAATCTCCAGTTGGCCATTTAAGTTTCGCCCACGTTCCTGCATGATGGCGAGCCCATAGTGATTTATTTTTTCAGGTGAGTCGGCTATTCCCATTCCATTATCGGTAATAGAGACCTGAATAGATTTGTCTGACTGCTCGGAGAAATCAATGATTACTCGGCTTCCTTGTGAGTGGTGGATAGCGTTTTGCGTTGCTTCACGAATTAACTGAAGTAAATGTATCTCTTCATTTGGAGTAAATGGAATATTCTTAACCTTGTAGTTAAGCTCAATAGTGAACTCGGGTCGCTGTTCCTTAAATTGCTCTACCGTTTCAGATAACGCAGCTTGTAGCCCAACACCGGATAGTTGTAAACGGAAGGTGGTTAGTAATTCCCGAAGTTGGCGATAAGCTGAATTGAGCCCTTCCTGTAACTCTTCTATAACATCTTCGACGATTGATTCCGAAGCGGGTTTTGCAACTGCTCGTTTAAGTCGTGTGACTTGAATTTTCAGATAAGACAGTGCTTGTGCCAGTGAGTCATGCAGTTCTCTCGCAATGGTGGTTCGCTCAGTCATTAATGCCATGCGACGCTCTTGATCACTTTGATTTTTCATACTGAGAGAAATGGCGACCAGCTCCGAAAACGATTCGAGAATTTGACGTTGCCAGGCGCTAACTTGCTGATCTTTTGATAAAGTGCAGGTGAGAACACCGTAATTTATACCGTTTTTATTGATTGGGAATGACATTACAGGGACTTCAGAATTGATGACATTGCCCTGTAAACAGGCCTCGCAATTTTCAGGCAAGCAGCTCGGGTTAATGCACTCAAAGTCCGTTAACACATGTAGATAAGGCTTGGTGCCGTCAGCGGTTGTCAGGCATAAGTCAATAGCGTTGATCTGACTGATGCGCGATAATTTTTCGGTCCACTTTTCAAAATCGAGCTCGTCGGCAGGCTTAGTGGTAATCTCTTTTGAAGCGTCGAGCAAAAATTGCAGTGTGTTTTTACTCCTACGCAATTCAAACGTTTTTTCATCGACTCGCTTTTCCAACTTTCCGTACATTTCTGAAAGAGCGGCCGACATTTTGTCGATAGTGTTAGCAAGAATACCTAGTTCATCTGGACTCTTGATATTCGCTCGAGCGGTAAAGTCCCCATTGCTTAATTTTTTTGCGGTCTGGGTGAGTTGCAGTAAGGGTTGCTCTACCGATTGACGGAGCGATTTAAGCGAAAAGTAAACCAGAATAAGAGTGCTGAAAAGCGCAATCACCTGAATGAGTCTGAGTAATCGAATCTTTCGTTCTGCTTCCTGCTGATAGAGTTCGACCAGTTTATCAATCGTATCGACAAATGTATCTGTCTGTAGTCGTAACTGCTCAAAACTCACCTCGCCTTGCAAAGCCCGTTTTAAATTTGGTTTAAATTGCTGCTCCCAAAGCTGAGTGACCTGAGCATATTGACGAGCAATTTCGGACTCTGAAGATTTATTAACTTCCAGTAATAGAGTTGACGAGTTAAGTTTTTGATCAAAAGACTTAATCGTCGTTTCAAGTATTTCGGCAGAGTCGTTGTCGTTTTGCGCGGCCAGCAAACTGAGCATTTTGTAACTTTGCATACGTAAGGACCCAGATAGATTGACGGCAGCGGCATCGTTGTCAGCCATGTCTGACACTAAAAACGATGACAGCATACTGACAATTGCAAGCGCAATAATCAGGCTCATCATGGTGCCAATACGAAATACAATAGAATCCTGAATACGTTTAAACATGCTTACTAAACTTCTTTCTCGTTGAGCCAATACTTGAAATGAGAACGGCTCTTATTAACCTATCAGAGTTGAGACAACTACCCCTAAAGAATCATAGTGCTTTTCGATTTAGAGAATATTGCCAAGAACTCATCGCCGAGGCTTAAAAATAAAGGACTTGGAAAATATGTAACTACCTCCTTGGGGGTAATTAGCCCTATGTTGCCTTTGTCATCGACTAAGACGAGTTGATCTGCATCAAATTTTATTCACACACCTCGCCTAGACTGCAAGTTGAATCGAAATAAAACCGAGTCACGCTGTTTAACTCTAAGTTGCAGCTGAATCGACTTTATAAGTGTAGGACGGTGCTTACCGTTTCACGAGGAGTAAAGCATGAGTCACTTTTTGGACAAATTGCAGTTTTTTAAACGCAAACAAGAGTCCTTCGCCAATGAGCATGGTGTTACCACCGACGAAGACCGTTCCTGGGAGGACGGCTATCGACGTCGTTGGCAACACGACAAGGTCGTTCGTTCCACTCACGGGGTAAACTGTACCGGTTCCTGTAGCTGGAAAATTTATGTTAAAGACGGTTTGGTCACCTGGGAAACCCAGCAAACCGATTATCCACGTACTCGCCCTGATTTGCCAAATCATGAACCACGCGGTTGTCCTCGTGGAGCCAGTTATTCCTGGTACATTTACAGTGCTAATCGACTCAAGCATCCTAAAGTACGTCGCAAGCTGATTGAGCTGTGGCGTGCCGCCAAAATCGAGCACAGTGATCCAGTAGACGCCTGGAAGTCGATTGTTGAAGATTCTGACAAAGCGAAATCGTACAAACAGCAGCGTGGCTTAGGTGGTTTTATTCGTGCCAGTTGGACCGAGGTGAATGAAATTATTGCGGCGGCTAACGTATATACTGCCAAAACCTACGGCCCGGATCGTATTACCGGCTTCTCGCCTATCCCTGCCATGTCAATGGTTTCTTACGCGGCTGGAGCGCGTTACCTGAGCCTTATCGGTGGTAACTGCCTCAGCTTTTACGACTGGTACTGTGACCTGCCTCCCGCATCTCCACAAATATGGGGTGAGCAAACTGACGTTCCCGAAGCCGCCGACTGGTATAACTCCAATTACTTGATCATTTGGGGATCGAATGTTCCGCAAACCCGTACTCCTGACGCGCACTTTATGACGGAGGCGCGTTACAAGGGTACCAAAACTTGCGTAATCACTTCCGATTACTCCGAATGTTCCAAGTTTGGTGATACCTGGCTGGCTCCTAAACAGGGGACAGATGCCGCATTGGCAATGGCCTTTGGTCATGTAATTCTCACCGAGTTCCATCGTGACCAACCATCGGAATACTTCACCGATTATGTGCGTCGCTATTCCGATATGCCGATGCTGGTTATGCTCGACGAGAGTGACAATGGTCTGGTTCAAGGCCGTTTTCTGCGCGCTTCTGACTTGGCCGATAATCTGGGACAAGAAAAAAATCCGGAGTGGAAGACCATTGGTCTGAATGACGCTAACGGTGAGTTAGTTTCACCGAACGGGTCCGTGGGTTATCGCTGGGGTGATAAAGGCAAATGGAACATTGAGCAAAAAGATGGCAAAACCGGCGAAGAGCTATCGTTACGATTAAGTTTGAAAAACGATCATGATGAAATCGCTGAAGTGGCTTTCCCATACTTTGGTGGCGGCAAACATGAGCTGGGTTATTTTGCACATACTGATCACGATGAAATTCAAATGCGCAAGGTGCCAGTTAAAACGCTGACCTTGGCTGATGGCCGCCAAGTAAAGGTGGCAACTGTGTTTGATATGACGTTGGCCAATTATGGTGTCGATAATGGCTATAGCGATGCCAACTGTGCGCAGTCGTTTGACGATAACATTCCTTATACTCCGGCATGGCAGGAGCAAATTACGGGCGTCCCGCGTGCTGATGTTATTCGAGTGGCGCGTGAGTTTGCACGTACAGCTGATAAAACCAAAGGTCGCTCCATGGTGATTGTTGGCGCGGCACTTAATCACTGGTACCACATGGATATGAACTACCGCGGCCTGATCAATATGCTGATCATGTGTGGCTGTGTGGGGCAATCTGGGGGTGGCTGGGCGCACTACGTTGGGCAGGAAAAACTGCGCCCACAAACTGGCTGGCAGCCGCTGGCTTTTGGCCTCGACTGGCAGCGTCCGCCGCGTCACATGAATGGTACATCGTTCTTCTACAACCACTCTGATCAATGGCGTTATGAAAAATTGGAAATGACCGAAGTGGTCGCACCTTACGCCAACAAAGACAAATGGTCTGGATCGATAATTGACTTTAATACCCGAGCTGAACGTATGGGCTGGCTTCCTTCAGCTCCTCAGCTGGGTATGAACCCACTGCAACTGACCAAAGATGCCGAAGCGGCGAATATGAGTCCAAAAGACTATGCGGTGCAATTACTGAAAGAAGGCAATCTGAAGTTTGCCTGTGAAGATCCGGATAATCCACAAAACTATCCGCGCAATATGTTTATTTGGCGTTCTAACCTGCTGGGCTCGTCCGGTAAAGGTCACGAATACATGCTTCGTCACCTGCTGGGTACCAAGCACGGATTGCAAGGTAAAGACCTGGGCGAATCTGGCGGCAAAAAGCCGGAAGACGTGGTATGGCGTGACAGCGCACCAGAAGGAAAAGTGGATCTGCTGGTGACGCTCGACTTCCGTATGTCCACTACCTGTTTGTACTCCGATATTGTTCTGCCGACTGCAACTTGGTACGAAAAGAACGACATGAATACATCGGACATGCACCCATTCATTCATCCGCTTACCAAAGCCGTTGACCCTGCTTGGGAAGCGCGCAGTGACTGGGATATTTTCAAGGGTATTGCGAAGAAGTTCTCTGAAGTTGTTGATGGTCACCTGGGTGTCGAAAAAGATTTAGTCACTTTACCAATTCTGCATGATACCCCGGCAGAAATTGCTCAACCTTTTGGCGTAAAAAGCTGGTGGAAAGGTGAGTGCGATTTAATCCCCGGTAAAACGGCTCCTGCAATGATCGAAGTGGAGCGTGACTATCCGAATACTTACAAGCGATTTACTTCGATTGGTCCATTACTGGAAAACCTTGGCAACGGTGGTAAAGGTATTAGCTGGGATACCAAAGAAGAAGTCGAATTTTTAGGTAAGCTCAATCGACGTCATGTCGAGGAAGGTGCCCATGAAGGTCGACCAAGACTGGAAAGCGCCATTGATGCTGCCGAAATGATTTTGTCGCTCGCTCCTGAAACTAACGGGCACGTTGCGGTGAAAGCCTGGAAAGCATTGGGCGAATTTACCGGTCGTGATCACACTCACCTGGCTCAACCTAAAGAAGAAGAAAAAATTCGTTTCCGCGACATTGAAGCGCAACCACGAAAAATTATTTCTTCACCTACCTGGTCGGGTCTTGAAGACGAGCATGTAAGTTATAACGCGGGTTACACCAACGTACATGAGCTGATTCCGTGGCGAACAGTAACTGGACGACAACAGTTCTATCAGGATCATGAGTGGATGCGCGACTTCGGTGAAACCATGTGTGTCTATAAGCCGCCGATTAACCTCAAAACCACGGCGCCAATCATGAACAAAAAGCCTAATGGTAATCGTGAAATAGCGCTCAACTGGATCACGCCGCATCAAAAATGGGGCATCCACTCAACCTATTCCGACAACCTGCTGATGCTGACACTGTCACGCGGTGGTCCTATCGTGTGGATGAGTGAGTGCGATGCTGAAAAAGCCGGTATCGAAGACAACGATTGGATTGAAGTGTTCAATGTGAATGGTTCTATTGCCTGCCGTGCAGTGGTGTCTCAACGCGTACCCGAAGGCATGGCGATGATGTACCACGCTCAGGAGCGCATCGTGAATGTTCCTGGCTCAGAAATCACCGGCACGCGTGGTGGTATTCATAACTCGGTTACTCGCGCAGTTATGAAACCGACACATATGATTGGTGGTTATGCACAACAGTCTTACGGCTTTAACTATTACGGAACTGTGGGTTGCAACCGCGATGAGTTCGTAGTGGTGCGTAAGATGGATAAAGTTGATTGGTTAGACGAAGAATAGTCGAGTAAAGAGGTAAATGATAATGAAGGTTAGAGCACAAATAGGCATGGTCCTAAACCTTGATAAGTGTATCGGTTGCCACACCTGCTCGATCACTTGTAAAAATGTTTGGACGTCGCGTGAAGGAATGGAGTACGCCTGGTTCAACAATGTTGAAAGCAAGCCAGGTATTGGTTATCCCAAAGAGTGGGAGAATCAGGACAAATGGAACGGCGGTTGGATGCGTACCAAAAACGGTAAACTGGAGCCGCGTCAGGGCGGTAAGTTGAAAATCTTGGCGAATATTTTTGCAAATCCTGACTTGCCAGAAATCGACGATTACTACGAGCCGTTCGATTTTGATTATCAACATCTGCATAAAGCTGGTGAAAGTAAACATCAACCGGTGGCACGTCCTCGCTCATTAATTTCCGGTCAGCGTATGGAAAAAATTGAGTGGGGTCCTAACTGGGAAGAGATTCTGGGTACCGAGTTTAAAAAACGTCGCGCCGATAAAAACTTTGATCAAGTGCAGGCGGATATTTATGGGCAGTTTGAAAATACTTTTCTGATGTATTTGCCACGATTGTGTGAGCACTGTTTGAATCCAGCTTGCGTAGCGTCTTGTCCTTCCGGTGCAATATATAAACGAGAAGAAGACGGTATTGTTTTGATCGATCAGGACAAGTGTCGTGGCTGGCGTATGTGTGTGTCCGGTTGTCCTTACAAAAAGATTTATTACAACTGGAAAACCGGTAAATCAGAAAAATGTATTTTCTGTTATCCACGCATTGAAAGCGGGCAGCCAACGGTTTGTTCCGAAACCTGTGTGGGTCGTATCCGTTATCTGGGTGTCTTGTTATACGATGCCGATCGTATTGAAGAAGCTGCCAGTGTTGCAGATGAGCAGGATCTTTATCAGGCGCAGTGTGATATCTTCCTAGATCCAACTGATCCAAAAGTCATAGAGGCGGCGCAGCGAGAAGGCATTCCACAAGCATGGCTCGATGCTGCGATTGATTCACCGGTATACAAAATGGCAATGGACTGGAAAGTAGCGCTGCCTTTGCACCCTGAATATCGTACCTTACCTATGGTTTGGTATGTACCACCATTAAGCCCAATTCAATCAGCAGTTGAAGCCGGCCATGTGGGCATGAGCGGTGAAATTCCCGACTTAAAATCTTTACGCATTCCTCTTAAATATCTGGCAAACATGTTAACTGGTGGCGATGAGCAGCCCGTGATTCGAGCGCTGGAGCGTATGAT
>JBFHVL010000144.1:0-8702 GCA_041589565.1 Kangiellaceae bacterium | reverse complement strand
TCTTTGCTTCCATAAACACCGCCAACTTATCAAACTTGTCATTCTGCGACTTGATCGCAGAATCCACATGTCATTGCGAGCGTAGCGAAGCAATCTCACAAATTTCGACAATTTCGTAGAGAGCGTTTTTAACGCACCAACTCAAGAAACAACATGTCTGCTCTTTGTTTCAAGCAAATAGTCTAGAACCGACTAAGCTAAAAACTGAAAAAGCACAGCGGTATAACGCTGTGCCTTTTGGAATTAACCTAAGAAAAACACTACAGTTCTATAGTTTTAGCAAACGGCTTCACGCCCAGCGCCTCGTAAATCTTTTCTGGTTGAAAAGCTTCGTCACCTTTAATCACCAGAGCAGCTTTTCGTAGGTCAGCCATATCTTTAACGGGATTACCATCAATTAAAACCAAGTCGGCATATTTGCCCTCGGTTATTGAGCCCGTATGATCAGATTTTCCTACAACACGCGCAGACTCCAGCGAACCAATACGCAATACATCTATTGTAGGAATACCTGCTTTGGCGTAAAGCTCAAGTTCTCGCATTAAAGTAAACCCAGTGAATGCATCGGTACCTGGAATAATAGGAACACCTTTATCAAATAATAACTTGGTCATTTTCAATAATGCATCACCAGCGGCTTTATAAGACGCATCCATTTCTGGGGAGTCGATTTTCATCGTCGCGGTTTTCAAGCCGCGCTGGAACAATGGAGGAAGATGCTCTGCAATAGCGGCATATTCTGGATCAACTTGACCATCACGAGTTAACAGCAAACTATTAAAGGTACTTACGGTAAGATCTACTTCGATACCTTTATCAGCCAGCATTTGTACAAACTCTTGAACTTCTTTGCTATCAAGATCCAAATCTTTGGCTTTTTCACCAATCAATGAGAAGCGTAGGCGTTGACGCGTATCAATCTTATCGCCACCTAAAAAGTTCAGAAATAGCATGTTGATGTGTTGTATTTCATCAAAGCCCGCTTCAACAGCTTGTTCTGCTGACATAAACGCTGGAATATGACCACTTAAACGCAGACCTCGTTTATGGATATGATCAGCAAGCTCCTTCATCCAGCTGGGGTCCATCGACGAATAGGTTTTAATTTGAATGTAGCCTCTATCGGCGTACCAGTCGACAGCGTCTTTAGCTTCTTGCAACGAATTTACCGTAATGCCATTACCTGCTGAGTACTCACTTTGTTTATCAATAAAGCCAGACTTATAAAGATGCGTTCCCAAATAGCTGGAGCTCCAAAGCTTTTCTACGTTTTCGATATTCTCTGGGCTATTACCAATATCCCGAATACTGGTAACGCCGGCAGCCAAGTAGTTAAATCCTTGGGTTTTTGAAACGTGTCCATGCATATCCCAAAGCCCGGGGATTAATGTTTTACCTTTGGCATTAATTACACGAGAGTTTTTTGGAGGATTAATAGTTTCGGCGACTTTTACGATCTTCTTATCGTCGATCAAGACATCATAGCCTTTTAAAACTTTTTTATTGACGACATCAACAACATTCGCATCTTGTATTAACAGTGCTTTTTCAAGCTTTATGGTAAGCTGCTTCGAAAGTTCCGCATAGTAATCTTCTTCAGCTTGCTCAGAAATCTTTGTTAGAGAAGTAAACGTATCCATTCCCCAACCTTCTCGAATACCCTTGATAAATCCACCCATCGATAATGAAAAGAGATAACCTTCGTCATCAAACCATAAAAATTGGGGGGTTAAATTTAAGCCGGATATGGCGTATAAAGTAACTTCTTTTTTCTCGCCATTTTTTTCGACCTGAGTACTGGTTACTTTTTGTAATTGCGCTCGCCCCGTTGGGAAAAGGTCAATTTGGTTAAACGATGACTTCATCATCGCGCGAACCATGGCCGCGTTGTTTAAGCCATCGACAGGAACATAAAATTGATTATCTTTAATTTTAGCCGTTCCATCATCTGCGCGACTGTGCCATTTGGCAACGCCATCTTTCACCGTAAAATGCTCATCGACGGGTGCTCCAAATGCAGAAATCCCTCTTACGGTAATCTCTACTGGAAAACCTTTATCGTTAAGTCGATAGGTTTCTTCCATCGTCAGACGGCGATTATTCCAACTGAGCTCAGTAGTTGCCGATAAACTTTGATCATCAGGTACCTTGGTAATTTGTTTACCCATCAGTCCCTTATCGTTATACAGCTCCATTACAATGGTTTTTTCTGCCCAGGCGCTAAGAGAGTAGCTAGCCAGGAGCAGCATACTTATCAACATTTTCATAACAAATCCCCGTTATTCTATTTAAATTGAGCCAGAACACATTGAACTCCAATTTCGAGTGTACTGAATACGACCTTTACCCCTACAAAAAAAATTGTAAAAGATTGTATTTTTATGAGTTTTTCTCAGCCTGAACTATACTTTTAATCTGAGTAACAACGCATCAAGACTGTAATGCAAGCAGACTATAACGCCAATAAGCTAGCTATAATGGTTTTGTGCTGTCTGACTTCCGTTTCCGCAGCGCAAGATAAGAGCCTCTTTGACTTATCTCTTGATGAGTTACTGTCACTTAAAGTGGTCACCAACGGCAAAAGTGAGCAACGTCTGGAGAAAACGCCCCGCGCACTTTATGTACTCACTCAAGAAGATATTCGAAATAGTGGCGCAACAGTGCTACCGGAAGTGTTGCGAATGGTCCCCGGGGTACAGGTTTCACAAATCAGCGCGCATCGGTGGGCGGTGAGTATACGAGGGTTTCATCAGGAGTTTTCTGACAAGTTATTGGTGCTCATCGATGGTCGAACCATTTATACCCCAGTCTTCTCAGGCGTCCATTGGGATGCCAATGACATCAATTTAAGCGAAATTGAAAGGATTGAAGTGCTTCGCGGTCCTGGCTCGGTTGCCTGGGGTGCCAATGCGGTTAATGGCGTGATTAATATTATCACCAAAAGCGCAACAAGCACCACAGGTGAAATTAGGAACAAGCTTACCTTGGAGTCCCCGGAGCGAAGTATTCTGGAAACTTATTACGGTAGCTCACACGAAAACTGGTACTGGCGAGCCAGTTTTCGTCGTCTTGATCAGCAGAATGGTTCTCGACCCGAATATACCTTTAACTCTACACCCCTCACTACTGCCAATGATTCCTGGAACAACACTCGACTCGGACTCAGAGTGGACAAGCAAGGCGAGCATCGATTTTCATTTAAAAGTGATATTTATCGTACTTATATTAACGATGTCGTGCTTAATGTGCCGTTTATAGCCCCAGCAAGAACGGAAGACTTCACCGCAAAAGGTAAGTTGTCTGGCTATCATTTTAATCTCGACTGGTCTCATCCGCTAACCTCAAACAGTCTGATTAAATCACAAATAATATTTAACCGAGATGAACGCAGAGATATCAGTTCAATATCGACCCAGTCAACCTTGGACTGGGCACTTCAATATAACTTAGATCGAGACGCACACAAAATCATCTTGGGAATCGGCTGGAGACAAAACGACGATACACTCTCACCTTCAAATATTGCTTACTTTGTGCCCGAAAAAAGTCGACATCACACCTTGAATGCTTTTGTCTTGGATCGGTGGCACCTGTCGAAAAACTTTCACTTGAATTACGGTGTAAAGTTGGAAAACTATGAGACGGTTGATTCAGAAGTTCATCCCAAAATCGGCTGGCTATATCAGCAGGGCGCCTCAACTTACTGGATGAATATGGAAAGCGCAATTAGAAGTCCTAATCGATTAAACAGTAGCATTCGAGTAAACAGTGCCCCCATACCTGCCGATCAGTTTTTTCCCGGTCAACCCGAGGGATTCGTTCAACTTATTGGTAATCCCAATTTAGAAGTAGAGTCACTTAAAGCCATTGAGTTCGGTTTTCGACACCATACACACACCAGTTTTAACTGGGAAATTGCTGTGTATAAAAATAGATATAGGAATTTGATTTTATTACATCCTCAAAATGATATTGGCACACCCTTTATCGATGAGCAGGGAGTTTTCATCGTTCCATTACTTACTCTAAACAACGCGCAGGGTGATATTTACGGTTTGGAATACAGTTTCAATTGGCAAGCAAGTGACCGAACGCGAGTTTCAGGTAATTTTTCCAAAATTAACATGGATATTCGGGGTACCCCTACAGCAACCGTCATCAACAACCTTTCACCAGAGCATCAGGCGCATATTAGAGGATATTTCCATTTAGCTGACGGTTGGAATTTTCAGAGTGCGTTAAGCTATACCGATGTTATTTACGACAACAATGAAAAATTAAACTCTCATACCAGTCTGGATATTCGGTTTTCAAAAGAGCTGAGCGCAGACTCTGAGTGGTACTTTGGTATTCGTAATCTCTTAGATAGCAAACACATTGAAAAATTTAGTGATGGCTTTACCGTCAATGCCTATGTCGAAAGACAGCTTTATTTAGGCATTGACGTGAGTATTTCAACACTCGAATAATTGTCGAACTTTGCTCAAAGCTTTCGATTTTTATTAAAGAACAACATCCCAGACATCGTCATTTTGCATCCAGTCGCGATACTTCTCTGGGCCTCCGCGAGCGCCCCAGTCGGAGTCAATTGTGAGGCGCGAGCTGATTCCCCCCCGCGGATTACAGATCATAACCACGCGAAGCCGATCTGGCTCGTAAACTTCTATTAAATGATCATAAATCACATTAATCAGTCGTTCGTAGGAGACCACAATATTTCGCAATTGATACACATATTGTTTTAGAGCTTTTAGCTCGATGATCTTATCAGTCGGATAAAATGTAAGATAAACCGTAGCGAAGTCTGGCTGCTCCTGCACCCCCAAGAAGGTAAATTCAGGAATCTTCACCTTAATTTCATAGGCTCCATTAGATGGGTTAGGCAAAGCTTTCATTAATGATTTATCAATGGCTTCCCAGGTTCTTACTGTATCGTTCATCACTCAACCTTTATTCATCAATACGTTACTTATTCAACAGTCAATTACACCGCTTAATTTCAACTTGCCTGGCCTTTGCACAACTTCATAACCGGAAATTCTGGCGGTTGTTACTAAACTATGGGATGAAACACTTTCAATTTCCATCAATGTTAGCGATAATACACTTCTTTACGTCTAGACGTCTATAATTAATCGAAATATATGAATTCTGAGCGCATACAGTCCTTTTATAAAGCTTTGGAGCAGCAAATTTTGGTGCTTGATGGTGCTATGGGTACCATGATTCAGCGTCATAAGCTGCAAGAGGCGGATTATCGTGGTGAACGATTTGCCGATTGGCCAAGTGATCTGAAAGGCAACAATGATCTGCTCACGCTCACTCAACCCCACATCATTGAAGATATTCACCGGCAATACTTGCAAGCTGGTGCTGACATCATCGAAACCAATACCTTTAATGGCAATGCAGCTTCCATGTCAGACTATGGGATGGAATCGCTGGTTGAAGAGCTTAATTATGAGTCTGCCAGATTGGCGCGACGGGTCGCCGACGAGTTTACCGACAAACCACGCTATGTTGCCGGAGTGCTTGGCCCCACCAATAAAACCGCCAGTATTTCACCCGATGTGAATAATCCGGCGTTTCGCAACATTGGTTTTGACCAGCTAAGGGAAGATTACTTAAACGGCGCGCGTGCCTTGGTTAAAGGTGGTGTTGATATACTTTTGGTCGAAACCATCTTTGATACGCTCAATGCCAAAGCCTGTGCCTTTGCAGTAGCCGAACTGTTTGATGAGTTAGGTTATAAGCTGCCTGTGATGATCTCCGGCACCATTACCGATGCTTCAGGAAGAACCTTAACAGGGCAAACTACCGCAGCGTTTTATCACTCATTGCGTCACATCGAACCTGTTTCGTTCGGACTTAACTGTGCGCTCGGTGCCAAACAGTTACGCGCCTATATAGAAGAGCTGTCCAATATTTGTGAATGTCATGTCAGTGCGCACCCCAATGCAGGATTACCTAATGAGTTTGGTGAGTACGATGAAACGCCCGAGTCGATGGCGCAAGATATTGCCGAATGGGCCGACAGTGGCTTTTTAAACATCGTCGGGGGGTGTTGCGGCACCACGCCCGAACATATAAAAGCCATCGCAAACGCTGTCAAAGACAATTCGCCCCGTAAATTACCTACGATGAAACCCGCCATGCGACTATCGGGTCTGGAACCTCTGGTCATCAATGAAGATTCATTGTTCGTCAATATCGGTGAGCGCACCAACGTTACTGGTTCGGCACGCTTTCTAACATTGATCAAAGAAGACGACTTTGAAACCGCGCTCGAGGTCGCGCAGCAGCAGGTAGATAACGGCGCGCAGATGATTGATATCAACATGGACGAAGGCATGCTTGATTCCATCGAATCGATGGAACGCTTCTTAAAACTGATTGCCGCAGAGCCCGACATTAGTCGTGTTCCGATTGTACTCGACTCATCTAAATGGGAAGTGATTGAGGCCGGATTAAAATGCATTCAAGGCAAAGGTATCGTTAACTCTATCTCAATGAAAGAAGGCGAAGCCGCGTTTATCGAACAAGCTAAAAAGGTAAGACGATATGGTGCCGCGGTGATCGTTATGGCGTTTGATGAACAGGGTCAGGCTGATACTTTCGAACGTAAAACCGAAATTTGTCAACGCGCTTACAAAATTCTAACTGAAGAAGTTGGCTTTCCTGCAGAAGATATTATTTTTGATCCCAATATTTTTGCCGTTGCCACAGGCATTGAAGAGCATAATCGCTATGGTCTCGACTTTATCGAAACCTGTGAATGGATTAAACAGAACCTGCCTTACGCATTGATCAGCGGCGGTGTATCTAATCTATCATTTTCATTTCGTGGTAATAACCCGGTACGTGAAGCCATGCATGCGGTGTTTCTGTATCACGCCATTAACGCAGGACTCGACATGGGGATTGTCAACGCGGGACAACTGGCGGTTTATTCCGGTATTCCTGATGAACTTCGTGAAGCCTGTGAAGATGTTATTTTAAATCGTCGCGATGATGCTACTGATCGCCTAATAACTCTGGCCGAAAGTTATCGCGGTGATAATGCAAAACAACAGGAGCAACAACAGGTTTGGCGCGAATGGCCAGTGGCAAAACGTCTGGAGCATGCGTTGGTTAAGGGTATTACCGAATATATTGAGCAAGATGTAGAAGAAGCGAGGCTTCAAGCGGAAAAGCCCCTGCATGTGATCGAAGGGCCTTTGATGGATGGCATGAACGTAGTGGGCGATCTATTTGGTGCAGGCAAAATGTTTTTACCACAAGTGGTCAAGTCAGCACGAGTCATGAAAAAAGCCGTGGCCTACCTGCTCCCTTTTATGGAAAAAGATAAAACGAAATCAGAGAGCGCTGGCAAAGTACTTATGGCAACAGTTAAAGGAGATGTTCACGACATAGGTAAAAATATTGTTGGAGTCGTACTGCAATGTAATGGCTATGAAGTACTCGATCTAGGCGTGATGGTTCCCGCGGAAAAAATTCTGAAAACTGCAATAGATGAAAACTGCGATATTATTGGTCTGTCGGGGCTTATTACCCCATCGCTAGATGAAATGGTACATATGGCATCCGAAATGCAGCGGCTAGGATTTGATAAGCCACTATTGATTGGTGGAGCAACTACATCCAGCATTCATACTGCAGTAAAAATTGATCCTGAGTATAAAAACGCTGTCGTCCATGTACAAGATGCATCGCGCGTGATTAATGTTGCTTCGAAACTTATGAGCAAAGAATCGAGAGATGGCTTTATTCGGGAAACCAAAAAAGTCTATCAACAAAAACGCGAGCAACGTGCGCAACGAGATGAATCTCGCAATTTAGTGGATTACGATAAAGCATTAGCCAATGCCTTTAAAACCGACTGGTCGAAACGCGATATTGTTCGCCCTAAACAGCTGGGCTCTCAAGTATTTGATAATTATCCACTCGATGATCTGATTCATCGTATCGACTGGACGCCTTTTTTTCGTTCCTGGGAACTGGCAGGAAGATACCCGCAAATACTGAAGGATGATGTAGTCGGAGAGTCGGCACGAAAACTCTTCGACGATGCACAATCCATGTTGCAAAAAATTATTGAAGAAAAATGGCTTACCGCGCGCGCAGTGATTGGATTTTATCCAGCACAGTCAAAGGGAGATACTGTTGTAGTTTTTAACGAAATAAATAGCGAAATAGAAAAGTGTCATTTGGAGTTTATTCGTCAACAAATTCCTCGCCGTGATGGTATTGCCAACTTAAGTTTGGCCGATTACATAGCACCGAAAGATTCGGGAGTTACCGATTATATCGGTGGCTTTGCAGTCACCGCCGGTATCGGTATTGATGAACATATTAAACGTTTTGAAGCGGATCATGACGATTACAGCGCTATCTTATTAAAAGCCTTAGCCGATCGACTGGCCGAAGCTTTTGCTGAGCGTATGCATGAATTGGTACGAAAAAAATATTGGGGTTACGCACCCGATGAAAACTTAAGCAACAATGAGTTGATCGCAGAAAAGTACACTGGAATCCGCCCTGCTCCCGGCTATCCCGCTTGCCCCGACCATACGGAAAAAGGCAAGCTTTGGAGTTTGTTAGATGTAAGTAATGCTATTGATTTACATTTAACCGAAAGTTTCGCTATGACACCAACGGCGGCGGTTTCCGGTTGGTACTTTTCCCACCCTGAAGCGCGGTAC
>JBFHVL010000143.1:0-8720 GCA_041589565.1 Kangiellaceae bacterium | reverse complement strand
TGCTGTGATTGCGGAAAAAATATGCAGCAAACTGGCCCACTGACCACTTAAATTAGCCAGTGACTGGCCTTCTGATGTAAGACCAAATATGGAGCTAAGTAGAGCAAATGATGAAATAATTGCAACCATCAAGCGAGTATCCCGATGAAAGCTATTCGCCAGTAATATGATCATGGCCAGCCAGTTGGTCAGTCCCATCATATTAAATAGTGTGAGGTTCTGGCTGTCCTCACTATCTATCACCAGATACAAAAAAAAGCAGTGCGTCATTACCGCAAATAACGCATAGACATTAAATTGTCCTCGTTGAGCAGCACCCATGCGTAGCGATATAAGCGATGTCGCCAAGGTCAACGCATAGAAGCAAATTGTAAATATACCTGCGATTAGCAAGGGCGTTAGTGGTTGTTCCATCAATGAGGTCATCTGTTGTCTGCGGCTCGAAGAGTATATAATAGCGGCCAACATTCATCATCATCAATTAGCCAAAGAGAATTTTTCATGTTTGATAACTTAAGTGAACGCCTCAGTCGCACACTTAAAAACATCAGTGGCAAGGGACGCATTAGCGAAGACAATATTAAGGATACCCTGCGCGAAGTGCGTATGGCCTTGCTTGAAGCCGATGTGGCGTTGCCCGTTGTTAAAGACTTTGTTGCTGCCGTTAAAGAGCGCGCGTTAGGGCAGGAAGTGTCTACCAGCCTTTCACCTGGCCAAGCTTTTATCAAGGTTGTGAATGATGAGTTGGTCAAAGCCATGGGGCAGGCCAATGATGCTCTGAACTTGGCAGCACAGCCGCCTGCGGTGATTTTGATGGCAGGTTTGCAAGGTGCGGGTAAAACGACCAGTACCGGTAAATTGGCGCGTTACCTGATTGAACGCGAGAAAAAGTCCGTTATGGTGGTGAGTGCCGATGTTTACCGGCCTGCAGCGATTAAACAGCTGGAAACGGTTGCCGGGCAAGTTGGTGCAGAGTTTTTCCCCAGTTCCGCAGAGCAAAAGCCTCTCGACATTGCCAAAGCCGCGATTGAGCAGGCCAAAAAGAGTTTTAAAGATGTACTTATCGTCGATACCGCAGGCCGATTGGCCATCGACGATGAAATGATGAATGAAATCAAAGCATTACATGCTGGAATCAGCCCGGTTGAGACGCTTTTTGTGGTCGATAGTATGACCGGCCAGGATGCGGCAAATACCGCAAAAGCGTTCAATGATGCTTTACCACTAACCGGTGTGATCCTGACCAAGGCAGACGGCGATGCTCGCGGTGGTGCGGCACTTTCGATTCGCCATATTACTGGCAAGCCCATTAAATTTATGGGGGTGGGTGAAAAGTTAGACGCTCTCGAGCCGTTCCATCCCGATCGTATCGCTTCGCGTATATTAGGTATGGGCGACGTTCTGTCGCTGATCGAAGAAGTCGAGCGTAAGGTAGATAAAAAGAAAGCTGAAAAGCTGGCTAAAAAAGTCATTAAAGGCAAAGGATTTGATCTGGAAGACTTCCGTGAGCAGCTGGTACAGATGAAAAATATGGGCGGAATGGCTGGCCTGATCGATAAATTGCCCGGAATGGGGCAAATCCCGGACGCCGCCAAGTCTAAAATTATGAACGACAAGTCTACCATTCAAATGGAAGCCATCATCAATTCCATGACACCCAAAGAGCGTCAGCATCCTGATTTAATTAAAGGCTCACGTAAGCGACGAATTGCGGCAGGTTCAGGTACCGAAATTCAGGATGTGAACCGTTTGCTCAAGCAGTTTAAGCAAATGCAAAAAATGATGAAAAAAATGAGTGGAAAGGGCGGCATGATGAAGATGATGCGTGGAATGAAAGGTATGATGCCTCCCGGCGGCGGCTTCCCGCCATTCGGTGGAGGGATGCGTTAGTAACTACTAACTATTCTGTTAATGCTCCCCGTTTTTTGAGAATAATGGCGGCTTACTTCAGATAAGCCGCTTTTTTATGCGGAAAAAGGTTTCCAAAAGCCGCTTTTGGCGCTAAAATGCGCGTCCTTTAAATTGAGGGGCCGTATTGGGCGCCCTGAATTACCAGATTTAACCCGCGTGAGGCGGACTAGAAACTAGAGGATTTCAAACGTATGGTTACCATTCGTTTAGCACGTGGTGGCTCTAAAAAGCGCCCATTTTATCACATCGTAGTTGCTGACAAGCGATGCAAGCGAGACGGCCGCTTTATCGAGCGTATCGGTTTCTTTAACCCTGTAGCCCGTGGCCAGGAAGAAACTTTGCGAATCGATCTTGAGCGAATTGATCACTGGATCGGTCAAGGTGCGCAAACCACCGACCGTGTTACTCAGTTGATTAAAACGGCTCGTAAAGCAGCTTAATTTAGCATCAGCGATTGAGTGATGGCCGAAGATATTGTCGTAATAGGCAAGATAACTTCGGCCTTTGGCGTTAAAGGTGGCGTGAAGGTATTTTCCTTTACCCAGCCGCGCCTGAACATACTGAATTACAATCCGTGGCTGCTGAAGGTTGATGGTCAGTGGCAATCAGTGAAGCTAAAGTCGGGACGGCAGCAAGGTAAGTCCATTGCTGTTAACTTGGACGGGATTGCAGATCGCAATCAGGCAGAAGGGCTGTCAGGCACTGAGATTGGGGTTTACGCCAGTCAATTACCTGAGCCAAGTGCGGATGAGTTTTACTGGCGAGAGTTGGAAGGCATGCGTGTGATTAACACCGAAGGTGTTGATTTTGGGTTTGTCAGCCACTTAATCGAAACCGGTTCTAACGATGTGATGGTAGTCAAAGAGACTGCTGAGCAGGTAAATGGTAAAGAGCGAAAGGAGCGAATGGTTCCTTTTATTGCCGATGCCATAGTTGAAGTGAGCCGGGAAAATCGAATGATTACAGTTGAGTGGGATGCCGACTTCTAAGGATTCCCAATTAGCTGAAAAGCCGCAGCTAAAGTTTTGTGCGGTGACATTGTTTCCGGAAATGTTTTGTGCGGTGACCGACTTTGGTGTTACTGGTCGGGCAATCAAGCGAAATTTGGTGTCGGTAGACACGGTAAATCCCAGAGATTTTACTGAAGATAAACACCGCACTGTGGACGATCGCCCTTACGGCGGTGGCCCGGGAATGTTGATGATGGTTGAGCCGCTTGAAAAAGCACTCAAGGCTGCGAAACAGAGTATAGAGTCATCAACCGAAAAAGCTCATGTGGTTTATTTGTCACCGCAAGGGCGGCCACTGACGCAAACTGTCGTCAGTGAGCTTGTGAAACGAAAGAATATAGTGTTGCTTGCCGGACGCTATGAAGGCATCGATGAGCGACTGATTGAGTCACAGGTAGATGAAGAAATTTCACTCGGTGACTTTGTATTGAGCGGCGGTGAGTTAGCTGCCATGGCGATGATGGACGCCATGATTCGAATGCTCCCCGAAGCGTTGGGGCATCAAGGCTCAGCAGAACAAGATTCTTTTGCAGACGGTTTATTAGATTGTCCGCATTACACGCGGCCCGAGGTATTAAACGGACAGCGTGTGCCAGATGTGTTATTGAGCGGTAATCACGCTGAAATAGAACGCTGGCGAATGAAGCAGTCTTTGGGAAGAACGTGGCAACGCCGACCCGAGCTGCTGGAAAGGCTGGAACTTAGTGAAGAACAAATGAAGTTGTTAGACGAGTTTAAAGCTGAACTAAAACAGAATTAACAGTTTTTATTTTTTAACATGTGAGATCAGGAGTGGGCCATGAGTAAGATCATCGCTGAACTGGAAAAAGAGCAAACCAGCAACAAAGAAATCCCAGAGTTTGGTGCGGGTGATACTGTTGTTGTTCAAGTAAAAGTAAAAGACGGCGACCGCGAGCGTTTACAGGCGTTTGAAGGTGTTGTTATCGCAAAGCGTAATCGTGGACTGAACTCTTCTTTCACGGTTCGTAAAATTTCTTCAGGCGTTGGCGTTGAGCGTGCATTCCAAACTTACAGCCCGCTTGTTGACAGCATTGAAGTGAAGCGTCGTGGTGATGTTAACAAAGCCAAGCTTTATTACTTGCGTGAGCGTTCAGGTAAATCTGCACGTATCAAAGAGAAGCTGGATACTAAATAAATTTAGTTCCCAACCTCTGCATCGCAGTGAATATGACAAAGGCGCCAATAGGGCGCCTTTGTTGTTTGTGCTGAGAAAATTACAAATAGCATAGAAAGATACAAAAGCTTTTACTTTTTTATTAATAAATCATTATGTAATTTAAACGGTGAGTACGATTAATATAAAAATACTCTCGGTATTCATTTTTATATGTATACAAGCTGTAGCAGCAGACTTTCGAACTGACACTGGCGATTATTTTAAGATCTCTAACTCTAAAGTAGTCACTATCGATTCACATGTGCTTGGTCGAAAGTACGACTTGTACATAAAAGTTCCATACGGCTACTTCGATGACGAGAACCAGTCAAAGAAGTATCCTGTTCTGTACTTAAATGACGCTCCGCATACTTTTAAGGTAGCTGCTGGCGTTACTCATTTTCGTCAAATGGACAAAGCCATAATAGTGGCAATTTCTTTTGCCCATGGTGACAATGGGCAGTTTAGTCGTGTAAGGGATTTGACACCCGAAGCTGATGATAGTTGGACCAACTATGAAACAGGAGGGGCACTTAACTACGTGAGGTTTATCGAAGAAGAAGTGTTTGCTTATATCGACAATCACTATCGAGTTGATAAATCGAAAAGAGTGCTTTCTGGCCACTCTTTGGGCGGTTCTTTTGGCGCTTGGGTGTTGTTAACGAAGCCTCATTTATTTTCGGCCTACATTCTTACCAGCCCATCCCTATGGTTTAAGAAAGATTTAATTTTTAAGATCGAAGAAGAATATTCAAGGAAAAACTCTACGTTGAACGCGTTTGTTTATATCGCGACTGGTGGGTTGGAGACTATTGAGCACGATATGAGAAACGATATGGTAGAGGGACATCGGCGTTTTATCGAGCAGTTACAATCTCGAAATTACAAAGGACTGTTACTAAAAGATGAGATTGTAGAGGGGACTGATCATTACTCCACTTTTCCGGTGGGACTGGCGAAAGGGTTGAGGTTGTTTTTCCATCATTAACAAAGTTGTGATTAAATATCGTTTATTCAAAGCTCGAACCGAGCATAACTTTGGGAAGCTGAAATGAAAAGACTGGTAACCGTGTTTATAACTATTTTTATATTTGGGTGTTCAGAATTGTATGTACATAACCCGAAAAAACTGCCTCTTTCAGAGATGGCGATTATCAATGCTGTTGAGCCTATGAACCCTTTTGATGAGCCGCGGCTTAATAAAACAGGATTCTTATTTATTGAAGATGAACAAGGTGAGAATATTGGGCCTGCTGCTTCGGGAACGGTAACGCAAGTGACAATCCCAGCAGGATACTACTTGATTACTGGATCATGTCATTTTGGCTCTTTACGCTCGAATCCGAAACTTAGAGTGCAGGTTAAAGCTGGTCTCGTCTACAATCTTCAATGTCGAGTAACCAAAGATGACAAAGGGTATCTCTCCAAAGCTTATCTATTTTTTGAAGAACAAAACGCTCAATAAATGTGGCGTCTGCCCCTTCCTAGCATGATATTAGTGCAACTTAAGGTGTGATGGAAGGGGGATGAATTACTAAAAAACGTCCAGGAATTTCCGCATGTATTAGCAGCCTAGGGCTCTGCTGTATTCATAAAAAGCTTCTTTCAATTCAGCCATAGTTCAGCTATCTAGCCTTAAAATACACCTACATTGCGTTATGGTCTCTTCGGCTGGGGATTTACTCTATGAAAGCATTATTCAGTGGGCTGCTGTTTTTTTTAAGCACTTCGGTATTCGCTCATGGGCTTGGTGGCATCATGATTGGTGGTGAATTAGAGGATGAAGAGTACACCAATCAGATATTTGAGCTAAATTATGTCGGACGAATAGACCCTCATATAACGATTTATGGCGGATATGCTTGGATGAAGCTGGGGTTTAAGGAAAACTATTATTTTAAAGAGACCCAGTCTTTTCATGGTACTCAAGCTGGATTACTGATGCATCCGCGAAGTGATTGGATTCGTCCTTATGTTGGTCTAGGACTTTATGCTGGTGAAGGGCGTTATTGTGACAGTCGCTATTATTGTGGTTATGAGAGTGTGTTTGCAATTTATCCTGAGGCCGGTGTTCAGGTTAGCTTAGGAGAACATTTGCAGCTTTCAGGAAAAGTACGTTGGTATGAGTTTGACCGAACAGAGATTAAGGATGAAACCATGTACTTAATGAGCGTAAGTTTCTATTTTTAAGGCACACATGAAGTATGTGTGCCACATACTTTCTAAATTGAATTAGCGGCAGCGGCTTGAAATACGAGAACCGGTACTGTTTCCAGTAACGCATCGGCGTTTACGTTTATCCGACTTTTCTTCTTCTTTCTCGCTCTCTTCTGCATTAGCTACGGTTTCAATTGACTTTTCGGTGGAAGCGGCAGTAGTCACGGCGGAAGAGGATGATTTTTCTGCACAGGCACCTAGCATAATGACTAATATAATGAGCAGGGAGATCTTAATTGGCTTCATTGAATTTTCCTTTTTAAAAAAATGAGGCGACAGGTTGACTGTATCTCAACAAAATGAAAAGGTATTATTCCCAATAATCGATTAAATAATTGTTACTAAATCATAATAATGAGCGAAATTGGTCAATCGTTAGTCGTTAAAACGCCAATCGGAGCGGTTCAGTTTATAACCGACAGTCATCAAGTGATTGGTGTTGACTTATATTGTGGTGTCGACGAGTTCTCCAATGCTCATTCTCAATCGACATTGTTTCGAGCGATACAGCGACAAGTTGACGAATATTTTGCCCTCAAGCGTCAAGCGTTTGAGCTGCCGCTTCAACTGTCCGGTACTTCATTTCAGCAACGGGTGTGTCGAGCTTTGTTAGAAATACCTTACGGAACATGTGTGACTTATGGTGAGCTTGCACAGCAATTAAAGTCCTCAGCTCGGGCTGTTGGCGGTGCTTGTCGACGCAATCCGATACCTTTAATCATTCCATGTCACCGTGTTGTTGCCGCAAATGGTCCAGGCGGATTTTCGGGCGCAACTGCGGGTGCGAAAATGGATGTTAAAATGGCACTTTTACAGCTTGAAAGCGACGGTGTTAATGGATAGCGCATTAGTTGAACGATTTCTAGACTTCCTATGGATGGAGCAGGGCTTGAGCGATAATACCTTGGCCAGCTACCGAACCGATCTTAAGAAATTCTCTCAATGGTTAGAGAAGCAAAACGGTACATTGATCAAAGTTGACAGTGCTGTGTTGCAAAGGTATTTGAACTGGCGCTTTCAGCAAAAATTGTCGCCTCGTTCAACGGCTCGTTTTCTATCTACCATTCGGCGATTTTATGGTTTTTGCGTTCAAGAGCGGCTTGTGGATGAAGATCCCTCTTTAAATATTGACTCTCCCAAGCTGGGTAAGTCTTTACCTCATACGCTGACCGAGCAGGAAACGGAGCTATTAATGCAAAGCCCAGATCTGGAGGTTGCCTTAGGCGTACGCGACAAAGCCATGCTGGAGTTAATGTATGGTAGTGGATTACGCGTATCTGAGCTCGTTGGCTTAGATATGTCGCAAATGAGCTTACGGCAGGGTGTTGTGCGCATCATTGGTAAAGGTAATAAAGAGCGTCTGGTGCCAATGGGTGAAGAAGCTTTGACGGCGATCGAGCAATATTTGCGCTGGGCTCGAGGGGAGTTATTGGGGAATAAGGCTTCGGATATCGTTTTTTTAAGTCAACGCGGCCAACAAATGACGCGACAGACCTTTTGGCATCGCATCAAGTTTTATGCGAAAAGCGCTGGCATCCGAAAGCATTTGTCACCACACACGTTACGTCATGCGTTTGCGACACATCTGCTCAACCATGGCGCGGATTTGAGAACATTACAGCTTTTACTGGGGCACTCAGACTTATCAACCACACAAATTTATACCTATGTCGCCAAAGAGCGACTGAAGCAGATGCATCAACAGCACCATCCTCGTGGTTAATATTCCGTAGCGGGAATACCATCAACTCCACAGAAACGACCGTTTATCGGGCACTTTTAGCGACTGCGGTAATTTTGCGCACTAAGTTGACTTTTTCCTGTCATATCCAGTGTTATAATGGCTCAAATCTAACATTTTGAAATGCTATTAAATCAACGGGTTAATATGAATTTTCAACGCACTTTAAAAGCAGCTACCTTTAGCTCTTTGTTAATAATGGTTCTTAGCTGCAATGACGCGACCAGTGATACGACTCTGACTGATTCACAGACAAGTTCTAAATCAGCAGTCAGTGCTGCTGTATCACCAGCATTAGAAGCTTCGATTCGTAAAACACTTACTGAGCAACTTGGTCCAGTGCCAGTGCAAAAAATAAAGGTGAGTGAACTAGAGGGCTTTTATGAAGTATTTGTATCCGGGCAAATGATTTATATCAGCCATGATCAAAAATTCCTGTTTCCTGGTCCATTGTTAAAAGTAGAGCAAGGTCAACTGGTTAATCTTTCTCAAAATAGCTTGCGCCAATTGGATCATGAGCGAGCCCCTGAGCGCGCCGAGATAATGGCTCAAGTAAAAGAAGATAATATGGTGGTGTTTCGAGCTCCACAAGAAAAATATGTGGTGGATGTGTTCACTGATGTTGATTGCGCCTATTGCCGTCGACTGCACCAGAATATGGAAG
>JBFHVL010000142.1:0-8779 GCA_041589565.1 Kangiellaceae bacterium | reverse complement strand
GCAACTTTCTGCTCGATAGACTCACCGGCATTCATTTTTGCTACCAATTCATCACCGATCGCTTTAGCTGCTTCACGCGCTTTCTTGCTACGCAAGGCTAGAGTTACTTCGGCTTTTACTTCATCCAAGGTCTTGGTGCGGCTAGGCGTATGCTCTTTCGCACGTAAAATAACTATGTGATCTTCAGAGATTTCAATCGCAGATGAATTCCGTTTGTCCAATAATACATCATTGCCAAACGCTTCCTGCAACAACTCTGCATTGGCAAAAACTCCCGCTCCGCCACTGCGAGGAAATGCATCACTGGTTTTAATTTCCAGTTCTCCTTCTGCTGCCGCAGCCGTTAAAGAGTCGTAGTTATCAAACGCCAATTGGGCGATCTTATCTTTCTTAATGTAAAAAGCTTCTTCTGCTTTTTCATTTTTAAGGCGAGACGCAATTTGCTCACGAACTTCCGACAATGGACGAACTTCACCAGACTTAATCTCAAGCAACTTAATTAAATGAAAGCCAAATTCAGATTTCACTACACCGGAAACATCACCTTCTTTCTCCAGTTCAAACATGGCTTTTTCAAACTCAGCGTCCATCACACCGCGACCCGCAAAGCCAAGATCACCGCCTTCTTCGGCCGAGAAATCTTCAGATTCAGCTTTGGCAACTTCTGCAAATTCCTCTCCAGCATCAATACGTTGCTTTAACGCTTCGATTTTAGCCAGAGCTTCATCTTCAGTGCGCTCTTCGGTAGTAATTAATATGTGAGCTACGCGTCGCTCTTCTTCTGAGCGGTACAAATCTTGATTCGAGTCATAGTACTGTTGAACTTCTTCATCAGAGACTTCTGCCTCTGCCGCAAGATCATCGGTTTTTAATTCAATGTATTCAACCACCAGTTTTTCATCGACTTGATACTCGTCAAGATGCGCCTGGTAATAATCATTAATTTCTTGCTCGGCTACTTCAACCTGCTCTTCAAAGGATGCTGCATTCAACACCAAAGCTCTAACCGAACGCTGCTGTTTTTCCAACGCCACTCGATGAGAAACTTCATCTCCAAGCGCGACTTCTGTGTCGGTAAACACCTGCAAAAACTGTGCTTGCGCTACATCATCATTGATCATTTGTCGGAAATACTCACGCGACCAGCCACGTTGAACTAATAGTTGATCCATTAAAGCAGGGCTGAATTTTCCGTCTTGTTGAAATGCAGGGATTTCACGAACTTTCTCAATAATTTCGGACTCGGATGCGGTAAAGCCTAGGGCTTCTACTTCCTGAGCAATAAGTTTACTGTTAATTAACTTATCGAGCACATCCATACGGAACTGGCGCTTACGTTCGTCGGTAGGAAAGAGAGCATTAAACTGTTCGCCATAGCGTGAAGCTTCTAAATTAACGGCATTATTAAGCTCGCCAACTCGAATTTCTTCACCATTAACTTCTGCTACTGCATCCGGGCTTCCCGAAAAGCTTGGTGACGTAAAATAGCCAGCAAACACAAATGAAATAATAATGACTACTAATAAAACCTTAAACCAGGGTTTTTGAACCCCCGTACGAATACTCTCCATCATAATCCGATACCTGAGCGAATTTTTACGACACTATTTTGTTAGTTAGACAAAGTCCGGACAACTCCAGACGGCCGTTCATCTTATTAATTTTGATAAAAAAAACGCGCCTATTACGGCGCGTTCATTAACTGGCGGAGCGGACGGGACTCGAACCCGCGACCCCCGGCGTGACAGGCCGGTATTCTAACCAGCTGAACTACCGCTCCTAATTCTTTCAGTTTTCGTTTCTAACTATCCGAAAACTATTCCCAAAATCTGGTGGGCGCTACTGGACTCGAACCAGTGACCCTCGCCTTGTAAGGGCGATGCTCTCCCAACTGAGCTAAGCGCCCATTTTTCGGGTGACTTGAGACGGCCACAAAATGTTTTGAAGCCGCTCTCATCGAAGGCGCGCTAGTTTACCGCGTCTTTTAACGCTTTTCCAGCTTTAAATGCAGGAACTGTAGCGGCTGGAATTTGGATTTTTTCTTTAGTTTGTGGGTTTAAACCAGTACGCGCAGCACGCTGTTTAACACTAAAAGTACCAAAACCTACCAGAGCGACTTGATCTCCCTTACGTAATGCTTCAGTGATTGCGTCCAAAGTGGCATCCAATGCTCGACCTGCTGCTGCTTTAGAAATATCGGCTCCCGATGCAATTGCATCAATCAATTCTGATTTATTCACTCAACTTCCCCTTGTAATTGTTGTGTGGTTGAACGCGAGCAGTCGTATTATTCACTTTATACTCTGCCGCTGATATGCGAGCGAACTTTATACCAACTGGGCAAAATGGCTGTCAAGCAACTTTCCGAAAGATCCCAGTATTTATGCGGCCTCGCGCCTATTTTTTCCACAGTCAAGCCGAAACTTTGACCAATTTCACGCTTTTTACCTATTTTAAATTTTTATCCATACTACTTTCGTACACACAAAAACAGCAGGAGCGATTCCACGTTACCTGCTGTTTTTGGCTCAAGAACTAAGACTATACTCTAGTGGGTTTGGTTAACTGAAGTCGCTCCTTCATCGGGTTTTACCACACTTTTCGGCGCCATACCCTCGCCCTCGGGTAACGGCTTGGGAGCACTGGCTAAAGCGACAGCAAGCACTTCATCAATCCACTGAACGGGAGTAATTTCCAAGTCTCCAATGATATTTTGCGGAATTTCCTCCAGATCACGAGTATTGTCTTTTGGGATAACCACCTTACGTATCCCTCCACGGTGCGCCGCCAACAATTTCTCTTTCAAGCCACCAATTCTTAACACTTCACCGCGTAAAGTGATTTCACCAGTCATCGCGACTTCAGAAAGCACCGGAATACCGGTTAAACTGGATACCAAAGCTGTGCACATGCCAATACCGGCACTTGGTCCGTCTTTTGGAGTTGCCCCTTCTGGTACATGGACATGAATATCCGACTTCTCATGGAAGTCACGCGGAACTCCCAACCGTTCAGCTCGACTCCGAACGACCGTCATGGCGGCTTTGATAGATTCCTGCATGACATCACCCAACTGACCTGTAAACAGGGTTTTCCCTTTACCAGGAGTGGTTACTGCTTCAATTGTGAGTAAGTCGCCACCCACCTGAGTCCAGGCTAGCCCAGTAACCTGACCGACGCGATGTTCATCAGAAGCGCGCCCATAATCAAACTTTTCAACCCCTAGGTATTTTTCGATATTTCTCTCAGAAATCATCAGTTTCTTGCTTCTAGGCTTTAAGGTCAGCTGCTTAACAACTTTTCGGCAAATTTTTGCAATTTCTCGTTCAAGGCTACGTACACCCGCTTCACGAGTGTAATGTTGCACTATTTTTCGAATCGCACCTTTTTGAATGGCCAACTCGCTTTCCTTCAGTCCGGCATTTTCAATCTGCTTCGGCACCAGATATTTCTCAGCGATGGCTAGCTTTTCATCTTCGGTATACCCGGGAATTCGAATCACTTCCATTCGGTCCAGCAACGGCTCGGGAATATTCATCGAGTTAGCAGTACAGACGAACATGACCTCCGACAGATCATAATCCACTTCCAGATAATGATCGTTGAAAGTACTGTTTTGTTCAGGATCTAAAACTTCTAACAATGCTGATGAGGGATCGCCTCTCATATCGGAGGCCATCTTGTCGATTTCGTCGAGCAAGAATAAAGGGTTCTTCACCCCGACTTTACTCATTTTTTGAATAATTTTACCGGGCATGGAGCCTATATAGGTTCGTCGATGACCTCGAATTTCAGCTTCGTCTCGCACTCCGCCTAAGGAAACTCGAACATATTCCCGCCCGGTTGCTTTGGCGATTGATCGTCCCAAAGAAGTTTTACCTACGCCCGGAGGACCCACCAAACATAATACGGGACCTTTGATTTTGTCGACTCGTTGTTGAACCGCTAGATACTCCAGAATACGCTCTTTAACTTCTTCCAGCCCATAATGGTCGTCTTCAAGCACAGACTCGGCACCAGCCAAATCTTTTTTAATATCGCCACGTTTATCCCAAGGAACACCGATCATCCAGTCGATATAACCGCGGACGACCGTGGCCTCTGCTGACATGGGCGACATCATCTTCAACTTTCGCAGCTCTGCCTGAGTTTTTTCCAACGCTTCCTTCGGCATATTGGCCGCTTTAATTTTTTCTTCGAGTTCAGCAATTTCTTTGCCTGACTCATCGCCATCCCCAAGTTCTTTCTGGATGGCTTTCATTTGCTCGTTTAGATAGTATTCGCGCTGACTGCGCTCCATTTGCTTTTTAACACGTCCTCGTATACGCCGTTCAATATTAAGCACATCGATTTCACCTTCCATCATGCCCATTAAGTGCTCAAGACGCTCTTTTACATCATCAACTTCAAGGATGCGTTGTTTCTCTTCAATTTTGAGTGATAAATGAGAGGCGATCGTATCCGTTAAGCGACAGATATCGGAAATACCCGACAAAGCAGACAAAATTTCAGGAGGAATTTTCTTATTAAGCTTTATATAACTTTCAAAAAGATCGGTAGCTGAACGCGCCAATGCTTCTTGTTCTACTTGTGGTGGCTCGATATCAGTTAATGTTTCGATAACGGCGCTTAAATATCCGTCAGATTCAGAAAACTCCTGCACCTTCGCTCGCAACACACCTTCAACCAAAACTTTTACATTGCCATCGGGCAGTCTTAGCATTTGCAGTATTTTCGCAACACAACCGGTTTGATAAATATCTTGCTGCTCTGGCGAGTCAGTGGCTGCATCTCTTTGCGCCAACAGCAAGATTTGCCGTGTTTCACTCGCATTAGCCTTCTCAAGTGCCTCTATTGACTTGCTACGCCCAACAAATAGCGGAATAACCATGTGAGGAAATACCACAACATCGCGCAGTGGTAACACGGGGATTTGGATTTGTTCCAATTTATCTTGCTCTGACATAATGTGTGTCATCTCACCTTTAATACAACTTGTCTACTATATGGGGATGGCTCTGGCTTATTCAATTACTATTAACTCAAGGACACAAAAAAAGGCCAGCGAGCTGGCCTTTCCCGTTTGATCGCTACACTGGCTTTATTTGTCGGACGAAGCCGCTTTACCCGCTGACTCATTTTCAAAAATAAGCAGAGGATCGGACTCCCCTTCAACGACCGCCTGATCAATGGCCACCTTCGATACACCGTCCATTGACGGTAATTGGTACATGGTATCGAGTAACACTTTCTCCATAATGGAGCGCAACCCACGAGCTCCGGTTCGACGCTCCATGGCTTTTCGGGCAACAGCTTTAAGTGCATCTTCACGGAACTCCAAAGTCACATCTTCCATATCGAACAGTTTACAGTACTGCTTGGTCAATGCGTTCTTAGGCTCTTTTAAAATTCGAACCAGCGCTTCTTCATCCAGTTCTTCGAGCGTGGCAACAATCGGTAAACGACCAACAAATTCAGGAATTAATCCGTATTTCACCAGATCATCGGGCTCTACTTCGCTAAGCACTTCGCCAACATTACGTTTATCATCTTTGGCACGAACCTCAGCACCAAAACCAATACCGCTTTTTTCAGAACGGTCTCGGATGACTTTGTCCAGCCCAGCAAAAGCCCCCCCACAAATGAACAGGATATTACGAGTATCAACTTGTAAAAATTCCTGTTGAGGATGCTTCCGGCCTCCTTGAGGAGGAACTGAAGCCACAGTACCTTCGATAAGTTTCAGTAACGCCTGCTGGACCCCTTCACCTGATACATCCCGAGTGATGGACGGATTATCTGCTTTGCGTGAAATCTTATCGATTTCATCGATGTAAACAATGCCCTGTTGCGCTTTTTCGACATCGTAATCGCAGCGTTGTAACAGCTTTTGAATAATGTTTTCTACATCCTCTCCCACGTAACCGGCTTCGGTTAAGGTGGTCGCGTCGGCAATAGTAAAAGGCACATTTAGCAATCGAGCCAAAGTTTCAGCCAATAAGGTTTTTCCACTACCTGTTGGGCCTACCAACAAGATATTGCTTTTACCAAGCTCAACATCATCGCCTTTAGCTGTATTGGAGTTTAACCGTTTGTAATGGTTATACACGGCCACAGAAAGAACTTTCTTGGCTTGAGCCTGGCCGATTACGTACTCATTGAGAATCTCATTGATTTCTTCAGGCGTTGGTAACTTAACACCTTCTGACTCTGTAACAACATCTTCTACTTCTTCACGGATGATATCATTGCAAAGCTCAACGCATTCATCACAGATAAAAACCGAAGGCCCAGCTATCAGCTTGCGAACTTCATGCTGACTTTTACCGCAAAAAGAACAATATAACAGCTTGCCGCCATCGTCCTTTCCGCCAGTGCCTTTTTTCTCACTCATGAACTATCCTCAATTCGGTTAAAAATCCCCGGGGTATCCAGATTGTTTTCCTGGTAATTCCGGCTAGCCGATACTCTATATGTTAGCCGTTTTTAGCGGTTTATCCTAATTTGTAAGCAGGTCAGACCGCTAAATCTCCGTGCTATAGCTTTTTGCTATATGGGTACGCTACTCCACTCGGCTTTTCAGTACTTTATCGATAATGCCGTAATCAGCCGCTTGCTGCGCACTCATGAAGTTGTCACGGTCGGTATCTCGCTCGATATCGGCAAGATCACGCCCCGTATGGTGAGCCAAAATCTCATTCAATGTAGCACGCATTTTAAGAATTTCTTTGGCGTGTATCTCAATATCGGAAGCTTGCCCCTGAAACCCACCTAAAGGTTGGTGGATCATGATTCGTGAGTTCGGTAATGCAAAACGCTTGTCTTTGGCACCACCAGCCAGCAAAAAGGCCCCCATACTGCAGGCTTGGCCAATACACAGAGTACTGACATCGGGCTTGATAAACTGCATTGTGTCGTAAATAGACATTCCAGCAGTAACAGAACCGCCCGGAGAGTTTATGTAAAGGAAAATGTCCTTATCTGGATTTTCCGACTCCAGAAACAACATTTGTGCGACCACCAGGTTAGCCATATGGTCTTCCACCTGACCTACCATAAAAATTACTCGCTCCTTTAAAAGACGAGAATAGATATCGTAGGACCGCTCGCCTTTCGCGGTTTGTTCAACCACCATCGGCACCAACGCAGCAGCCGTTTCCAGATGTTTACTGTCCAGCATGATTTCTCCTGTTATTATCGCAAGGGACTTAATACTCGTAGATGTCTTTAGTTGAGGCTATCCCTGATTTATCAAGCTTCTAGAGCCAATAAAAAAGCCCGAGTATCTAAACTATAGCAGTAAAGACATCGGGCTTGTATATGTTTTTTTGTTGATATTTTAATCACTTAGTCAATTTTAAACTTAAGCGATCAAGGCCTGCTCAACGATTAACCTTTCTGATTCATTATCTCTTTAAAAGTGGTTGGTTTTTCTTCAACTTTCGCTTGAGCAAGTACACTTTCAACCACTTTTTGTTCTAAAACAAGTTGCTCGATTTGCGATAAGCGAGACTTATCAGCTTTATACCACTCGATAACTTCTTCAGGCTGCTCATAAACCGAAGCCATTTCCTGTAATTGGGCTTCGATAGCATCATCGTCCGCTTGCAGTTCTTTCTGATTGATAAAGCTACCAATAATTAAGCCCAGTTTAACTCGACGGGTGGCTTGATCTTCAAACATTTCGGCAGGCAGGTTGGCAGCCATATCTTCATTACCGCCATATTGTTGAACCACTTGCTTACGCAGAGCATCGATTTCTGAATCGATTGCTGACTTTGGCACTTCAACTTCATGAGCTTCGACCAAAGCATCCATTACCTGATTCTTAACTTTGGCTGTTAAGGCATTTTTAAGCTCACGCTCCATATTTGCCTTAACATCTTCTTTCATTTTATTAATATTACCCTCTTCAACACCTAAAGCTTCGGCCAACTCACCTACTTTTGGCAATTCTTTTTTGTTGACCTTGTGAACGGTGGTTTTGAATATTGCGTCCTTACCAGCCAACTCTTTGGCGTGATAGTCTTCTGGGAAAGTTACTTTTACTTCCACTTCATCACCAGCTTTGGAGTCAACCAACTGGTCCTCGAAGCCTGGGATCATCGAACCGGAGCCTAATTCCAGTGGGTGGTTTTCAGCTTTACCGCCAGAGAACTCTTCACCATCAATCGTTCCAACAAAGTCGATAACGACTTGATCGCCTTCTTTAGCTTTACGCTTAACTTCTACCCACTGAGCTCGTTGTTCACGCAGAGTATCAAGCATTTCACTGAGGTCGTCGTCGTTGACTTCTGCCACGGGCTTTTCAATGGTGATATCGGAAAGCTCTTTAATTTCTACTTCAGGATACACTTCGAAGGTTGCGGTGAACTCAAAGTCTTCACCTTCTTCATTTTTGACCGGCTCTACATAGGGTGCACCAGCAGGTGTAATTTTTTCCTGAATGATGGCTCTATAGAAATATTGCTGCATGATTTCGCCAATCACTTCTTGACGAACACTGTCACCAAATCGTTTTTTCACCACTTTAAACGGCACTTTCCCCGGACGGAATCCATTTAGCTTTACGTTCCGGGCCAGCTGTTGTAAGCGCTTTTGAGCTTCGGTATCTACGCTTTCAGCAGGTACACTTACAGTCAATTTGCGCTCTAGAGCAGAAGTGGTTTCAACAGAAACTTGCATTGCAATACTCCAAAAAGTTCTCTTTCACAAATAGCAAAAGGCCGCCAATTTAGCAGCTCATCTCCTATTTCTTGCCTGTTTATTCAGGCTTCCT
>JBFHVL010000141.1:0-8843 GCA_041589565.1 Kangiellaceae bacterium | reverse complement strand
GTATCGATGAGTTGGCGCGTCGTTGCGGCTTTTATGACAAAGTAGCGGCGATAACCGAGTCTGCCATGCGAGGAGAGTTGGATTTTGCTCAAAGCTTGCGCAAGCGAGTCGCGTTATTAAAAGAGTTACCGGTATCCGTGATCGATGACCTGGCCGCCGATTTACCGTTTACTCAGGGAGTGCAAGCCATGGCTAAGTGGGCCAGACAACAAGGCATACATCTGGCAGTAGTATCGGGAGGGTTTGTTCCATTTGTCGAAGCTCTTAAACGACAACTTCATTTCGATTTTGCACATGCCAATACTCTAGAGCAAAAAGAGGGGCAGTTAACTGGAGAAGTCTCCGGGATTATCGTTGATGGTGAGCGAAAAAAAGAGTTGTTAATCGAAATGCGAGAGCAGTTGTCTTTGCCGGCTGCAGCGGTCTGGGCCATCGGCGATGGTGCTAATGATTTGCCTATGATGCATGAAGCAGGATTAGGCATCGCATTCGATGCCAAGCCAAAAGTCAAAGCTCAGGCTATGGCGGCAATTCATCAACCCGATATGCTATTGCTACTTCAACTTTTGCAATTCGACGAATCCCACTAACACTGAAAAATAAAAAGGCCAGTCAATTGACTGGCCTTTTTTGCTTTAACCAGGTTATCAATTAGAACTCGCTAGATGAGAAGTCAAAGTTCATTTCATTCATGGGTGCTTGTAAATAAAAGCCCTGAATATAACCGACGCCTAGAGGCCAAAGCGCTGCCAGAGCCGCTGCGTCTTCGACTTTTGGAGTGACGGTAATAATGTCACGTTGATGAGCTTCATTACAGATTTGTGTAACGTCAGAAATGGCATCGCCACCGCTAGACAACTGGGTCGTGATATCACCGCTGCTAATAGCAAAATTAGGCAGCACTTGATCCAGTAAAGCGAAATGTTCAGGATTATTCTCGATGTGGCTTATCGCTACCTGGACTTTAATTTTGCGTAAGGTATTGGCTAAAACGATAACCCGTTTTAAATAAGTGAGAGCATCACTGGCTTTGACGCTAAGTATTAACGAGGTAGGCGGCAGTTTACTGCTCTTGAGTAAGTCAGCGATAAATTTCGCCAGCCCCTCATCAGTTAATGAGGGAGCTGACAAATGCACAAAGAGTGATGCCTTAACTTTACTGGAGTGTAACTGTTTAACCGACTGCATAATCACCCAGCGATCCAGTTTTGCTGCTAAGCCGGAAGATTCCGCTATCGGGAAAATTTCGGAGGGAGCCATGTCGCCTTTGTCGGTTTTCATCCGCAGCAGAGAGGAGTAGAGCGGGCGTTCGTCACCATGAAGTTTAACCACTGGCTGAAACATCAGGTGCAGTTTACCTGACTCAATAGCATCGTGAATTTTCTCAATCATTTCGCCGTGTTCAGAGTTACTTTGATCGACCATTTTATTGAATGCTTTGACGCAGTCGCCCTTGGCATTTTGAGCCCGTTGACAGGCAGAGTGGGCAAAAGAGATCAGATCCCGAGCATTATTCGCCTGATCGCCTACCGGTGTGATCCCAATGCTGAAAGTGATTTTTTGGGTTTTGCCTTCTATTTCAAAGAGGTGCTCGCGAGTTTTAGCGCACAGATTTTCGGCAAACGTTTTAGCCGCATCAGGCGAGTTTTCTTCGATCAGGGCAACAAAGGATTCATTTCCATAACGGGCGAGTAAGGCATCACCAGTGTTTTCCTGCAGCCATCCTGCCACAGCAGTAATGATATCTTCGGCTCCGGTAATACCAAAGTCTTTTTCAATCTCTGCGTATTGATCCAGTTCCATAAAGAGTAGGTGGCGACTGTCACCAGTTTCGCTACCGACCGAAATCATTTCATCCAGCTTGTCCTGGAAATAGTTTTGATTATAAAGGCCAGTTAGTACATCTTGCGCGCTTAGCTCTCTGACTTTGGCTTCGAGCTCCGCACTGTCGCTGGTGGTTTTAATTAAAACCTGTGTACAGGGCTCATTATCGTAAGTTGCATTGGACAAAGTCATGATGGCTTCAAACTCTGAGCCTTCAGCGGTTACACCCTGACCGGCGAAACTGTTATTTGATGGGTTTTTCGCGTAACGGCGTAAGAAATCTTTAAAATCGGTATGGCATTCTGAAGCAATCATATCCATTACCGGCATACATAAAAGCTCATCGGGATCTTCAAACCCAAATAGTTCAACATAGGCCTGGTTGGCGTAAATATGCATGCCGTCGTGAATATAGGCTATGGCATCCTGCGAGCTATCTAACAATAGGCTGCAGCGTTTTTCCGTTTCTGCTAATTGCAGCTCGGCTTTTTTGCGTAATCGGCGTTGATCAAGGTTTTCCAGCTCTCGCTTTACCACCAGGTAGAGCCGTTGCTGACTAGCAAATGGAACGGCATCTTTGATCCCCACTTTTAAAGCGGAAACCAAATCCGACTCATTATCTTCACTAGAAATTAGAATGACAGGAATGTCACGACCGTATTCGTCGATCAATTCAATGACCCGATTGGCATTGAGGCCTTTCACTTCGGCGCGAGTAAGGCACAGATCCCAAGACTGACGCTGCAAATGCTCTCGCAAGTCGTCTTCGTTGACCACTTGAGTTGCTCGCACAGGGTAGCCGTGATTACGTAGGGTGGTAATCATGGTTTCCGCATCATTTGAGGAAGGTTCAAGCAATAACAGGTGGACGGGTTTTATTTCTGTGGCCATTCAGTACAGACTTTCCTTTTATGTTGTTATGCGATGTCGTTGAACATCATACCTAAAGAGAGTGCCGTTGCACCAGTCAGGGTAATTACCGCACTAATAGTGCAGCGATTGTAGCTGAGATCTGGCCAGTTAGGAACCGCTTATCCCATCCTGGAGGTTTAAATTTGTGAGGCGGTTCCGATCTCGGTATATAAGCAAGTTTAAAGGTTATATAAGATCCCAGACATTATCGAAGCTGTCTTTTGGCCCAAGATCTTGCCCTTTGCCAGGCGCTTGAGCTCCGCTGGATTGCACCTTTTCAAAGTAAAACTGGCGATAACCTTGCGAAGAAGACACCAGCTTGGTTAATCGAGCTTCAAATACCTCTTCGCCATCCATAATGGTGATTTTCTGTTTTGGCGAAAAGAGCACTGGGTTAGTCACCAGAGTCGCAGGTTGACCAATGCCTTTAAGTTCTGGGAGTAATAGTGCGTTCTGAAATACCTGGCCGTTGGTTTTTCCGTGTTTAAGTTGAGATTGAACAGGCTTGGCACCCGGCGCGATAAGTTGGACACCGAGTTGAACACCGGCCTGTTGTTTAGAGCGCTTGATCCAGCGGATTACGCCAATGTGCCAATTTTCATCGCCATTGGCTTCGGTTTCTACCAAGCCAATTACTTCACCAGTCTGCGTATTAGCTGGCGGTTGTCCTTCCAGCGAAATGCAGTAGCCACCCGGGCTAATATTTAAAATATCGGCTTCGACCAGTGCATATTGATGTAACTGCTGGTTTAGAGGGGTTTTACCAAACTGATTGGCGTAGTCAATTTCCTGAGTTTCAGGAACCGCCTGCTTGGGTCGATACAGTTTGGCCCAAACATCGTCGCCAGTCGGTTCATTGTAAAAGCTCTGATTGCCGAATTTTTCCAGCATTGCGGCGGTCGAAGAGTCTTCAATAATAGTCGCATTTTGTAAGCTGCCTTGATAGTCAGCCAAAGTTGATTCCTGCACTACTTCTTCACCGTCGTCTGACAAAATTTGAAACGTAGCAGCAAGTCCGACACTCACTTTGATATGACCGTCGCAAGGAGTACGCGCAAAGTTTCTTGATGACAAATGCCCCCAGCTCTTGAGCAGGTGTCGGATCAGTCGAACCGACAGGCCTCCAATAGTGACATCATGATTTGTCTGGATGCGGTTATCCTTAAGGTTTTGCTGAAGCTCATGAACCACCGAATCGAGATTGAAGGCGAAAGTAAATCGACTGGGCCGACATTTTGCCAAGGCTTGGTGCATAGGTGGGTAGTGTTGGTTTAAATCCACCACATAGCGGTTGTCGAAGCGATTAGATAATTCCAACTCGCAGTGAGCTATATATTTTTGCAAACCATTAAATACCACTTCTATTTCTTGCTGGCGCAGCTGATAAGGGTTGGCGATGGAAAGTAATGAAATCTTCTTATAGATCTCCTCAATGTTGTGTTCCTGACTAAATCCTTCCATCTGACAAGCTTTCTGATGCAGTTTGCCCTCTAATGCAAAACGGTAAATCGTATTAATTTCTTTCCAAAGTCGTGCAGGAACTTCTGTGTATACCTGATAACAGCGCACCACTGTCAGCGACAGGTACTCCAGAGCCATAAATAAAGAAGCGTGCAGCATGCCTTTTTGAAACAAGCTTGGAGAGGCCGCCTGATTTTCAATAATCGTTTTAAAGCCAATGGCCATTTCGGTATGAATGGCCTGTACCAGCGCGGCAATTTTCTTTTGCTTTTCGGATAGGTTTAAGGTGTGCCCGGTAAAGTGTTTCGATAGTGACTTTAAGACCAGTTGAACCGAAGGATTGAGCGCCAGCAATATTTTGTAGCGCTCATCATCATCCAGAGCTGATTTGTTGCAATCGAGCAACATTTGGTAGAGCCGCTTGGAGGAATCACTAACATTGGCAATGGGCAAAGATTCCAGCCAACGATTAACATGGCGAGGCGTTATTTTGCTCACCAAATTTGAGGTTACCGGCTCTGGTGCCCTGATACTCAGTCCTAAAGTCCCCTGGATCATGTTACTTCATCCCTAAAAATGTGCCGGAGTTAACAGATTTTTGTTTAAAAAGCGCATAGTAGCCGTAAACCGCCTATTTTACAGCCTCTTTTTCAGAGTGCAATCTCATGAGGATATAATTACCGATACTTAACGAATAGCTCATAAAGTTAAAAAAGTCACGGAAGTCAGGTACTAAAGTAGTACGACTCGTATGTAAGTGCTTACTGCAAAATGAGATTTCTAACGTTAACCTTATAGTGGATTGTATTTCATTTAAACAGTAATCGGATATCAGGCAATTCCCGGAGGATAGACGGGAGTTTTGGAATGTTGACCAGGAATTTCCCTAACCAGACGGGGAAGCAGGTAGCCCGATACTGAGGCCTCAAGCTGGCGATAAAGGGTGAGTGCCCGCGATTCAGCCACCTCAAAATGGTGTGTTCCAGTCACTCGATCCAGCAAATGAAGATAGTAGGGCTGAATTCTGCATGCGTGCAGGCGCTCACTGAGCTCGGTAAGTGCTGAAACATCATCGTTTACATTTTTAAGTAGAACAGACTGATTTAGTTGATGTATTCCAGCGTGGCAACAACGGTGTGCGGCCTGTATCACAGCATCGTCGATTTCAGCAGGATGGTTAATATGCCATACCAGCACCCAATGAAGTGGTGAGTTTTCCGCCAGGTTAAGCAGATCATCGGTTATGCGATCCGGGATCACCAGAGGTAATCGGCTGTGTATACGTAATCGTTTCAACTGTGGCAGTTGCGCCAGTAAATCATGCAGTCGCTTGAGCTTTTCATCACTCATGAGCAGCGGCTCACCACCACTTAATATCACTTCGTCGATTTCGGGATTTTGCTGTATGTAGTCTAACCAGCGAGTCCAGTTGGCTTCACCGGCCGATTGCTCTTGATAATCAAAGTGGCGTCGAAAGCAGTAGCGACAATTAATGGCGCAAGAGGCTGCGTTAATTGTAAGTACTCGCTTACCGTATTTATGCAGTAAGCCCGGAACCGGGTTACTCTGTGACTCCTCCAGTGGGTCCTGTACAAACCCCGGTTTTAAATTGAACTCGGCATCGTGCGGCCAGACTTGCAGGAATAATGGGTCCGTGGGATTGCCGGGCTGCATACGGCGAATATAGGGCTCGGGTACTCGTAATTTAAACAAGCGCGTTGCGCTACCTTGACCACACTCCGCTTCGGAAAGGTTGAGTCGACGTAAAAGTTCAGCGGGCTCGGTGACCGCTTCAGCCAGCTGCTTTTTCCAACTGGAGCTGTGACAAGCAGGGGTAGAACAGGGTATTATTGCGCTTTTCATAAACAACACAGAGTTCGGTGTCGACCGACGGTAAGAGTTGAGGTTTTTAATGGCGTCATATAGTACCAACGAATTTCGTAATGGCCTAAAAATAATGCAAGATAATGAGCCATGCGTAATTGTCGAAAATGAATTTGTTCGTCCGGGTAAAGGACAGGCGTTTGCTCGGGCCAAGATAAAGTATCTGTTATCCGGTCGCACCGTCGAGCGCACCTTTAAGTCAGGTGACTCAGTAGAGGCCGCCGATGTAATGGATCAAGACATGGAATACCTCTACACCGACGGTGAGTTCTGGCATTTCATGGATCCGGCCAGTTACGAACAAGTTGCTGCGGATGCAAAAGCCGTAGGGGACAACGCCAAATGGATGATTGAACAGAACTCCTGCATGGTGACTTTGTGGAATGGTAATCCCATCGCGATTACTCCTCCGAATCAGGTTGTCGTGGAAGTGGTTGAAACCGATCCCGGTCTTAAAGGCGATACGTCCAGTGGTGGTAGTAAGCCTGCAACGGTTAATACTGGCGCTGTGGTGAACGTACCTTTATTCGTGCAAATCGGCGAAAAGATTAAAGTCGATACCCGTACCGGTGACTACGTTAGCCGTGCAAAAGATTAAATCTAGCGTTGACTCCCTCTCGTTCTGAGAGGGAGAGCACTTCTTCCGATACTCCCTATCATGATTCACTGGCAACCCTCCGCATCCATCGAAACGCTTCGGCAGCGTAGTGAATTGCTACGTCGAATTCGTGAATTTTTTTACCTGCGCAATGTACTGGAAGTCGATACACCAGCTCTAATGGATCACACGGTGACGGATCCTTATATGACGGCGTTAGAAGTTCCTATGGGTAAGCGGAATTTCTATCTGCAAACTTCGCCCGAGTACGCTATGAAGCGTCTGCTTGCGGCAGGCAGTGGTGATATTTATCAGTTGTCTAAAAACTATCGTTCCGATGAAATTGGCTCGAAACACCAACCAGAATTTACCATGCTGGAATGGTACCGTGTGAGCTGGGACCACCATCAGTTAATGGATGAAGTGTTTGAGCTGATCTCGGAAATCACGACTATGTCAGCGCGAGAAAACTTCACCTACCAACAGGCGTATGAAAACTTCTTATCGATTGACCCTTTCGATATTGACGATAAGTCGCTTAAACAACTGGCCGAGTCACACTTTGGAAAATTGCCGGAAGATTTATTCCGTGATGATTATTTAACTCTGTTATTTGCCGAAAAAGTTGAGCCTCAACTAGGACGTAATGCAATTGCGTTTGTTTACGACTTCCCTGCCAGTCAGTCGGCTTTGGCGAAAGTGTTAGAAGACAACCCAAACTGCGCGGCACGGTTTGAAGTGTATTGTCAGGGCATGGAGCTTGCCAATGGATTCTGGGAGTTGACTGATCCAAAGGAGCAGCGCCAACGTTTTATTGATGACAATAATAAACGGCAGCAAATGGGAAAATCGACTATCGAAATTGATGAAGCTTTTCTAGCGGCGATTGAAGCCGGATTACCCGAGTGTAGCGGCGTTGCACTGGGCGTCGATCGCTTATTGATGTTGGCGCTAAATCAATCGCGTATTGAAAAGGTTTTACCTTTTGCCACTCAGCCTTAAACCAGCTTATTTGAAATAGGCCGATTTAATTCGTTACACTGTTGTCAGCGACAGCGCTTAAATTCACCAAACTAACCATAGGAATTGCGATGAGCGAATCCACACAAAGTGTTAGTCATACCTTATTGCTCCATAAGCAGAATTGGAATTTTCCGTGTAGCACTAAAAATCATGAGGAAAACTCTCGACGTGTTGGTGTGGAAATAGAATTCTCTGGAATATCCTGCGACGATGTTCTGGAAGCCGTAACCGATACGCTGGGTGGAGATGTCCAGAAAAACTCTGCATTCGACTTCGATATTCAGAACACCGAAGCGGGCGATATTAAACTTGAATTAGATGCCCAAATACTAAAACAGGTAGTTGCTTCGAGTAATGACGAAGCGGATGAAAGCAAGGAGTCAAAGTTAAAACAGCTGGGTGAGCAACTACTTGCATTTACTGCAGAGTTGTTGGTTCCCTGGGAAATTGTTTCAGCGCCACTTACTACTAATGAATTGCCAAACTTTAACAAGCTTATAAAAGCGCTGCGCAAGCAAGGCGCGTTGGGTACGCGACATGCGGCGCGTTATGCTTTCGGCGTTCATTTAAATCCGGAGCTGCCGGAACTTTCTGCAAAAGTGATTCTGGCGTATCTGCAATCCTTTGTAGTGCTTTATGACTGGCTTTATCAACAGGAGCGTGTTGATCTGGCGCGTAAACTGACGCCCTATATTGATCATTACAATAAAGAGTACATTGAGTTAATTACTCAGCAAGATTATGAGCCGAACTTAGAGCAATTAATAAAAGATTATATTCGGCTTAATCCAACACGTAACCGAACGTTGGACTGTTTACCTCTGTTTGCTCATATTGATGAAAAGTATGTGAAGGGATTGGAAGAGGATGATCTTATTAAACCGCGTCCAACGTTGCATTATCGGCTGCCTAATTGTGATATCGATAATAACCAATGGGATTTATCAAAACCCTGGGCGTTATGGCAGGTCGTTGAACAGGTTGCCCATAACGATGAGTTAAGACACAACATGATGCAAGAATTTCGCGCCGATCTACAGCGTTTAACACGAGTGCTGGATGACGAGTGGGTCAAGCAAACTCATCGATTGCTAGACAAAGCCGGACTACTTGAGCTTTCTGATTCTTGAGCATAGTAGGC
>JBFHVL010000140.1:0-8905 GCA_041589565.1 Kangiellaceae bacterium | reverse complement strand
ACGCTTATTCGCAGCGCGCCAGTGATATTCATATTGAGCCTCGACGTGATAAAGGTAACGTGCGTTTTCGCATTGATGGCGTGTTGCATAAAGTTTATGAATTACCAGCGTCAGTCACTAATGCGGTTTTAGCCCGTTTTAAAATTATGGGACGAATGGATATTGCGGAACGCCGCAAACCACTCGATGGTCGAATTAAAACCAAAACGCCCGATGGTCAGGAAGTCGAGCTGCGTTTGTCTACCTTACCGACAGCCTTTGGTGAAAAGTTGGTGGCGAGGATATTTGATCCGGGTGTATTAAAGCGCGATTTTTCGCAACTCGGTCTTGATAAAAACCACGAACAAAAATGGCTGCAAATGGTTCATCAACCTAATGGTATTGTACTGGTAACGGGACCGACCGGAAGCGGAAAAACGACCACCTTGTACACCACCTTGAAGCTGCTAGCTCGTCCCGAAGTGAATGTGTGTACTATAGAAGATCCTATCGAGATGGTTGATCCACATTTAAATCAAATGCAGGTTCATCATGATATCGATGTAGACTTTGCCAGCGGTGTTCGAGCCTTACTGCGACAAGATCCTGACATTATTATGATTGGTGAGATTCGCGATAAGGAAACTGCCGATATGGCTGTTCAGGCTTCGTTAACCGGACATTTGGTAATTTCTACGCTGCATACTAATGATGCCTCATCGGCGGTGACGCGATTAATCGATCTGGGCGTAGAGCCTTTTTTGGTTAATGCAACCTTGCTGGGTATTGTGGCGCAACGACTGGTGCGAACTTTATGCCCCAAGTGCAAAGAGAAAGCGCCCACCGATGAAGCCGCCTGGCAACAAATGGTGCGTCCTTTTCCGTTAAAAGCACCGAAAATGGTTTACAAACCGGTAGGTTGTCGCGAGTGTCGAAAAACAGGTTATCTAGGACGGCAGGGTATTTATGAAATGCTCACCGTTAATAATAAGGTTAAAAAGCTGATTCAGGCTGGTGGCGATGTTAATGCCATCCGCGAGCAGGCCATTAGTGACGGAATGAGTTTATTACGCATCAGTGGTGCTAAAAAAGTGGCCGAAGGGCAAACCACTATTGAAGAAGTGTTACGAGTGGCTTCTCCAGAAATGGAAGCCTGAAAAAGTTAATCAGCCAGGGCATTGCACAAGATGCCTCAAGTGTGGGAGATTCAAAGTCATGAGCCTTAAACTAAATGCACTAATTTCTGCTGTTGCCGTATTGTTGATATCGGCTTGTAATGCGAAAGAGCTGAGTAATGAAGAAGCGCATGCCGCTGCCTCTCAAGTCATTGAAGCCGATGTAAGCGCTCAGTCGTCAAAATCTAGCCCTGAGCAACTACGAAGCAATATTGAGTCTTTGATCGGTCAAAACCTTCAGTGTGCAGCGGATAGCGACTGCAAGCTTGTAGGACTTGGAGCAAGACCTTGTGGTGGCCCCGATGAGTACCGAGTGTACTCGGTTGCCAATGGAGTTGAGTCCAAATTACTATCGTTAGTGAGTAAATATAATGCGTTGGCTAAAAAAGATAACGAGTCTAGCGGCCGTCTGGGGATTTGCGTGGTTGCACCAAAACCATTATTCAGTTGTGTAAACAATCTTTGTCAGACCGATTCTATTGCTACTGGTGGCAACCAGAGCTAACTTGAAGCTACAACCGTCTTTCATCCTAAATCTGGCTGTGTTTTAGTAATAAGGCACAGCTGCTCATTTCTCCTTCCCAATTGGCATTTAAGTCTGAATTTATCTAGGCTTATGGCAGTGCCGTATCATTCCATTTCAGATCAAAATGCAACTTTAAGGTAATTGACCCGTATAAATCAAAAGGTGGGTGTATCCAATAACAAAATGAAAGAATTTGAAAAGCTTAACTATTTAATCGCTCGGTGTGCGCTTAAAGACAATCAGGCGTTCCAAGAGCTTTATCAATTAACGGCGCCTTTATTGAATAATATCGTTTTCAAGTTGGTTAAAAATGAGTCCATGTGCAGCGATGTGTTACAGGACGCTTATGTTCAGATTTGGAATAATGCGGATCAGTTTACGCTGGATAAAGGGCAGGCCATTGGATGGATTATTACCATTGCCCGTTATCGAGCGCTTGATCGTCTGAGTAAAGAAGCAAAAACCTGCGAGCTGACTGACAGTTTGGAAAGTCGTCTTACATCTACCGATAATACGCCGGAACAGCAGCTGCTCAGTCAAGAGCAGCAAACCCTGTTTCACCACTGTATGTCGCAGCTTAACGACTCCACTCGTCAGGCAATTCGACTGGCTTATCTGCAAGGTTACTCTCGCGAAATGTTGGCTAAAATGTTTGGCACCAAAGTCAACACGATAAAATCATGGCTTAAGCGAGGTGTTGAGCAATTGATGAGTTGCATCAGCTCAAGGAGCGCGGGTGTATGAGCTCGAATGACAATATTCTGGCGTTTGAATATGTGATAGGTACCTTACGAGACTCGGCACGCACCGAGTTTGACAAGCGAATTCAACAGGAGCCGGATTTGCTGCAACAGGTTAATTACTGGGAGCAGGAGTTGCTGTTAATGCAGGATCTTTCGGAGCAACGACCTTTGGCTGAAGATATTTGGCCACAAATTCAAAAGCGCATTACTAAAGTAACACGTCGTAAGTCTGTCAGCTGGTGGAATCCCATTGCATTGGTGGCAACCCTACTCGTTACTGTATTGGTGGCAGTGCTATTCGTTTCTTCTTCTGACTTCAATAATGAATTTCCTGTTGATTACGTTGCTGTGCTGCTGGACGAGCAGGGCGAACCACAACTCACGGCTATTACTCAAGGTGACAATAGAAAGCTATTATTGCAGTGGGAAGCCTTAACACTTAAGGAGCAACAGAGTTTACAGCTATGGGCAGAGTCACGGTCAGATGGCCAAATTCGTTCATTAGCGATTATTCAACAGACAGACTTAAAGTCTTTATCGTTATCTGAAGCGAACTGGCGACTGATCAAGGATGCGAAAAAACTGATATTGTCGGTAGAAGAGTCGGGTGGTTCTCCCATTGATGAACCGTCGGAGCAGATTATTGCTCGTGGTGTTTGTGTCAGGGTGTCATCGTGAAAATATTGAGTCTAATAGTGTCTTTAAAACCGAGCCTTATCATCGGTGTTACTCTGTCGCTGAGCTTATTTGCAACTGAGATAGAAGATCCCGCATTACGTGCCTGTATTGACGAGCAGGTAAAACTAAGTGATCAAGAGCCAACACAGTTGGAATCTCTAAAGTGTCATGACAGGGGCGTTCGGTCACTGAGTGGCATTGAGCAGCTAATCAACCTGAAGCAATTATCTTTGTATAAAAATGATATCGATCAACTACCGGAAAAATTACCGGAAAAACTCGAGGTTTTGAATTTGGCGGCAAACCGATTGACCTCTGTATCATTAAATAAACTGGAACGCTTAAAAACGCTTTATTTGTTTAGAAATGAACTAAAGGAAATGACTCTTAGTGAATTACCCGCTCTGGAAGAGCTAAAAGCCAATAACAATCGAATGATACAGGTGGTTTTCAAGAATGTTTCGCAACTAAAGAAATTATTTTTATTTGATAATCAACTGGAAGATTTGGCATTAGAGCCACTTGCCTCGGTAACCTACATGGATGTTCGGCATAATCCCATGCCGGATGAGCTCTACGACAAGATGGATCAGTTGCGCGGTGTTACAGTACTTCACGACGGTAATGCCGACGATTGGTAAGTCGAAAGTTTTGTATTAAATCATTTTTTATTAATTCGTTATCAAAAATTTTGCAACTTTCTTCGAGTTGGCTCGTAGTAATGACAAGACGAGCTAACCAGGAGAGAAAGCAATGCGTCAGTTTCAATTGATGATCGTGATTTTAACATCACTCTTTTTAATGTCTGCTTGTGGTGGGAGCAGTAGTTCGGGTGGTGGCAATACAACAAATCCACCACCTACTGGTAACGTGCCTTCCATTTGTGACGCCGATCCTGATACCTATTTTGCCGACAATGTCTTTCCCATATTGCAAACGCGCTGCATGACCTGCCATGTTGATGGTGGCTCTGCGCCTGCCAACGGTGCGCGCTGGGTGGTTCATGCCAGCGCTGTGGATACTCAGGCCGACATTGATAACTTGATCAATATTGAAGGATTTCAATATGTGCTGGATAAACCCAGTGGTGGAACCAGTCACGGTGGTGGAACTCAACTGCCAAGTAATTCCGATGACTTTGAAATATTTGCCGAGTATGTGCAGTTTGTGGGCATAGATAATTTCTGTGGCTGAAACAAAGTAGTTAGCGATTATGTTAATGGGATGTGAAGAGTAATGCTTATGCGGTTTTTAGTGGTGGGAATAGTGCTGGTTATGAGCGGTTGTCAGTCGGCTCCGGTAGCCGTATGGGAGCGACAATACTTGAGTGCCGATGGCATGAATCGACCCGTGTCAATTCTATCAAGGCAACTCAATACCCATGTATATTTTAGTAAGGAAGGTAGCTATGGCAGTAGCCAGGCCAGCGCCGGTGGTTGTGGATGTAACTAAGGGCTATCTAAAAAAATGCGCTCGATATTTTTGAGCCGCTTCTAGGTATCTTTATTCAAAACAGAAAGGAGTAGATGTGAATCAAGAACAACAAAAGCAACTGGCTAAGCTATCTTCTTTTGTGAGTTCCCTGCTACTTGGGCAAACAGCGCTGGCCGAGAACTCTGATGGTAAACCCAGTGTTACGCTGCGTCATTCGCAATACTCAGAGTCGAATATGAAAGCAGCCGAATTGGCTCAGGGCGACACTGATCGTTATGACATAAAAATCAGTCAACTAAATGTTTTCGTACCAATTAATGGTGACTGGCAACTCAATGTTAATCATCTTGCTGAATCCATGTCGGGTGCATCACCTTGGTTTAATGTTGAAGACACTAATGGTGATGTTTTAGTGGCCATGAGTGGAGCGACTATTTTTGAACAGCGAAGAGATACTCAGGTTGAGGCAATTCAGTTAAAGCAAGATTTGACCAATCGCTTTTTGCTAGGCTACTCAACCGAAGATGACTATCAAGCGCGCTATGTAAAATGGCGGCAAACCTTTTATTTTAATCAAAAAAATAATTCTCTGGATTATTCGATACATTATTCAGACGATGCCATAGAGCCTACACAACATGCGTTTTATTCGCGTGTCATTCAGGAATCGAAAGATACTAAAGGGTTCTCCATTGCCTGGTCAAACTTATTAAGTAAAGTGTCGTTATGGGACCTTGGATTTTTTTATACGCAAAGCAACGGTTTTCTTACTGACCCTTATAAACAGTTTGATTTGGCAACGCCGCTCGATGCCCGGCCGGATAAACGAAGTGCTTATGGTATTGAAGCGGGCGCATCACGACATTGGCCAGAGTCCAAAGTATCATTGCATGGAAGATATCGATATTATCAGGATGACTGGTCAGTAAAATCTCATACTTTGAGTGGCGACCTTGCAATAGAGTTCAATGAGTACTGGATGATTACTTTTTCTGCACGAGCCTACAGTCAAAGTGAAGCTGAGTTTTACCAAACCGTAGTTAGCAATCCACAAACAGATTATTTTAGTATGGATTATCGTTTATCTTCATATGGTTCAATGGCGCTTGCAGTCGAAGCGCGCTGGAAAGTTACTTCGAATGTATTTTTGGTTACCAATATTCAGAACTATCAGTCACAGGCGGAGTGGGGCGCTTCAAGTGCGCAGACTGCTCATCCCGCACTGGTTAATTTCTCTTTATGGGGAGTAGAGCTTGAGTATCGCTTTTAATATCAGAGGATGTCAGCACAGACAGTATATAAAACATTCTTTTGTGGCTATGACCTGTCCTTGTGAGTTTTTATTGCCAATATCCTTTTCACATTTGATTAACCCCATGCTTAAAAAGATTGAAGTTTATGTTGCAAAGTATTCGCGTTTTAATGAGGACAGCTTACTGAGTGCTATGAATCGTACAGCAGGAGAGGTAAAAGGTTGTGAACTTGATATAGAAACCTGTCATTTACTTGAATTTGTCGACATGGCTTACGAGGTGAGCGAGAAAAATTTTGATCCCAGTGTGAAAGCGTTAGTTGATTTATGGAGTTTTAAGCGGGCGAAAATACCGAGCGATGATGAAGTCGCTGAGGCGCTGGCCAGCTGTGGATGGCACTTTGTGCGGTGGTCGAAGCGACAAAAGAAAATTTGGTTACCAAAAGGCTTTTCTTTAGATTTTGGCGGCTTTGTAAAGGAATACATTGCGGATCAATTGGTTCGTTTTGCTCGCCAACAAGGCTGCTGCAGTGGTCTCATTAATTTAGGTGGTGATATCGCCGCCATTGACGAAAATCGAAGTGACTCACCCTGGCGGGTTGGTATTAGCCATGTAAAGGATTCTGCTCATCCTTCGGCATATATCGATGTGGCATACGGTGCTGTAGCAACCAGTGGTAGTTATGAACGTCAGTTTACGGTAGATGGTCGAAGTTACAGCCATATTATTTCTCCGCGTACGGGTTATCCAGTAGAGCAAATATATCAAAGTATTTCGGTACATCATGCCAGTTGTTTAATGTCCGGGTTTTTGGCCACTGTCGGCATGATAAAACAACAACAGGCCGTCCAATGGTTAACGTCTGCCAATACCGATTTTTATTTGCAAACTTGCGTATAAGTCACTAATCATATAGTTTCATAGACATCAGAAACTCAGTTTAAAAGCTTAGCTCGAGAAGCTCATAATAAAAAACGGAGCACTTGATTAGTGACTTTAATGCGACAAGATTCTAGAAATAAATCGGCTCGATTATTTTTGGCTTTGAGCGTGATGATATGTACCTCTGCTTATGCCGAGACTAAGTGGCAGTGGGGCTATGGAGTACAAAGTCAGTATGCAAATTTTTCTGAAGATAAGAGAAAAGCTGAAGTTTTGGCAACCAAGGTTCGCGGAACATTAGACATAGAAGTTAATCATTCGCTCACCCTGTCTTTTGCACTGGATCATGTGGTTACTCACTTTAACGATAGTTATTTTGACGGCGTAACGGATAATGGTGAGCTGCAAATAACGGCACCAGAAAGTACGCGCATTAATCATGCGACGGTGCTCTGGGAAAATGAAGCGTGGCTATCACGTTTCGGGCGCATGTCCTTTTCGCTAACTGATGAAGCATTAGTCAGTGATTTTGATGACTGGCCAGTTGAACAGGTTTTCGATGGCGGGCAGTTTGAAAAGAGTTTTGGCAGCCAGTCTCGACTTCGTTATTCTTATTTTAATCAGGTGCACCGTGTCTATGGGAGTCATGCGGACGAGTCGCTTTCCGAGGCAGACATTCGCTTTGCTGCACTTAATGGCCGGCGTCCAGTTAATCAGTTGGGTACTCATGACATAGATTTTCATTTATTGGAGTTAATTCAAGAAGATTGGCAATACTTAAAATTAACCAGTTTTATCTGGCATCTGGAACATCAAGACATACCACAACAGAGCTCTCAAACGTTGGGTTTTAATTTAGTTTATCAGCAGAAACCTGATCAAATTAATTATCAGCTGTTAATGCAGGCGGCCTATCAGAAACCAATAAATAATGCACTTGAAAGCAATGTGCTCTTTTACTCTCTGGAAGCTGGTATCGGTTTAGGAGCCTCCGAATTTTTTATGAAGCAGCAGGAATCCGAGTCGAGAGGCGATAATTGGTTTCGCGTGCCATTTTCCTATACGCAGGACTACTATGGACACTATTGGCAATATAACGCAGGAAGCGGTGGGCTGATTAATCAGGCTGCCGGTATGCGTTGGCGAAAGCGAAGCATCAAACTTGCCGCATCGTTCCATCAGTTTGAACAATCGAAAGATCACGATGCTTTGGGTAATCAGTGGTTATTGTCGGCAACCTATCGATTCGCCAGACAACATAATCTAACACTTCGCTTGAGTCTGTTTGATGATAAAACCAAGAGTCCGTATCTCGCCAGAGATCTGAATAAATTGTGGTTAATTTATCGATATCAAATTTAATAGCAAACAAACCTCTGCTAAATCAAATAGCGATTTTAATCTTCTGCTTTTCTTCGAAAAAACAATGCGACACATAAAGAACCCGCAATATCCGCATACCAGTCGTATAAACTGAAACTACGGTTTACTAAATACAGCTGCGCCAACTCAATTGCCATTCCGAGGCAGGCCATAAAAATAAAAATCCACCATCGGTTCCAGCGTACAAAAGCGGTCATTAATAAAAAGCTGGTGCCTGCAAAAGCGATGAAATGAAAAAGCTTATCACTGTTTGGAAATAGCTGACCACTACCCATATTAGGGGTTAACGTTAGTACGAACAATAATGTCAGACTCAGTAGTGCTGAAATTTTCCAAAATGGATGGCCTAACGTTGGTCTGATTTTAGAAATCACTAAAGACAGCACGATTAACTACTCGACTGATTGAATGTTAAAACTCAAGCTAACGGGCGTGGCCTGATGATTAGACCACATTAAGCAATAGTTTTGAGTCGAGCTGGCAGTAAAGGTTGTGGGTTTGAATGCTGGCGTTAACTGCTCGGCAATGGGGTAAAAGATATCTTTATCGATATGATAGTGAATATTAAATTTAATAGGGTCGGAAGCTTTAAAAGAAAATATGACTTGCTGGTTCTGTTGCAAATAGAAACAGGCTTCTTTTAATTTGTTTGAGGCAAGTGATAATTTTTTTTCTACATTTATGGAGGATTCTGCTAATGCTATGTTGCCAGCTATGATCAGGCTTGCGATAAATCCATTATTTATAAAAGCTTTAATCATAACTCAATTTACTCGTTCTTGGTTGGCTTCGCAGCGAGGGTGATTTGAAGCGGGATGGTTTTAGTAACCATCCCAAATTCATTTCTTATGT